>JALZVU010000103.1 GCA_023301795.1 Granulosicoccus sp.
AAATCTTCAGTTGCCGAATTCCCGAATGTTCGAATCATGGGTAAAGATTAACGCATACACGGCAAGCATGCAATCTATTTTATTATCTGGTCGAATTCTAGAAATATGGACGAGCGATCCAGATGCATTCCTTTCCAACGGCCGGATTGGACGATTTAAGGACTGGCTTTCGCGGAACGGCTCAACATGATCCGGAACTCAACATAATCCGAATCCTCTATCGCCCCTTAATAGCCGCCCCAGACGCCCGAGCACTACGACTCTGCAACCACGCAAAAGCCAATCCACCGATAAACCCCGCAATACACTGCCCGGCAATACCTGACAAATGACGTGCGGGAGCAACGAATGTCATGGGAGGCAGGAGCGCTATAGCAGCCATGATGGTGGCCATCGCCAGTAAGCCACCCAGCGGGTAAACAATCCATCGCGAGGCACGGGTTACACGACGGATGCCTGCCATGACAGGCCATGCGATGATGAGGCCAATGGCAATCACTAGCGCATAGGCGTAGAGGCCCATGAGATCGCCTACACTCATCCGCAGTTGATCAGCGAACGCAACATCCACCCCCATCTGTTCAATCTGACCCACAACATAATGGCTATGAGCGATACTTGCTAACGTATAAGTGATGATAATGCCCAACCCCACGTTAACCACTCGACGGCCGTGACCATGCCATCTATTTCGCGTAACAATTGTCTGACTACTCATCGCCGTCTCGTTAGGGTGCTGTTATGGGCTCTAGGAATAGGCTTACTGTGCAACAGCGTTGCCTGGGCTGCAAGTGCTGAGAGTGCTGAGAGTGCTGAGAGTGCTGAGAGTGCTGAGAGTGCTGAGAGTGCTGAGAGTGCTGAGAGTGCTGAGAGTGCTGAGAGTGTGGGATACAACAGTGAAGTTATTGCTGACGGGCTTAGTCATCCCTGGTCCATCGCGTTTTTGCCAGATGGGGCGTTGTTGATTACAGAGCGCGGGGGAAATCTTCGACAACTACGTGATGGCAAACTCTCTGAACCGCTGCAGGGGTTGCCACCTATTTATGCGGACAGCCAAGGGGGACTTTTTGATGTGGTCTTGCATCCGGATTATGCAGACAATGGGTGGATTTATCTGAGCTTTGCGCACGGAAGTCCTGAACGTAATGCTGCTCGGATTGTGCGTGCCAGGCTCGAAGGTAACAGCTTGGTGGATACGGAAATTGTGTTCACGGCCAAGCCTTTTAAAGACACTCCGGTTCACTACGGTGCCCGGTTTACATTTTTGGAGGACAACACGCTGGTGATGGGCGTGGGCGATGGGTTTGACTATCGCGAACAGGCGCAGGCTCTGGACAGTCATCTGGGAAAATTTATCCGTGTAAATGATGATGGATCTATTCCCGAAAATAATCCGTTTGTTGATACTAAAGGTGCGTTGCCTGAAATTTATAGTTACGGGCATCGCAATCAACAGGCGATTGTTTATGACCAAAAGCATCAGCGGCTCTGGGCGCATGAACATGGACCCGCAGGTGGTGATGAAATTAACTTGCTGGTGCCCGGAGCAAATTTTGGTTGGCCTCTGGTGACCAACGGGCGAGATTATTCAGGTGCGGCTGTTACACCGTTCACTCAATTGGACGGCACAGCGGTACCTGCCTGGGACTGGACGCCCTCAATCGCGCCAGGTGGGATGACATTGGTAGGTGGCCAGCTATTTAATCAATGGACAGGGAATCTATTGGTCGCCGCCTTAAAATCTCGATACGTGGTACGTCTAGTGGTTGAAGGAGAAAAAGTTACCGAGGTGGAGACATTGTTTATAGAATTCGGAGCAAGAATCAGAGACATTCGGGAAGGACCCGAAGGTGCCTTATATCTGCTGACTGATGATTCGACTAACGGACAGATTATTCGTATAACGCCGTGATTGTGAGCATTGTGGCCAGACCCGTGCGTTACGCATCAAAGGTTCCGAATCGCACCGTCTGCATCACGGCCGATATCACGACACAGGCCGGTCAGGATCAGCGTCCGGGTCCTGCTCGATGACAACATCTAGCTCGCTATCGGTAGAGTCCATACGCTCAGTGGTATAACGAGTTCCCTGTACGGTTGAATCGTTAATCAGTTCGTCCAGACGAACTATCGTTTCCGGCTTCAAGTGGATGTTGGCGGAGGCCGCGTTCTCTTTCATGTGATCGATGCTACGGGTGCCGGGGATCGGAATCATGCTGCCACCCTCGCCTGCCAGCAGCCATGCAAGAGACAACTGCGCCATCGTGCATTCGTACTCTTTGGCAATAGCGCTGAACTCAGTGAGCAACTTGGTATTGGCTGCAAAAGCTTCTGGTTCGAAGCGAGGGCGCGCGATGGTGCAGCGCAGGTCATCTTCTTCAAGATCGTCTACAGACAAAGCCGAGCCCGCTAGAAAGCCACGGCCCAGAGGTGAGAAAGGCACAAAGGTAATACCCAGGCTTTTACACAGCGCCAGCATGCCGTGTTCAGGTGTTCGGCTCCAGAGGGAATATTCAGATTGTACGGCCGCTACGGCGTGTTCGGTTTGTGCGCGCTTAAGGCTTGCACAGGATATTTCGGACAAACCGATCTCTTGTACTTTGCCTTCGCGCACTAGGTCGGAGAGAGTACCCACACTCTCTTCAATCGGCACTTGCGCGTCCATGCGATGCAGATAATACAGATCGATAACCTCAGTCTTTAAGCGTCTAAGGCTTGTTTCGCATTGTTTGCGGATGGTGGCCGGGCGACCGTCTATGCCATCGCGACTCATGCCGCATTTGCTGGCAAGGGTGAAACGTCTGCGATGCGGGGCGAGCGTCTTGCCGATAAAGGATTCATTGTGGCCCGAGCCATACACAAAAGCCGTATCGAAAAACGTAATGCCCGCGTCCAGAGCTTCCAGCAGCACTCTGGACGCGATGTCTTCCTCCACTGATCCATAACCAAACGACAGGTTCATACAGCCCAAGCCTGTTGGGGATACGCTAAGAGAGCCTATGGTTCGATTATTCACTGTTGAATCCTGTTGATTGCTCTGGGCTATTGTAGATGAGCTGCGATGTACGATGCTCCTCAGTTGCGAAGTGCAACATTACCAGAATCATAAACGGATTCCGCCACGACTGTCGCTGGGCGCATGTTGCCCAGAATATTAATGAGTAGCGTTGAGCCTGTCACTGCCAGCTCAGGCTTCACATAGCCAAGTGCAATGCTTTTTTCGGTGCGATGGCCGTAGCCGCCCGAAGTGGTATAGCCGACTACATCGCCATTGAGATGTATGGGACAGCCGTAGATGGCATCTGTATTGGCAATGATGTCGTCCTGCGGCTGATCGTCGATGACCAAAGTGACAAACACGTCGATCAGTGGCTTGGATGCCTCTTCTATCAAAGCAGCCTTACCAATGAAATCAACGGGCTTTTCAAGGTCGACAAAACGCTCGAGGCCTGAACGCAAAGGTGAGTACTCATGGTCAAGGTCGACCTTCCACGCTCGGTAGCTTTTTTCAAGGCGCATGCTTTCCATGGCATACATGCCAAAATCTTTCATACCATATTGCGCACCCGCCTCCTGCAAAGCTTCATAGACACCCATGAGATTGTCCATGGGGATATGCATTTCCCAGCCAAGCTCACCAACATAATTAACGCGTAAGGCACGTACTTCCACGCCAGCAACATCACAAGACTGGTAGGTGAGCCAGCGGAAGTTTTCATTGGCCAGATCTTTGTTCGTCAGCTTCTGCAGCACCTTGCGTGAGTTAGGGCCAGCAAGAACGAGGGTCCCATAGTCCATGGTGATGTCAGTGAGCTCGATGCTGTGCGGCGTTGCCGGCAAATGCTGTTCCAGCCACTGCATGTCGTGCCAGCGTGCGGCGGCTCCTGAGATCAGCATGAAGTGCTCTTCAGCGATGCGGGTGATGGTCAGCTCCGCCCAGACGCCACCATCAGCAAAGCAGCAGTAAGATAATGATAAGCGTCCAACGCGCGGCAGCTTGCCCGCAATAAGAGAATCGAGCCAAGCTGCACTGCCCTCGCCTTTGCATTCGTACTTGGTAAAACCGCACATATCCAGCAGGCCCACGTTGTCGCGTACATTGCGGCATTCCTCACCCACAGCATCAAACCAGACGCCGCGTTGAAAGGTCGGCACATCTTCGGCGGTATCCTGCTCGCGTGGAAACCAGACGGCGCGTTCCCAACCGCCACGCGCACCAAACTTTGCACCTTTAGCCACCAAGTGATCGTAGGTTGGGGATACATGACGTGGACGGCCTGCCGGCTTTTCCTCGACCGGAAGATGTATCGCGTATTCATCCTGATAGACCTCAATTGCGCGATCCACGACATAAGGCTGATCGGCATAATCAGTATAGCGACGAGGGTCGAGTGACCACAGATCCATCGCTGGTTTGCCGTCGATAACCCATTCGGCAATGGCCTTGCCTGCTCCACCGCTTTGGCAGATGCCAAAACTGAAGCCATTCATGTGAAAAAAGTTTGGCATATTGTTGGCGGGGCCAACATACGGGAAGCCATCAGGAGTGTAAGGAATGGGCCCGTTGATAACGCGCTGCACACCCACAGTACCCAAAAGAGGCATGCGCTCGCAGGCCTTTTCTATGTACCACTCAAGCCGATCCAGATCATCAGCGTAGAGTTCGTAAGCAAATTTTTCAGGGATCTTGCCGTTCGTCCAGCGAGCTTTAGCGTCGGCTCGTTCGTACGGTCCGAGGATAAGGCCAGCTTTTTCCTGACGCAAATAATAGGAGTCGTCAGGGTCACGCACCATCGGCATGAGCGTACCGGCTTCTTCAAGTTCCGGGATCGGTTCAGTGACAAGGTACTGATGCTCGAGGGTAACCATGGGAAGGAACTTGCCGCTCATCTCAGAAACTTCAGCGCCGCGGTAACCACCAGCGTTGATAACGTATTCGGCCAACACGTCACCTTTGTCGGTGGTGATTTTCCATTGGCCAGAGTGCGTGCGGCAGACGCTGGTTACTTTGGTAAAACGGTGAATAACGCCACCTTGTTTACGGGCGTGGTGAGCGAAGGCCTGAGTGAGCTGGCTGGGATCGATGTCGCCATCGTTCGGGTCCCAGAGACCGCCAAGAATGTCGTGAATTTCCAAGTGTGGAGCACGCTCTTTCACTTGCTCAGGCGTCAGCATTTCGTAGCCTAAGCCCAGCGTGTTGGCCATGGCGGTGACGTGATGGAATTCTTCCATGCGCTGTTGGGTGTGAGCCAGCCGGATAGCACCGGTCTGGTGATAATTAATAGGGTATTCAGGGTCTTTGCACAACTTCGCGTACAACTGGGTGCTGTAGTGCTGCAGCCGAATCATGTTGCGTGACCCGGAGAACGTGGGAATGTTGCCCGCGGCATGCCACGTGGAGCCAGATGTCAGCTCGTCCATTTCCAGCAGCATGCAGTCTGTCCAGCCGCGCTCGGTAAGGTGGTAAAGCGCACTACAGCCGGCGACACCGCCGCCTATGATGACAACTTTGGCTTGTGATTCCACAGTGGTTGATTCCCGAGTCAAATTGCTAGCGATATAGTGTTTGCGCACAATACGTGCGGCACGCTGGCAAGTATCAACCGTGGCGGTCGCTCCGCTCCATACCGGTACGACATTCAGACAGAGCATAGCGACAGTAGCTCTGTTTAGCGGCAGCGTTACGTCTACGACATAACATTTTTATTGCGTAGATTTTATGACGTAGAAATGCGCTTGCGGGCTTGCGTCGGAGAGATACCGAATTGCACTCTGAAACGTCTGGAGAAGTAGTCGGATGAGGAGAAACCCGAAGCTGATGCCACTTCCAGAACGCTCATTGTGGTTTGGCGCAGTAGCTCGTAGCCTGCCTTAAGGCGAAGTTGCTGATAGTACAGCGTGGGCGTGGTGTGCAAATACGTGCGGAACAGACGCTCCAGTTGGCGACTGGAGACGTCAATCATCTCAGCAAGTTCTGATGTTCCCAGAGGCTGCTCGACGTTTGTTTCCATCAGTTCGATACAGGTCACAAGACCGGGATGATAGATGCCAGAGCGTTCCACAATGCTGCGTCGCTGCGGGTCGGTAGCCAGCCGGTTGCCAGATGAGATAAACAGCTCTGCCAGTTGTAATGCCAGCAGTTTGCCGTGATCCTGTTTTATCAGCGCCAACATCATGTCCAGCGCAGCAGTACCACCAGCGCAAGTGAATAGATCGTCGTCAATTTCAAACAGCTCAGCGGTGACATTCACACCGGGAAACGCTTCACGCATCCCGGGCTGATTCTCCCAGTGAATGGTGCACCGTCGCTGCTTGATAAGGTCTGCATCGGCCAACAGGTGGCTGCCAGAATCCAGCGAGCCAATCTGGGTGCCTCGCTTGGCCCATTGGCGCAAAGCTCTGAGGGCTTTGGGATCATCAAATTGGTGAGGCTCGTGTGGGCCACAGACAATGAGACGGCTGAGCCTCCCTTGGGACATATCATTCAGGTTGCCATCCAGCTTGAAGGGCATGCCGTTGTTGGCGAACGCCTGGGCACTCCCTGTACCAAGCAGTTTCCAACTATAAAGAGGTTTGCCGCTTAGCCGGTTGGCAGCGCGCAAGGGCTCCAGAGCCGACACAAACGGCAGCATTGCAAAGGTGTCGGGCAAGTAGAACCCAATCTCACGTTCACCCGGCTGGGTCAACACGCCGTAACGGGCGAAGTCTATGTCACAGGTCTCAGCTACCATCAGTTGTGTTCATGACTTCTGATCCAGGAACTCGGCAAGTTCTGCCACCGTGGGATAATCGAACAGATCTGTGATGTCTACTTGCGATGGCCAAGTGTCCTCAATGGATGCATGAATTTCAGCCAGCGTTAACGAGCTTATTCCCAGTTCAAACAGGTTGTCACTCGCCACTACGCTCATGCCTTCCACATGTGTGTTGCAGATGGCCAGCAATTGAGAGGCGGTTGTTTCTGCCTCTGCATCAGTTGCAGCAACCGAATCCGTAGCCATCGGTGCTGCGGCATCGTCAACTTCTACGACAATGTGCGCTTGCGTGAGTGCTTTAAATTCGCCTTTTCCATAGTCACTCACCAACTGAAATCGCTGTACTTTTCCGCTGGTGGTTTTGGGGATTCGGGGCACCGCGACTACTGCATCGACACGCACGCCTGCTTCAGTACCTAGCGTGCGAGTGATATCACGTGCCATGTCATCCAGCTCTGCAATGTCACCGCGGTGCAATACAAAAACGAGCAGTTTTTCTGTATCTGAACCAGGATCGGGATAGCTTGCCACAGCCAGCTTGCCCCGCTCGATCAACTGCCCTTGCACCAGAATTTCTTCCAGATCATGAGGGTAGATATTCTGGCCGTTAATAAAAATGATGTCTTTTGCGCGCCCGGTGATATACAGCTGACCATCAAACAGAAAGCCCAGATCACCAGTATCAAGCCAACCCTCGCTGTCGATCAGCTGGGCATTAAGCTCAGGTTGTTTGTAGTATCCCGATGTCACGTTTGCACCGCGAATACAGATTCGACCCGTTATCTGCTCAATGCAGGATGTGTTATCAGCGTTACGGATATCCAGCTCCACGTGTGAAAGAGGCTTACCAACAGCTACAAACTGGACGCCGTCTGAGCCGGTGCTGGCATCCGGAGACAACACTTGCACATGATCACCTATAGACAGGGAGGATCGCGATAGGGTCAGAGTTGTAAAACGTTTATCCAGCGAAGGAAAGGTGACACCCAGACTGGCCTCAGCCAGACCATAGACCGGCAACATGGCGTGACTATCCAGGCCGAAAGGTTGCAGTGTTTGCATGAACTCACTGCACAGCGATACTGAAATGGGTTCCGCTCCATTGAACAACAGCCGCACTGAAGAAAGATCAAGGCCTTCAAATTTCTCTGGCTTGAATGACTTCAATAGATGTTGATAACCGAAGTTGGGCGAGCACAGGAAAGTGGCGCGCATTCTGTGCGCTTCACTAAGCCAGATGCCGGGTCTGCGCACAAAGACATCTGTGGGAATTAGTGAGTGACTGGTATCGCACACTAACGGTGTGAGGTGAAAACCGATAAGACCCATGTCGTGCGTTAGCGGCATCCAGCTGAGCAAATGATCGCTCGAACTCATCAGGGACCCGTCAATGATAGAACCGGTATTGGTGAGCAGATTGCGGTGGCTAAGCACAATGCCTTTTGGCGTGCTGGTGGAACCGGATGAAAATTGTATGAAGGCGGTGTCGTCGGGCGTAGGTGTGGCGACGACAGCGCTTTGGGTTGATGACTGATTATCGGTCAGACAGCATCGAGCGGCTAATAACCTATATTCACTGGATAGATCATTTTCACGGGCAAAGCTCTCAATGCGTTGCAGGTTTTTTTCATCCGTAAATAGCGCGGCATTATCGAGTGTTTGTGCAATACGGAACAACTTCTGACGATGCTCCGCACTGCTACCGCCTGCCACAGGCACCGCTACAATTGCGCCGAGCAGACACGCCCAGAAACCTTCCAGAAAGGCCTGATTGTCGGCACTCTGGAGAATCATATGATGCCCAGGCGCAACGCCTGCCGCCTGAAATGCGGCAAGACGCTGATGCGCGTTCGCAAGCATCTGGGCAAAACTGACCTGTCGGTAGTTATCCAGACCCTCAATGAACGTGATGCTCTGCTCACTGTGCTGACGATCCTGCAGGACATCCAGCAGGGTGTTGTATTGGCGATGGTCAGTCATGGTGTTCTGTTATGCGGCCTCATCATGATGCTGTGGCGCGAACGAAGGTTAATCAAAGGTTCAATCTCTACAGGCTCTGTAGCAACATGCTCTAGCCGGATATAGCGGGTAAGCAACCCAAGGTGCAGCTGCATATCCACTAGCGAGAAGAACTCACCGATACATCTGCGTGAACCGAGTGAGAACGGAAAGTACACATGTCGATTTCGTTCGCGAATGTTAGCGTCGTTGAATCTGTCAGGATCAAATGTGTCGGGGTTGGGCCAGTGCTGTGCGTTGCGGTGCAGAAAATAGGGACTGAGAAAAATGTCTGTTCCGGCAGGTACGTCTACATCGCTACCCTTTGAGCGTTTGAAAACATCGCTCTCAATCGCCTTACGAGAAAAGAGCCAGACAGGTGGGTAGAGACGCAGAGTTTCATCGATAACACGGTGAGTATGGCTCAGTGCACCAAGATCATCGAATCCCGGATCAGCAGGCAATGCGTCAACCTCAACGTGCAGAGTCTGTTCGATCTGAGGATGCTGCGATAATAGGTACCACGCCCAGTTCAGTGTGCCAGCCGTGGTTTCATGACCTGCCACGATAATGGTCATCACCTCGTCAATGAGCGCTTTATCGGACATGGGCTGCAAGGTGTCTTTGTCACGGGTCTCCATCATCAGGGAGAGGAAATCGAGCTCTATCCGGTTTTGCTCACGGCGTTGTTGCATGATGCTGGCGACATGCTTTGTGAGAGCGCGAAAACGCATCGCAAGCTTCAGATCACGTGTGACATCGTCTACCAGCATGGTGAAAGGGTTCTCGCCCTGCTCTGCAATCAACCGGTCAAGATCCTCACTGAATAAAGCCCTCAGGATGACCTCTAGCGCTAAGGCACTCATTTCCTGAGTGAGATCGATGACGGTACCGTCGGTTGCTTTTTGCTGCCATTGTTCGAGTTTTTGCTCGTTGCAGCGCTGCATCATGAGCGCAAGCTGGGCAATGATTTTTTTGTGGAACACCGGCTGAATCATGCGTCGCTGAGAACGCCAGAAATCACCATCACTAACGATGATGCCGTTGCCCAACAACATGGCAACCCGCTCGAAACCCACACCTTTAGCGTAGTTTTTGTGATTACTGACCAGCACCTGCTTTACATGCTCGGGATGGTTCAACAGCAGCGCAGGCTTTCGGCGTTTATGGGGCGTAATAGCGATGATATCGCCATACGCTTGCAGCCAAGGTCCAAGCTTGCCGAATGTTGTGTCATCGACATTGATGTCGAAAGGCTCATCGGGCCCGGGTGCATTGATGCGGGCAAGCTCTGGCGAGGGTGAAGCTGAAGGTCCGGACATTGTTAGCGTAGCAATCCAGCAGTTAAGGCTGCGTTTTGGTGCGTTTGAGCACCAGCCGCACGACACTCAGTATATCATTGCGCTCAACGTTGAACCTCTCGGTACCCACAACTTGACTTTCAAACAACGGCGACGCCAGATCGCAAGCAAACTATTGCCTCCACTGGTGTGGGGGTTGATCCAGCTGATCTGGAAAACGTGCAAAGTGCAGCATGTCATTGGTGAGGAGCACCTGCAAAGCCTGCTCGAATCAAGGGAGCCGTTTATTCCGTGTTACTGGCATCAGCAACAGATTTTTGGCGTTCGTTATTTGCTCGAAACCGCTGCACGCCATCCTGAACTGAACCTGGGCTACCTGATCAGTCCATCCGCTGACGGCGATATTGCCTCCAAGATGCTGTCCAGAGACAGTGTCCATATTATCCGCGGATCGGCCACTCGAGGTGGTGCTCAAGCGCTCCGTGAAATATACACGGCAATTCGAAAAGAGAAAATCTCACCGATCGTGACCCCTGACGGACCTACTGGCCCCATCTATCAATGCAAGCCAGGTGTGCCCATGCTCGCCCAATTAAGCCGAGCGCCCCTCCTGCCGCTGTCCTATGCCAGTACCCGTGTCTGGAAATTACGCTCCTGGGATGCATTCATGATACCTGTCCCGTTTTCACGTATTGTTATTGGCATTGGTGAGCCGCTAGTGGTGGACAAAGCCATGGCAGAGGACAATTTTTCAGACGCTTGCGGGCAGATGAATGACAGGCTTAATGGGCTGTCGTCGCTGTGCGAGCAAGCGGCCAAAGGTGTCTAGACAAATCGCAGTAAACATGTAACGTCGAGGGTTACGCGCAGCTCTTTTGTCAGCTACTCTCATTTAGACAACATTAATGTGGATTGAATCGCAGTTATTGCATGACAATGCGCTGAAATAACCCACGTGTCTTCGTTTGAAACGTGTCTACTCCATAATTCTTGAATTCAGCACTAAGAGCATCGTTGACTCACTATGGTAAATAGAATCCTATCCGTCATTGCGCTGACGTTGCTCACTACATCAGCGATCGCAGACACGGTACAAATCCGATTTATCAACGACTGGAAATGGGAGGGTCAAGCGGCGCCCCTGCTCCTGTCTCTGGACAAGGGCTACTTTAACGAAGAAGCATTAGACGTCTCATTAGACATTGGAACCGGCTCAGTCAATTCCATTCCAAAAGTCGCATCTGGTGAGTACCAACTGGGCTCTGCAGATATCAATTCGCTAATTACCTGGCGTGCTGCTAATCCCGGTGTGGCGATGAAAGCTATCTACATGATTTATAACGCCCCACCCTTTGCGGTGCTTGGCAGACCTTCTCTGGGAGTCACCGGGCCGCTCGATCTTGAGGGACACGTGTTGGGCGCGCCTGCATTTGATGGAGCTTATGCCCAGTGGCCAGCGTTTGTGTTGGCCAACGGCATTCTGGAGGATCGGGTAGACATCCAGGATGTCGGATTTCCAGTACGTGAAAAAATGCTGGCGGAAGGTGAAGTTGATGCCATTACAGGATTTTCTTTCACTTCCTACATTACGCTGCGCGAAAACGGTGTGCCAGATGATGACATATCGTTGATGCTCATGAGCGATTTCGGTCTCGACTTGTACGGCAACGCCATTATCGTCAATCCAGAATTTGCAAGCAATAACCCGGGGGCTGTGAGAGCATTTTTGCGTGCTGCAGTGCGTGGCTATCAAGAGACGATTGCCAATCCGACTGCAGCGGTAGAGCATGTATTGTCTCGTGTAGAGGATGCCAATGCCGAGGTGGAGCTACAACGATTGATTATGGCTATTGGCCACCATATCGTCACTGACGAAGTCCGCGCACTTGGCTTGGGTGGTGTGATTGATTCTAGACTTGAGAAATCAATTGCTCAACTTGATGGCATCCATGCCTTTGAACAGACGCCAAGCGCTACTGATATTTTCGACAGTGCGTATCTACCGGCATCAGCTACGCGGCAGATAAAAGGGGTAGCGTCGATTCTGCCCACTGAGAGTGGGGCTCAGGACACAAAGTGATTGATGGTGTGTCAGTTTGGCTTTTAGTCGACTGTTGACTTCACATCCGTCTATTTTTTGACACCTGAACACCCCTGACTATCCATTCAGGTAATTGACTCCAGAAGCTGCGTGCGTGAAAGTATGGCAACCTTGCCGAATGCACATCAAACGATGTTCGAAGGCGATCTTTGCTTGTACCCTCGGAGCTGTAAATGAATATTCTCATGGTTGAAGACCACCGTCTTGTCGCTGATGCCATGAAGGTCATGCTGGCGGAAATCGACCCTGCGATAAACATAACGGCATGCTATTCGACACAACATGCCTTATCGATCGTCGATGCCGGTAAGCGCTTTGAGCTGGTGTTAACCGATCTGTTCATGCCGGGAATCGATGGCATTGGTTTATTGGTGGGACTGCGCAATCGCGGAAAACGACTACCAGTCGTGGTTATCAGTGGCTCAGACGATGACAAGTTTATTCGCACCGCCATGGAGCATGGGGCCTCGGGTTTTATTCCCAAGACATTGCCAGGTGCCGAAATGATATCGGGACTGAAACATGTGCTGGCAGGTGGCAGATTTTTTCCAGAGCGCTTTACAGCGTTTGATCTACAGCTTCGCAACGGTGAACGTAAACCTGCCTTGGGTCAGAATGCCAATGGACTCAGACCTGGACAAAAACAGCTTCAGGTATTGCAACTGATGGCTGATGGAAATTCCAACAAGCAAATATCGCAGATAGTCGGGATATCTGAAGCGACCGTGAAATACCACACATCGCAATTATTCAAACTGCTGAATGTGAAGAACCGGACCTCTTGTGTGCGAGAGGCCCAGCAACGCGGACTCATTCATTCCTTCGAAGGCGAAGCACCTAGTGTTGCGCCTGCAATGTAGCAGCACGGCGGGCAATGAGTCCGTAGACGATGATGGACAGAACTGCCATTGCCCATTTGACGCCTAAATCGCCGATAGCCAATTGCACCCATGGAACTTGGGTACCGGCAAAGGCAATACCGAAAAACAGGAAAGTGTCCACAATGGTGCTGATAGCGGATGAGATACTCGGCGCTATCCACCAGCTTGACTGACGAAACTTGTCGAAAATGGAGACGTCTAATAATTGTGCAATGAGGAAAGCCGTACCGGATGCAATGGAGATGCGCGTATCGATGGTTTCGACTGACAAAGACAAGGCAACACCCACAGCGAAACCGACATAAACCACTTTTCTGGCCATGCTGGCACCGTAAAAGCGATTAACCAGATCGTTGATCAAAAAAGCAAGTGGATAGGTGAGAGCGCCCCACGTAAGCCAATCGTTTATCGGTATCTGTACAAGATAATTGGACGCGCCGACGATAATCGCCATTGCCGCCACTGCCCACCAGGGAAATTTTATATTCATCGCGCAAGTTTACACGAGCAGATTTGAGAGCGTCTGGAACAGGGTTAAACGCGGGTAAGCCAACCATGGCGATCCTCAGCCTGGCCCCACTGAATAGCATTCAGTTCATCACGCATCTGACGTATTCTGGGACCTGCTTTACCCGTGCCCACTGTATATTCTCGTCCGCCGTGAATCAGAGTGCCGACCGCTGCCAACACCGCGGCAGTGCCTGACAAGCCCGCCTCGCACTCGGGTTTGGCCGCTCGCTCGATAAGCTCGGCCACGCTCAGCTCTCTTTCCTGAACATTCATACCCTTTTCACGCGCCAGTGTGAGGAGCGATTCGCGAGTGACTCCATGCAGGAATGATTCATCCAGCGACTTGGTGATGATTTCATCGCCGTCCACCAGAATGAAATTGGCAGCGCCGGTTTCCTGCACGTCACCGCCAGGGCAAAAAAGCACTTGATTGGCGTTGTAATCCTTGGCCGCACGTTGAATATGCTTGAGTGCACTTGCGTAGTTGCCGCCACCTTTCACCATGCCGTGGTCCGGACCGCAACGCACGCCCTCTTCGTCCAGAAGCAGTCGCAGGCTGGCCTCTCCACCTTCAAAATAATCACCTACGGGTGACAAGAGAATGTATTGAGAAGCTGTAAGTGAAGGTGCTGCCGCTTTACCAATGGCGGCTTCGGTACCGATATGCGTTGGCCGAATGTATAGCGATGCTGGCTGTCCGGGTACCTCATCACGGTACAGAGCAACACTGCTGGTAATCATCCTACCGGTTTGCTCAGTATCGATCTCAGGCAGAAACAGCAACGCACTGCTTTGAGCAAATCGCGCAATGTTCTTGTCCATACGAAAGATGGCCACGCCACCGTCTTGCTGCCGGAAGGCCTTCAAACCCTCAAAACAGGTACTCGCATAGTGAAGCACGTGTGCCCCCGGATGCAGCGTCAGCGCATCACTGGGTACCATAGTCTCCTTGCTCCAGCCGCCATCGTAATGAGTGATTGCCATCTGCGGCAAAAATCGAGTGCCAAAGTCGCCGGCCATGTTGTGTTTCCCAAAGTAAATAGTGCGTAGAAGGGTGGATATTGCCTTATGCAGCCGCCGTTAGACAAGCAATTCCCCGTTTATCCAACGCTGCGTGAGCGGATGCGACGGATTATTGAAAAATGTCTGCCGATTAGTGTGTTCCAGAATACGGCCCTGGTGCATCAACAGCACACGATCGGCCATGCGCTTGACCTGCCCCTGATCATGACTGATCAACACAACGTTAAGCCCAGCCGTTACGGCTGTTCGTAGTTGCTGCTCAATAACAAGCGTTGAAGCGGCGTCGACGTTGGCAGTGGGTTCGTCGAGAAACAGGATGTCAGGGTTTAGCAGGAGTGCGCGCGCCAGGACGAGTCGCTGTTGCTCACCGCCGGATAAGCGATGGGCCTGTACACGCGCAATCTGAGTAAGCCCTGCTTGTTCAAGGGCGATTAAGCTGATACGTCTACTCTCGCGCCGAGTGTGTCCGCACTGGCGCAAGGCATATGTCAGGTTAGCCTGAGCGCTGCGACGCAGCAGCACCGGTTTTTGCAACATCAGGCCAACACGGTGGCGACGCGTTTTATCGGGTCGCTGTCCCGCCCACTCAACACAGCCGTTGTCAGGCTTGAGCAAATTGCACAGCGTGCGAACCAGTACCGATTTGCCAGCGCCATTCGGGCCTACGATCACGGTGCAACAGGCGGGCATATCGGGCAGGCCTAATTGCAGCTCCTTAACAGACAACAGCTCTCGCCCCGCTCGGCTCAGATGCAGATCGTGCACGCTGACAGGACAAACCTGCGATGGCGAGTTGTTTTTTGTAGAGGAAGTATTCACGAAGGTTGGTTACAGCCTGAACTCAGCTCATAGACGAGGCGGTTGATCGAGCACGAACCGAGGCACCCAAGGTGAGTACCAGTGTGTTTACGATCAGCGCTATGCCGACCAGCACAATGCCTAAACCCAGCGCCAGCGCCAGATTGCCTTTTGAGGTCTCCAGCGCGATTGCTGTGGTCATCACGCGCGTTACGTGATTGATGTTTCCACCGACGATGATAACAGCCCCAACTTCGGCAATTGCGCGACCAAAGCCTGCCAGAAAGGCGGTTAACAAACCGTGGCGGCCCTCCCAGAGCAATGTTGTCAGCCGTCCAGCAGTACCGACACCTAACAAACTGAGCTGATCCTCGTACTCATCATTCAAACCCGTCAACGTCTCACGCGTGAGCGCAATGAGTATGGGGGTGACCAGAATGCTTTGGGCAATGATCATGGCTGTGGGGGTATACAGCAGCTGAAGTGGACCCAAGGCGCCTGCGTTTGACAATAGCAAGTACACCACCAGCCCGACAACCACCGGTGGCAATCCCATCAAGGTGCTGGTGAGCGCGATTAGCACACCGCGCATTCTGGACTTTGTCACCGCCAACCAAGCGCCTAAAGGCATGCCAATCAAGGCACCAATGAGCACAGCCGATAAGCTCACTTGCAACGACAACACAATGATTTCGCGTAGCGCACCGTCGAATTCCAGCACCAGAGTCAATGCTTCGCGTAGTGAGTCGCTGAAACTTTGCATGAAGCTACTTCAGCCAGAGTCCAAACACTACGATGTCAGCCCAGACGTATACCCATAGCAGCAGAGCGATGAGCACCGCACCAGCCCCGATGTCCTTGGCTCGTCCGGACAACTCGTGAAATTCTGGACCGATACGATCTACAACGGCTTCAACGGCACTGTTAAGGAGCTCAACCAACAGGACCAATACCGTTACCAGCACTAATACGACACGCTCAACGCGTTCCAGATCCAATGTGAACGCGACGGGTATGAAGATTACGGCCATAAGCAGCTCCTGCCGGAAAGCTGCCTCAAACTTTGCTGCAGCAACAAGGCCCTTTACCGCGTAAACTCCTGACAACCGCAGCCGTTTCAGACCAGTGTTTTTTTGCATGTGATGAGAGTCAAGGTAGGAATACAAAAGCGCCCCCAACAGCATGTTTTGAGGCGTGTGGCAGGTGTCATTATATTAGTAATGCTGCTCTGTGTAAGCCTACAGGCACGCAGCGATTCCGGACCTCTGGTAGCAGCCGCCTCTAGTTTGCGTAGTATCTGGCCACAGCTCATGGAGCAATACACGGCTGGCACAGGCAATCCCACTCCTCGCGTCAGTTTCGCCTCCTCTGGGCTTCTCAGCACACAGATTATGAACGGCGCGCCGTTCGAGCTGTTTTTGTCCGCTGATCGTCAGAGTATTGAGCGATTACCAGAGGCATTGTTAACGTCGAATGCACAAGTGTACGCTACCGGGGAACTACAATTGGTTGTGCCCATTGGTAGCTCACTGAGCGAACATCTGTCTTTAGAGAGCGTGGCAACTGCCTTACAAAATTCAGAATCAGCGCTGCGTATCGCCATTCCCAATCCGGTACATGCCCCCTACGGACGCGCAGCCAGGGAAGTGCTGGTATCGGCTGGAATATGGCCCGTTCCTGAAAGCCAACTGTTAGCTGCTGAAAATGCTGCCCAGACGCTGCAGTTTGTGCAAAGCGGTGCGGTTGATGTAGCGCTCGTGCCGCAGTCCCTCGTTTATGCTTACCGTGAGGGTATCGAGTCCGTGGTGTTGCCCGCTAACAGCTACACATTGGTGGAGCACACTATTGTTAGCCTTAGAACGGCTGATGCCGATGCGCAGGCACTGCTCGAGTGGATGCTCAGTGACGCGGCGCAAGCACTGCTGAGAGCCTCAGGGCTCGGTATTCCAGGTCGATAACGATGAGTGCCCTTTTCGTATCCTTCAAACTAGCCTTGTGGACCACGCTGATACTACTTCCCGTAGGGTTGATTGTAGGCCGTTGGTTGGCATTCACAACGGTGCGCGGCAAGGTCTGGATCGAATCTCTTGTGATGCTCCCGTTGGTGCTTCCACCCACCGTTGTGGGTTACTACTTGCTGTTGATCTTCAGCCCGCAAACTGTCAGTGGCAGTATCATCACACAGCTCTTGGGTCATTCACTGGTGTTCACGTTCCCCGGACTCGTTATTGCCTCGGTTGTGGTTAACTTGCCGTTTGCTATCCAGCCCATTCAACTGGCCTTCAGCAATTTGCCCAACGAGCTGCGTGAAGCGGCCTGGGTGAGTGGCTTGTCACCGCTTAAAACATGGTGGCACATCGAACTACCACTGACCTGGCAAGGAATACTCGCCAGCGCCACCCTCGTATTTGCACATACGCTAGGTGAGTTTGGTGTGGTGTTGATGGTGGGCGGCAACATTCAGGGCAGCACTCGCACACTGTCCATCGCTATCTATGACAGCGTGCAGAGCTTTGATATGAAGACTGCAGGTTTATACAGTCTTTCACTGTTGGTGTTCTCATTCATAGCACTGGCTGTGGTTCGCTCCAATCCGGGAAACAGACGTGCTGATCCCATGAAGGCGATTGAGCGATGAGCACTCTATTGCCCAGCTTGGCGCAGAACTCTGGCGACTTACAGGTACAAATCTCCCAGCAAAAACCTGTGCGCATTAGCGCAACACTTCAGTGCGGCAAAGGCGAACTACTAGCACTGGTTGGACCTTCCGGCAGTGGCAAAAGCACGGTATTGCGTTGTATCGCAGGATTGCATCGTGCCGATCAGGCCAGTATCCAGTGTGCCGGTGAAACATGGGATGACGCGGCATCCGGGCACCGTGTACAGACACAACAACGCAAGGTAGGACTGGTTTTTCAGGAATATGCCTTGTTCCCTCACAAGAGTGCGCTGGACAACGTGGTTCTGGCAACCCCCGGTACCTCGCGCAAAGAACGTGTAAAGAAGGCCATGGTGCTACTTGAGCGCACGAACATGACAGGCCTGGAACATCGTATGCCACACGCCCTGTCTGGTGGCCAAAAACAGCGCGTCGCACTGGCACGAGCTCTGGCCCGTGAGCCACGGGTGCTATTACTGGACGAACCTTTTTCAGCGGTTGATCAGCAGACACGCCGCAAACTCTATTCCGAACTGGCAGCATTAAGACACACGCTGGAGCTGCCCATTATTCTGGTGACACATGATCTGACGGAAGTACAACTGCTTGCCGATACATTGTGTCTGATGCACAAGGGCATCAGTCTTCACCAGGGAGCGGTGGCCGATGTCATCAACCGTCCGTTAACGCGCGAAATTGCGCGACTGGTGGGCCATCAGAATCTGTTCAATATCGTGGTCACAGCCCAAGAGCACGAACATACCCTCTATAAACTGGGCGATCTGGATTCATTCGCAGGTCCCAAACTGACTGACGCCCGTGTTGGTGATCAGGCCAGTTTGCTGATTTCGTCGTCGGCTATTCAGGTCGTTGTATCAGAACCATCAACAGCGACTGCATACAATAATTCTGCCGGCTTGTTTACTCTGAATGGCACAGTGCAAGAATCGGTGCTGTTGGGCGATGAAGTGTTTATTCGCCTGCATCTGGAAAAGGTGCCTAAATCTCTTCGTTTCAAGTTGCCTATGCACATTGCACAGGCGGAAGGCATCGTGCAAGGGAGCGCGTTGAAGATCAACGTTCATTATCACGGGATTCACGTGATGGCCAGTTGAGTCAACTGCCCGGACCTCGTTTTCACGAGGCCCGAACTGGTTGAAGTGCCTCTGTCAAAGCAGGCAATAGAACTTACAGATTAGCCAGTATGCCGTTCACGCTTTCTTTCGCATCACCAAACAGCATGCGCGTGTTTTCGCGGAAGAACAGTGGATTTTCTACACCGGCGTAGCCTGTAGCCATTGAGCGCTTTGACACGATGACCTGCTTTGCGTTCCAGACTTCCAATACCGGCATTCCGGCAATCGGACTGTTTGGATTTTCCAGAGCCGCAGGGTTTACGATATCGTTAGCGCCGATGACGATGACGACATCAGTGCTGGACAAATCTTCATTGATTTCGTCCATCTCCAGGACCAGATCATACGGCACGTTGGCTTCTGCCAGCAGTACGTTCATGTGTCCTGGCATCCGTCCGGCAACCGGGTGGATAGCAAAGCGTACATTGATACCAGCAGCTTTCAGCTTTTGGGTGAGTTCAGACACCGGATGCTGTGCGTGCGCTACCGCCATGCCGTAACCCGGCACGATAACAACAGATTCAGCGTCCTTACATAGCTGAGCTACCTCATCAGCATTGATGGCAACAGCCTCACCCTGCTCTTCCTCGCCCTCAACCGCTGGACCTTTAGGTGCATCACCCCAGCCGCCCATGATGACGCTGAAGAACTTGCGGTTCATAGCCCGACACATGATGTAGCTGAGGATGGCACCACTGGAGCCAACCAAGGCACCGACTATAATCAGCAGGTCGTTGGACAGCATGAAGCCTGTGGCCGCAGCCGCCCAGCCTGAGTAGCTGTTGAGCATCGAGATAACCACTGGCATATCAGCGCCACCGATAGCCATGACCATGTGAACACCAAATGCGAAAGCAAGCAACGTCATGAGAATGAGGATGAAGGTTCCCGCGCCTTTGCCAATACTGGCATCAGCTGCTGCAGCGCCTTCTGGTGCAGTGCCCAGGAACAGCACTAGCAGGATGGCGCACGCAACACCAATACCGATGTTCAGCATATGGCGTCCAGGCAAAATCAAAGCCTTACTGGTCACCTTGCCACTGAGTTTGCCGAAAGCGATAACAGAGCCTGTGAAGGTCAGTGCACCGATTAGGACGCCCAGATAGATTTCTACATCGTGGATTGTCCTTTCAGTGCCCACATAATTGGATTCTGGATCAAGGTAGGTTGCAAAACCAACCAAGACAGCAGCCAGACCAACGAAGCTGTGAAGGATTGCCACTAGCTCAGGCATTTGGGTCATCTCTACCCGTCGCGCCAGGTAGGCGCCTATTCCACCACCGACACCGATAGTCACCAGCAACACGCCGTAGGCGTTAACGTCGCTGTTCATTATGGTGGCAAGAACGGCGATAGCCATACCTGCGATACCAAACTGGTTCCCTCGCCCTGCGGTTTCCTGCTTCGATAATCCCGACAAGCTCAGGATAAAAAGAATAGCGGCGATGATGTACGCCGATGTAATCATTCCTTCATTCATTATTCTTATTTCCTGAACATCTTCAGCATACGCTGAGTCACTAGAAAACCACCGGCAATGTTAATGCTGGCAATGAGTGTGGCAAAGGCTGCAAGAAACACTACAAGCCCCGACCCGGAAGACACCTGCAGCAATGCGCCTACCACGATGATGCCACTGATAGCGTTGGTGACACTCATCAACGGCGTGTGCAGCGCCGGTGTGACGCTCCAGACCACTTGATAGCCTACAAAACACGCCAGCACAAACACCGTAAAGTGACTCATGAAATCTGCCGGGGCAACGCTACCGACAGCAAGAATGGCAACCACGCCAACAATAGCGGCTATTGCTGTACCGCCAAGTCCGCCGGTTTTCACAGGCTCAACCGGTGCAGCAGCTACAGGCTTGGGTGCCGCTTTTGGAGCAGCAGATAGCTTGGGTGCTGGTGGTGGCCAGGTGATTTCACCGGCGTTGACAACAGTGGCGCCACGAATGACTTCGTCGTCCATATTAACGTTAACCTTACCGTCTTTTTCAGGCGTCAAATCAGCCAGCAAGTGCCGCAAGTTAGTACCGTAGAGTTGGCTGGACTGCGCCGCCATACGACTGGGCAAATCGGTATAGCCGATGAGCGTGACTTCGCCGTGCTTGGTCACCTCATTAGGAACAGTAAGCTTGCAGTTTCCACCACGCTCTGCTGCCAGATCGACGATAACACTACCGGGCTTCATCGACTCAACCATGTCGGTGGTGATTAGCTCGGGAGCATCACGGCCCGGAATCAGGGCCGTGGTAATAATGATATCGACCTCTTTTGCCTGCTCTCTGAACAAGGCCATTTCAGCGTCAATGAATTCCTTACTCATGACTTTGGCGTAACCGCCCTCTCCAGCACCGTCTTCGTCCTCTTTGAAATCAAGCATCAGAAAGTCAGCACCCATACTTTCTACCTGCTCGGCAGCTTCCGGGCGAGTATCAAAAGCGCGAACCATTGCACCCATACCACGCGCTGCGCCAATAGCCGCAAGACCAGCAACACCTGCACCAATAACCAGCACTTTGGCAGGCGGCACTTTTCCGGCTGCTGTGATTTGTCCTGTGAAGAAGCGACCGAACTGATTAGCAGCCTCTACCACAGCTCGATAGCCACCAATGTTGGCCATGGAGCTCAAGGCATCCAGTTTCTGGGCACGCGAGATACGCGGAACAGAATCCATTGCCATGGCGGTTACTTTTTGACCACTGAGCGCTTTCATCAGATCTTCGTTCTGGGCTGGCCAGATAAAGCTGATAAGAATGGTGCCTGCCTTGAGCATGGCAACTTCGTCACCGACGGAAGACGACGGGTCCGGCGCACGAACCTTCAGGATAATGTCGGCTTTCTGGTACACAGCTACCGCTGTGTCCAGTACTTCGACACCGGCATCACGATAGAGATCGTCAGCAATATTGGATGCACGGCCGGCACCGGCCTGGACACACAGCGTGTGACCCATTTTCTGGATATGCGTTGCGGTTTCCGGTGTCATGGCGACACGCTTCTCCCCCGCAAACGTTTCTGTTGGGACTCCGATTAGCACAAAAAGCTCCTCTGTGTGGTTGACTTAAAGAGTGTATCGCTGTCAAAACATACATGCCTTGCCAGCATTATTCTGGTTATTCTCATTATAGGGCGATGGTAAAGTCGAGATAAAACGGCGCAACGCAGAAGCATTGACGCCAGATACTGCAGGTAATTACGCTGTCGCAGCATCCGGATTGAGGCGCACGATGGTCAGATTCAGGAACATCGCAACGCTGACCCACACCAGATAAGGTGATAGCAGCCAAACATACAAAGAGTCCACCGCGCCAAGCCCAATCATCATGGCGATGATTGACAGCCACAAAAAGAACACCTCAATCAGCGCGAATACCAGCTTGCGCATGCTGAAGAAAATAATGCTCCACAGAAGATTCAGTACCAGGTTGATACCCACCAACCAGACAATGAACCCTCGAGCACCCGGCTCAGCGGCGTTCCAGGCACCACCGACCGCTGCGATGATAAACAGATATATGGTGGTCCAGACGACCGGGAATGCCCAATCGGGTGGGTTCCAGGAAGGTTTGACAAGATTCCGGTACCAAGGACCAATATCAGTCGCTTTGCCACCAATACCCCCCACTACCAGCAGCGCCACCGAAATGACTGCGTAAGAAATCCACATGACTGTCCCCATACATTGGTCGTATCGGACGCCTGGGCAAACACTGCCAGTGTGTCCGCGATACGCGAAAGCCCGATAGTGAAGCATACAGAGCGGCTTAACGCCAGCCCTGTATTAATACTGTCAGATTTTCACACAATGCACCGCAGCAAGCGCAAAAGCTGCCTGGCAAGCTAGCCGCAGTATAAGGATTCTACGGTTGTGTCGGCTTAGTGGTTGTCTTGCCGCTTTCAGATGTAATGCCCAACAGATGCCCCACGTCTTTGACGAAGATGCGCAAGTGTGCCATCGGATCGCGTCTGACCAGCTTCTTGTTCAAATAGGATTCCCAGGTGAGTCGCTGCACATCGGCGTCAGCACACATGGTGACAAAACGCTCGCGGCGCTTGTCGCTGTGGTACCAGAAGCGTTGCATGATGCCTAGCACCCAAAATACCTTGCCGTGTTTTTTCAAAAACGTCTTGCGTGCAAGCTTCAGGCAGGCCGGATTATTTGTTTCAATCGCCTTTGCAACAGTATCCGCCACCATATCGCCACAGGTCATGGCGTAGAAGATCCCTTCGCCAGAGGATGGGGCCACAACACCTGCGGCATCGCCCGCCAACACAACATGCTTGCCGTCATCCCAGATTTTCAGAGGTTTCATAGGAATGGGCGCACCTTCGGTTCTGATGGTACGAGCCTTGTCCAGACCGCTTTGCTTGCGCAATTGGGTAACCGCTTCACGAATGCCAAAACCTTGTACCGCGGTGCCGGTGCCTACGCTGATGGTTTTGCCGTGCGGGAAAATCCAGCTGTAGAAATCGGGGGATAATTTGCCGTTGTAAACCACATCGCAGCGTAGCGGGTCAGCCTCAAGGGCAGGGTTGAAGTCTTCTGAATAATTTATGGGAGCTGATGCATTTGGCGCTTCGATAATCTCGTGATACGCAAAAACACTTTGCAACTTTTCAGCACCTTTTATGGCTGCACGCCCGATTTTTGACTTGGCGCCGTCTGCCCCGATGATGTAGCGGGCTTTCACAGTAACAGGTTCGACCGTCTGGCCTTTCTTGCCCGGATTAAACGTGACTTCACGAGTGTCACCGTCTGACAGACCCAACGAGACGAACGTGCCGTCCTGACGCACTGCACCGGATTTTTCGGCACGTGCTCTCAGCCACTCATCGAAGGTACCGCGATCGACCATACCGACGTAACCAATCTCGATAGGCATATCCACCGCATTGTTTTTGGGCGAAACCATACGGGCAGAAGTGACTTCAGCTTCCAGCACGTCTCTAGGCACTTCAAAGTCTCTGAGCATCTGCGGCGGCACCGCGCCACCGCAAGGCTTGATACGACCTGCCCTGTCCAGCAACATGACGCTAAGTCCCCGTTCAGCAAGGTTCTTCGCCGCAGTAGCGCCAGCGGGACCACCGCCAACGACTACACAATCATACATTTTGTGGTTCATTGTTCCATCTCCAACGCGATACGGCCAGGAGAAAACTGACCCGTAGTTTCTGCCTGCACCGGCTGGTAAACACCCGCGGCAAGCCTGGCAGCCCAGAAAAACAACAGGGCCTGCGATACAAATACAAAAGCGTACGCTGAGGATGCACTCCCGAACGCAGCACGACTGACATCAACGGCAAAGGTGGCGCCGATTCCGCCCAGTCCGAACGCAATGGCCTGAGCAGCGCCCCACAGACCCATACGCACACCCTCACGCTGGCCTGCCCCACGATTCATCAGATCCATCATCGAACCGATGGCAGCAACCGCAAAGGCGCCATTCGCCAGACCCAAAGCAAAAACGACGATCTGGAGCGGAAATCCAAGACCCATCTGAGCACCAACCGCCAAGGCGATAAGCGCGAAAGCTGAGGCAGTACAACCAACGATGGTCCAGCGACGCAGGGATCCAAAAAACCGCCCGCCGATAACACTGGTACAGAAGGCAACCAGCAACATGCCAGCGAGAACGCCACCGTGCTGGGTACCGGATAGTTGGGTGGATTCACCCGGGGTCATGCCGAACACCGTGCCGGCAAAAGGTTCGAGAATCAGATCCTGAGCACTGTAGGCCAGCATGGATACAAACACGAACACACTGAATCGTCGGGAATCGGGCTCTGACCAGACAGCTTTTACCGATGCCATGAATCCCGCATCAGCCACGGCAGCTTCACGCGCTTTTTGTTCCTTGTTTGAGGCCGTAGTCTGAGCATCCTTTGTGAGCGCAGCGGATGAACGAGGCTCCATACCCGCAACGGCTATGCATGTGACCACAAAAGCGATAACGGAAACGCTGCCAGTCACCATTAACAGTCGCTCGAATGTAAAAGGGTCAAGTTGCTTACCAGCGACCACGGCTGTGACAATAAAACCCAGAATCATCATTACCCAGACGGTACTGGCGGCAGCACCGCGATAGCGTGGTGCCACGGATTTGGCCAACAACACCAGTAAGGATGTGCCTGCCGCACCAACCCCAAGACCGACCAGCAAAAAGGCAAAGACTGCCAAGGCTATGCCCGCAATCGGCGTAGCTGTGATCATGGATGTAGACAGCGCTGCCAGAAAGCCACCGAGACCTAGTACCAACATGCCGCCCACGATCCAGGGTGTGCGCCTGCCACCCGTGTCTGAACCGTAGCCCATGCGCGGACGCGTAATCTGAATGGCGTAATGTAGGCCCACCAGCAATCCTGGAAGCAGTGCGGGCAACGCAAGCTCCACCACCATGATGCGGTTGATCGTAGAGGTAGTCAGAACCACGATGGCACCCAGCGAGGTCTGCACCAGGCCAAGACGAAAAATACCGAACCAACCAATGTAGCTGTTCATTGCTGTACCTCGTTACTGGGATTCATGCTCAAACCGCCACACTTCGCAAAGCCACAGCAGTAGCCATCATGCCCAGCACGTAGAGCGTGACACCGGTGGCGTTATACCAAGGCGCATACTTCAAAGGGTCAGTGATAAACCGGCGCATGCAGACCAGCTGCAAAACAATCACGATGGTGACCACAGCGGCAGCGATGGGCTGTTGCCAAAAAACAAGGCAGCCCAGGACGACGAGTTGTGGCAATGCCATTACCAGACAGGCAAAGCGCGCAGCCTTGTCGCTGCCCATCATGACTGGCAAGGATTTAAGCCCTAGCGCTGTATCACCCTCCACGGCCTTGAAATCGTTGAGCGTCATGATGCCGTGAGCACCTACGCTATACAGAAAGGCGATGAGAAAAATTCTGGCGTCCGGAACCGAGCCTGCCAACATGACAGCGGCCCCGGTAATCCAGGGAAGCCCCTCGTAACACGCACCGCAAGCGGCCGAGCCGTACCATGCGTTCTGCTTGAGTCTGAACGGCGGTGCGCTATAAGCCCACGCTAGCGCCAACCCAACA
Source organism: Granulosicoccus sp. (assembly GCA_023301795.1). Lineage (GTDB taxonomy): Bacteria > Pseudomonadota > Gammaproteobacteria > Granulosicoccales > Granulosicoccaceae > Granulosicoccus. Next base: position 26,227 of record JALZVU010000103.1, read on the forward strand.
ATGGCTGCAAGCAACACCGTTGAGCCTAAAATACTGGCGACAATTAGCGAGACTATTGACCAGATAATGCCAATGTACAGGCCCCATCTACCCGGCACACGGCCGCTGGGGATAGGTCGGTTGGGCTCGTTGATAGCATCAACATGACGATCAAACCAGTCGTTCACAGCCTGACTCGTGGCGCAAACCAGAGGCCCGGTTAACAGCACACCCAGAAGCAGTGTCACCCAATGTTCTGACACGGACATGCCTGATGACACAACGCCACAGGCAAAAGCCCACATGGGCGGAAACCAGGTGATCGGCTTGAATAGTTCCAAGACCGCTGAAGGTGACGGGAAAGTCACCTTGGGTAGTTGAGAGTCACTAACATCCATATGTGTAAATTAAACTTGACACATGTGTGTGTCAAGTAAAATATGACCGTATCGTTGTTTAACTGACAATCTATTGATGAATATGACTTTTATGAAACACAACTAACGCGCGTGTCCCGATTGTGGGCACAAAAAAGGCCGGAGAGGTGTTACCACTCTCCAGCCTTTTCTACAGCACTGCCCGGTAGCAGGACAGTTTATTTTCGCAAAGCTGCCTATTCGCTGGACCCGTTTTCGTCATCCAGAGCGTAGCGTCGCAGTTTTACGTACAGAGATTGGCGACTGAGACCCAACATTTCGGCAGCAGATGCCCGGTTGTTGTTCGTCAGCTTGAGTGCTGACTGGATGCAGAGCTGCTCAATGAGCTCTGTTGATTCACGTACCAGATCTTTTAGTGGTACACGTCCCACCAACTGGGTTAGCTGATCGATGGATTTAGGCGCAAGCGCCGAACTCTCATCGTTTGCAGCAATACGTCGGCTGGTGTTGCGAATAGAGAAGCCGATGCAATCCAGACTACCGTCACTGACCGATGCTGCAGAAACTTCGACATCACAGATAGATCCAAACTCCCCTCTCATTTGAGTGTTATAGAGTCTGATGGAGCCATGCTCACGCAAACTGGACATGATGATCTGAAAATCGATGCCACCCTGGCCTAACCAACTGGATAAATCCTGGCCTTGAGCAAGCTCAGCGCCTGCAAGCTGAGACAGGTCGAGGAATTCGGTGTTCACAGTAAGCACTTTACCGCGAGCATCGGTTACCACTAGTGCATCGGGCGCATTTTCGACCAGTGCGAGCAGCCTTGCTGTTTGCTCAGATTGTGACATGGCCTCGGTATCGTTGGCTTTTTTCTCCAACCGAACAAGTACATGGGTCTGACTATTGGTTTTGAACAGAGCAAGATTGACCAAAAGCGCGTCATCCATCCCCTCAAGTTCAAGTGTCAAACTGACATTGCGGCCATTCATTCGAACAGACGCCAGGGCATCTTCAACGTTTTGTTTGGCTTTCTTGTCAAACCAGCGAAGCAGGTTGCTACCAACAATTTTTCGCTCAGGCGAACCCAGCAACGTACAGGCCGTGGGGTTGGCTTCCATGACCTTGAAGGTGTCAGCCTCGGTAATAATGATGGCGTCCCCTGCGGTTCTGAATAGCAAACGGTAGCGGGTTTCAAACTGGCGTAGCTGTGAGTAATCACGCTCCATCGATTGCTGCACATTGATCAGTCGCTGCTGCATGCGCGTCAGCGAGCTGAGGTCTTTGCCGATGGCAACACGGTTACCTTTATCATCCAGACTTACCGTGCTGTAGAGCACCAGTAAATTTTCACCTTCTTCGGTGCGCTGATTGATCTGGCGTTGTCGGGACGCGCCCTCGCCTTCAATGGAGAGTAGATCTGCCACTTTTTGCTGGCTGTCAATACTGACGGTATCAGCCCACTTTTTGCCGATCCATCGCTGCGTGTTCTTGCTAGCGAGCTCGTCACTGCTGACAGATATGTCGCGAATAACGCCGCGCTTATCAATCACCAAGGCGATATCGGCTGCAGCCCCTAGTAGGGATGCGGCTGTCTGGCCGTTAATCGTGCCAAGATTCTCAGGTGCTTGGAAGCTATTCACATTCACTGGCACGTAAGCCCCAGTCGATGTACTCGACTGTGAGGAGGTCGTACGTTGATTGGATTGCATTTGGGCACATCGCGATGACAGAGAAACTTCATAATACAGGCCTGCCCCTTTTTTTACTTGCCTCTGATGCCTTAAGTACTGCTTGTCGACCATCAGTTGCAAAAATATCAGCACCAACAACTTCAACTTTGCTGGGATTGCGAATGAAGAAATCGCCTCCCACCATGATTACCAAGTCTTTATTGATTGATTCATCTTTAACTTGCTTGATAAGATCAGACAGAGCCTGATAGTTGTATTCGTTGTGCAGGGAAAAGCCCACAGCGGAGTAGTGGGTAGAAGCGAGCCGTGCAATAAGAAAATCTGTATCCAGGCCACACAAATTACTGACCTGCCAGCCGTAACGCCGAAAAAAATCAGCGACCATAGTGACACCAAAGGTGTGATTTTCACCCGGTGCGCACGTCAGGAGGATAGACTCTCCGGGAAGAGACACATTCTCCGATCGATAGCCGATGGCCTCACACTCGCAGATAAGCTGATGCAACCTGCATAACCCGAGATGAACATCGACAAAACTTAACTCATCATCCGTCCAGCGGTCGCCTAGATGCCTTGCAACAGGCGCCAGTAGGTACAGAAAGATGGATTCCAGCGACACACCCTGTGCCAGTAAATCAGTAACGTGTTGGTCCAACGTGGAGGGATCGTTGGCGATGCACATGGCTGCGAATTCAGCTACGCGCTCATCATTACTCCACTCGCCCGGCTCGGGGACTGTGGAACGGTGTTCAACCAGTGGGGATGTGGCTGGCACATCCATCATGTGGTTTACAAACAAACGCGGAATGAGCTCGGATTCAACCGTTTTGAGTAAAAGCTCTATCTGAGTGGGAGGGACAATCGCATCATTAGTGCGCCCCTTCTCATTCAGAATAACTTCAGCTTGATGCTCAGCTCCCACCTTTGGGTCTCCTGGGTGTGTTGCCATGCCTGAGCTCTGTCTCATAAACCTTTCGGACGAAGTTTACGCACAGTGCCGGGATTTGTACACAGCTGTAAACCAGCCGTTACGAGTGACTATACGCCTAAAGTAGCAAACATGTCCGCTTTAATTGACAGTACAAAAGTGTCCATTCAGGTTGACACTTTGTGTTGGTGGTTTTAGACTCGGTGCTACGAGATGCAAACCACACACAACAGACGGTCCGATAAAGCATGAAATCTGGCTCCACCCTCTCAGGCAACACGCCGCTGTATACCCCCGACCAGCGGGAGCGACGCAATCAATCGCCGTGGACGCTGGTGCAGGGAATTCTGGCGCCTATCCAGTTTCTCGTGTTTCTTATAAGTGCCGCACTCCTCACCCGTTATGTATTGACTGGCGAAGGGTTCCAGGTGGCTGCAGCCTCAGTGGTTATAAAGACTCTCTTTCTATACGCCATCATGTACACCGGCGCGCTGTGGGAACACGATGTCTACGGCCAATACCTGTTTGCACCTGCTTTCTACTGGGAAGACATGGTCAGCATGGTGGTTATTGCACTCCACACTCTTTACTTAGCCATGTACCTGACAGGTCTGGGCAGTAGCAGCCTGCTGGTAGTGGTTGCCGTAGCCGCCTACGCTACTTATGTGGTTAATGCGGGGCAGTTCTTATTAAAACTGCGGCACGCTCGTCTGGCGGAGGCTCACTAAGATGTCTGCAGCTCTCCAAAACATTAACGTCACTGTCGAACACGGGCAGCGCGAAGTATTCTGCGGCCTCACAGGTATTGTCTGGTTACATCGAAAAATGCAGGATGCGTTTTTTCTGGTCGTCGGTAGTCGCACATGTGCCCATCTGCTGCAATCGGCCGCAGGGGTCATGATTTTCTCTGAGCCCCGGTTTGCCACAGCCATCATGCAAGAGAAAGATCTGGCAGGACTGTCAGACGCCAATGAAGAGCTGGATCGCATTGTTCATCGCCTGCTGGAACGCCGTCCTGACATTGCCACGCTGTTTCTGGTGGGATCGTGCCCTTCCGAGGTTATCAAGCTTGACCTGGGCCGTGCAGCCGAGCGCTTGAGCACAGCCCATCAAGGGCGTGTACGTGTTTTGAATTACTCCGGTAGCGGCATAGAAACAACGTTTACTGAAGGCGAAGATGCCTGCCTTGAGGCGATGATCAAAGCGGCACCGCATACCGATGAAGAGCAACTGATGGTTATCGGTGCTTTGCCTGACATCGTCGAAGATCAGTTCGACAGACTGTTCGACTCCACCGGCATTCGGGTTGCTGCCACCAAGGTTGCCTACTTCCCTCCTCGGCGTGCGGCACAAATTCCGGCCATCGGCCCGAACACAAAATTCATATTGGCTCAGCCGTTTCTCAACGCTACGCGCCGCGCCATGATCGAAAAAGGCGCGAACCATGTGCCTGCGCTGTTCCCCTTTGGTGTGAACGGCACACAGGCATGGCTCTATGCTGCGGCTGATGCTGTCGGTGTAGACCGGGCTGATGTCGATACCGCCACAGCGGCACCTATCGCACGTGCCCGCAAGGCCCTTGAACACTACAAACCTGTCCTGGAAGGCAAGCGCTTGTGGTTTATGCCTGATTCACAGCTGGAACTGCCACTTGCCAGATTCATGCATGAGGAATGTGGCATGCAGATTCTTGAAGTAGGTGTGCCCTACCTTGACCGCAAGACCATGTCGGAAGAGCTGAAGGTTCTGCCTGAAAATGCCCGCATCGTTGAAGGCCAGGATGTTGACAAGCAGCTGGATCGTCTTCGGAACGAAGCACCTGATCTCACAGTGTGTGGGCTGGGTATCGCCAATCCTCTGGAAGGTGAAGGACTCAGCACCAAGTGGAGCATTGAGCTTGTGTTCTCACCCGTGCATGGCTTCGATCAGGCTGGTGATCTGGCAGAACTATTCGCCCGGCCACTAAGCCGCCGTCAAAAGTTGAGTGTATAAGACATGGAACTGAGTCTCTGGACATACGAAGGCCCCCCACACGTTGGTGCGATGCGCGTGGCCACCTCCATGAAAGACGTCCACTACGTGCTGCACGCTCCGCAGGGTGATACCTATGCGGATCTGTTGTTTACGATGATTGAGCGTAACAACCGCCGTCCGCCTGTTACCTACACGACGTTTCAAGCGCGTGACCTGGGCGGTGATACTGCTGGTTTGCTCAAAGACAGCATTCGCGATGCCTACGAGCGCTTCAAGCCTCAAGCACTGATGGTTGGTGAGTCTTGTACTGCAGAGCTTATTCAGGACCAGCCAGGCTCTTTAGCCAATGGCATGGGAATCCCTGTTCCGGTTGTCCCTTTAGAGCTGCCATCTTATTCAAAGAAGGAAAACTGGGGCGCTAGCGAATCCTTCTATTATCTGGTTCGGCACGTACTTGCGCACGAGTCCACACAGCTTGCACAGAAAGACGAGACTACCTCTGATGCTTCAGGTACGCGCCGCCCTTCAGCGAACTTGCTTGGTCCCACCAGCCTGGGCTTTCGCTGCCGCGACGATATCGTTGAGATAAGCAAACTGCTTAACAGCATCGGCGTTGATGTCAATGTTGTGGCCCCGTTGGATGCCACCACAAATGATCTTCGTCGTATCCCGGAAGCTGATTTCAATATCAGTCTTTATCCTGAAACATCGCGCACCTTGTGCACATGGCTTGAGCGAACATTCAAGCAGCCCACCATCAAGACAGTGCCTATCGGGGTTAACGCCACACTCGCTTTCATCAGTGAGATCGAAGCGCTGACAGGTATTGATGCCGGTGATATCAAGGACAAGGAACAGAGTCGCCTACCCTGGTATTCCCGTTCAGTTGATTCAAATTATCTGACCGGTAAACGCGTTTTTGTTTTTGGTGACGGCACACATGCCATCACTGCCGCGCGCATCGCCCGCGACGAGCTTGGCTTCAACGTTGTTGGTCTTGGCACCTTCAGTCGTGAGATGGCCAAGGATGTACGCGCTGTTGCCAAGGAATTTGGTCTGGACGCTTTGATCAGCGATGACTATCTCGAAGTGGAAAAACACATCGAAGAGCTGCATCCGGAACTGGTTCTGGGTACTCAGATGGAACGCCATATTGCCAAACGTCTTGGCCTTCCCTGCGCTGTAATATCCACGCCAATTCATGTGCAGGATGTCCCTGCCCGCTATTCGCCGCAGATGGGCTTTGAAGGCGCAAATGTCATTTTTGATACTTGGGTACATCCTCTGCTGATGGGTCTGGAAGAACATTTATTACACATGTTCCGCGATGACTTTGAATTCAATGATGATGCTACGCCATCGCACCTGCAAGGTAGTGAAGGTGGCTCGACCTCAAAACCTACGGCTCCCGAAGTGACTGAACAGCCAGTGATGGCAGACGCTGTCGCTGAGCACGAGAGTGCGGGTTTAAGCGCGGGTGCAATTGTTCAACACGACGCAATGCCGGCAACTGGTGCTGCAGTAGCTGCAGATGGTGAGTCCCACTGGGATCCTGACGCTCAGAAAGAACTAAAGAAAATACCATTTTTTGTACGAGGCAAGGCCAAACGAAATACCGAGAATTTTGCACGATTGCGTGGTGATGCACTCATCACCATTGACACTCTCTATGACGCAAAAGCACACTATGCACGCTGAAAACACACCGATTAGAGTTGCAATCATTACCCTTGATGGTCATCTGGGTAATACGATAGAACGGGCTCAGACGCGATTACGCAACGAGATGCCCGGGCTGACGTTAACCATGCATCCTGCTTGTGACTGGGGTGACGATGATGCTGCTCAAACAGTGTGCAACGACGCTATCGCCAAAGCTGACATCGTGGTGACCACCATGATGTTTCTAGAACCACACATCAACACCATTCTCCCTGCTCTACAAGCGCGTGCGCCGCACTGTGATGCCATGGTGGGCGCGATGTCTGGTGCTGAAATTGTCAAGCTGACTCGCATGGGTAAGCTGACGATGGGTGGCGAGCTTAAAGGGCCGATGGCTTTACTCAAGAAATTGCGCGGCTCCAGCAAGCCAGGCAAAAGCAGTGGCGCCAAGCAGATGAAAACGCTACGCCGACTGCCCAAAATTCTGAAATACATCCCAGGCACGGCTCAGGATCTGCGCGTCTACTTCATAACACTGCAATGCTGGCTGGCAGGTTCTGAAGAGAACATAGCGTGCATGGTGCGTACGCTTATTCAAAAGTATGCAGACGGTGAGCGTGCACATTATCGCAAGCTGCTTAAAGAACAGCCGCCTATTGAATACCCTGAGAATGGCCTGTATCACCCACGGATGAAGTCGTCGACTACCGGCTGCCAACAGATCTCGTCCGCACTGGCTGATTTACCCGTTGCCAAGAACACAGTAGGCACAGTGGGCGTTCTGTTACTTCGCTCTTATGTACTGGCCAATAACGCCAGACATTATGATTGCGTTATCGAGTCATTGGAATCACGTGGACTGCGCGTTATCCCGGCATTTGCCAGTGGTCTTGACGGACGTCCAGCCATGGAAGCCTATTTCAAGAAGGATGATCTTCCAATCATTGATTGCATGATCTCACTCACCGGTTTCTCACTGGTTGGCGGGCCTGCCTATAACGATGCGAAAGCTGCCATCGCAGCATTGAAAGATATGGATGTACCCTACATTGCGGCCCACCCTAGCGAATTCCAGTCTTTATCTGAGTGGGAAGACAGCACCCGCGGATTATCGCCCATTGAAACCACATTGATGGTTGCCCTACCCGAACTTGATGGCGCTACAGGCCCCATTATTTACGGTGGACAAGAGTCCATGGGCAGTAACGGCGATCAGGACAAGCTTCCTATACTGGAACGCATTGAGACGCTGGCAGATCGCACCACTAAAATCATCAACCTCAGAAAAGGCACACGCGCCAATCGAAAGATCGGTGTTGTTCTGTTTAACTTCCCACCCAATGCGGGCGCGGTCGGAACAGCAGCCTATCTGGCAGTCTTTGAAAGCCTGTTCAATACGCTCAAGCGACTAGCAGCCGAAGGCTATAAAGTTGAACTTCCCGATTCTGCGGATCATCTACGTGGGTTGATTCTGGAAGGTAACTCCAGCGTATTCGGCACTGACGCCAATGTCCTGGCCAAAATCCCTACCGACGATCACGTCAGAAACACCCCTTGGCTCGAAGAGATCGAAAAGCAATGGGGCCCGGCTCCCGGCAAACTGCTAACCAATGGCAGCTCAATTTTTGTCCTGGGTATTCAACTGGGCAATATCACCATTGGCCTGCAACCTGGCTTTGGTTATGAGGGCGATCCTATGCGCCTTCTGTTTGAAGGAAGCTTTGCACCTACGCATGCATTTGTAGCCTTCTATCGTCATTTACAAAAAACAGTCAATGTTGATGCACTCATGCACTTCGGTACGCATGGTGCGCTCGAGTTCATGCCTGGCAAACAATCTGGAATGTCCGGTAAATGCTGGCCTGACCGCCTTATCGGCGATACGCCAAACTTCTACTTTTACGCGGCCAATAACCCTTCAGAAGCCACTATCGCCAAGCGCCGCAGTGCTGCAACACTCATTAGCTACCTGACACCGTCAGTAACAGAGGCAGGTTTGTACAAAGGCCTTAATGATATCAAGGCAGCTATCCGCCAGTTCAATGAACTGGAAGAGCGCGACAATGCCGAAGGTCGTGAACTGCTTGATTTGCTTATTGCACAAGCGAAAGAGCTGGATTTTGGTAATGACCTGGACTGGAGCGATGAGTGTGTTGAAAAGAGCGTCACTCACCTGCAAGAGTTACTCGTTGAGTACGAAAACGAACTGATTCCTTGCGGCTTACACGTCATTGGCGAAACACCCAGCGTTGAAGAACGTGCTGATGTCTTGCACGCGCACTTGTCATGCTCCATGAATGACGATGCACCGGCCAAAATCGAAGTGCTTGATTATCTGAATTCAGTGGAAGCTGAAGAATCTGCACTGGATACTGTTGCTGAACAAGCCGTAATACCAGAAACGACAGACACTGAATCAGACGCTCCAGAAGGCTGGAGAGGCGAGATTCATACAATGAACCATCACATGATGGGCGACTATGAACTCAGCGGCATGATGCACGCACTGGACGCCGGTTACATTGAAGCCGCTCCCGGTGGTGATGTACTGCACAACGCCGAAACACTGCCAGCTGGTCGTAACATCCACGGTTTTGATCCATTCAGACTGCCCACAGAACCTGCTCTTCGTGCTGGTGCGCGTCATGCTGAATTGCTTCTCGAAAGACATAAGGCTGAGACCGGTTCACTCCCACAGTCAGTCGCGTTTGTACTTTGGGGTAGCGATAATCTGAAGAACGAAGGTGTCCCGATTGCGCAAGTCATGGCATTGATGGGTGCTCGTCCGCGCTTTGATGCCTACGGCAAGCTGTGTGGCTCACAACTTATTCCACTCGAAGAACTGGGTCGGCCGCGCATTGATGTGCTCACTACCTTGTCCGGTGTATTTCGCGACTTGCTTCCCTTCCAGACTCGCATGCTCGCTGAGACAGCACTGTTAGCGTCAAGCGCTGTCGATGAGCCGTTGGAGATGAACTTTGTTCGCGCCCATACCCTCGCCTATCAGATTAAAAACGAGTGTGATTTCGAGACCGCTGCATTGCGTGTATTCAGTAACGCTGATGGCGCTTATGGCGCCAACGTCAATTTGTTAATCGATAGTGGCAGCTGGGAAGACGAAGATGAATTGGCAAGCACTTATGCCAATCGTAAGTGCTATGCCTTCGGCGTAGACGGACAACCCAAGCGACAATCCAAGTTATTGGAAACAGCGCTTGCCGATGTTGATCTGGCTTACCAGAATCTGGAGAGTGTGGAGCTAGGTGTCACGCAACTTGACTACTACTTCGATACGCTGGGCGGTATCAACTCCATGATTAAAAAATCACGTGGCTCAGCAGTGCCCACCTACATCGGTGACCAGACGCGTAACGAAGGCACTGTTCGCACCCTGCAGGAGCAGGTAGCGCTCGAAACCCGCACACGAATGCTCAATCCCAAATGGTACGAAGGCCAGCTAAAGCATGGCTACGAAGGTGTGCGTGCCATTGAAACCTCAATTACCAACACGCTTGGGTGGTCAGCAACGACCGGACAAGTGTCACCGTGGGTCTACGGCCAGATGGCCAAGACATTTGTACTCGACAAGGCCATGCGCGATCGACTGGCTGAACTTAACCCCACCGCTTCTGCGCGAATGGCCAATCGGCTGTTAGAAGCAAGCGAAAGAAACTACTGGTCTCCCAGTGAAGAAGAACTACAGGCCTTGCAAGAGGCAGGTGATGAACTGGAAGATCGACTTGAAGGCGTTGTAGCCGGAGCAGCAGCATGAATATACAAGCCGTACCATTGAGTCAAATCAGCCGTGCCAACGGAATCAAAAAATTCAAACCTGAGGGAGACGGCAGCGTTCAGGTCCACCAGGACGAATCGATGAAAATCGAAGGCGCCAAGGTGTTTGCCGTTTACGGTAAAGGTGGTATTGGCAAAAGCACCACCTCCTCTAACCTGTCAGCTGCTATGTCAAAACTTGGCAAGCGTGTGCTGCAGATTGGTTGTGACCCAAAGCATGACTCAACGTTTACGTTGACTAAAAAGCTTATGCCTACTGTTATTGATGTACTGGCAGAGGTAGATTTCCACACTGAAGAGCTCACACCTGATGACTACGTCTATGAAGGCTACAACGGCGTCATGTGTGTTGAAGCCGGTGGACCACCAGCGGGTACTGGATGTGGCGGTTATGTTGTTGGCCAAACGGTAAAACTGCTTAAAGAGCACCATTTGCTGGAAGACACGGACGTTGTCATCTTTGATGTACTGGGTGATGTGGTTTGTGGTGGCTTTGCTGCTCCTCTCCAGCATGCCGATCGTGCCTTGATTGTTGCGGCTAACGATTTTGACTCCATCTTTGCCATGAACCGAATTGTTCAGGCGATCAGTACTAAAGCTAAAAACTACGATGTTCGCATGGCAGGTGTTATTGCTAATCGAAGTGCTGGCACAGACCAAATTGAGAAATTCAATGAAGTCACCGGCATGAAAACAGTGGCCCACTTCCCTGATCTTGACGTTATCCGTCGCAGTCGTCTGAAGAAGTCCACTTTGTTCGAGATGGAGCCTTCTCCAGAGCTTGAAGCTGTACAGAACGAGTACATGCGACTAGCAGCCATGCTCTACGCCGGCTGTGATCCAGTAGAAGCCGTCTCCATGCAAGACAGAGACATTTTCGACCTGCTTGGCTTCGATTGATATAAGGCTCTATTTGTGACTAAAGCATCTAGCGATATGCAAGCGACCACCTATCTCGACAGGCGTCAGCAGCTGAAAACCTACTTTGACCGCACAGCGGCCAAAGCCTGGGAGCAGCTGACGTCTGATGCGCCGGTGTCTCGCATACGTCAAACAGTACGCGCCGGTCGCGCTGAAATGTTCGATTGCATACTCTCGTGGTTACCCGAAGATTTAAGTGGTAAGCGCGTGTTGGATGCGGGCTGCGGTACGGGTGTATTCTCACTTGCGTGCGCACAACGCGGTGCTGATGTAGTGGGAATTGATTTGTCGCCCAACCTGGTAAAACTTGCTCAAGAACGTGCACCGGATGATCTACCCGGTACCGTTGAGTATCGGGCGGGGGACATGTTGGGCGCTGAGAAAGGCCACTATGACTATGTGGTTGCCATTGATTCGGTGATTCACTACGAGCCTGACGACATGGTCCAGGCAATTTCACAGTTGCAGGCTAACTCACGTGGTAACGATTCGCGCGTGCTGTTTACTTTTGCCCCACGTTCGCCTGCACTAATGATGATGAAAACCGCTGGAAAGTTGTTTCCTCGCGCTGATCGATCACCTGCAATCGAACCCATCAAAGAGTCAACATTGCGTGAGTTGATTGGCGAACGGCTACCAGCAGGTTCCGACGTGTTACAAACACAGCGTGTAGACACAAAATTCTATAAATCTCAGGCAATGGAACTTCGCTGCCCATGAGTCAAACGCCCACCATTAGCGCCACAGCGTCAGCAAAGAAAAATGCTGCAGACGATCGACGTGCGGCGGCGAAAAATGAAGCGGCAATTAGAAAAGCGCGTTTTAAAGACGTGATCTATCGTGCGATGCCTTTCGCCGATACAGCCAGTGATTCATTGCCGTGGAGCCGAATCGTTCGGCTGTCAATGTTCCAGATTTCCTGTGGCATGGCGCTGGTTCTGCTGAACGGTACGCTTAACCGCGTCATGATCATCGAACTGGATGTACCCGCATGGCTAGTGGCTACGATGGTGGCATTGCCCATGTTGTTTGCCCCCTTCAGAGCCCTGATAGGATTTCGTTCGGATCATCATAAGTCGGCTATCGGCTGGCGTCGTGTACCGTATTTGTGGATGGGTAGCTTGTTGCAATTTGGTGGTCTGGCCATCATGCCGTTTGCACTGCTTTTATTGTCTGGTGATGGCAATGCACCTGAGTGGGTTGCCATGACAGCTGCTGCGCTCGCCTTTTTGCTGGTGGGGCTGGGCTTGCATACCAGCCAGACGGCAGGTCTTGCACTGGCAACGGATGTAGCGCCAGAAGACAAGCGACCGCAAGTGGTTGCCCTGCTCTATGTTGTGTTGTTATTGGGCATGTTTTTTAGCTCGCTGGTGTTCGGAGCGCTACTCAATGACTTCACTCAAATCAAACTTATCCAAGTGATACAAGGTGCTGCCATTCTTACGATGGTGTTTAACTGTATTGCCTTGTGGAAACAGGAATCACGTCGACCTGATCGCAACCAGCAGCAGCGCCCGCCTTTTCGTGTTGCCTGGCAGAATTATGTCAAGGCTGCAAAGGGCACACGCTTTCTGGTAGCGGTGGTACTGGGCACTGCAGGTTTTAGTATGCAGGATATTTTGCTGGAACCATATGGCGCGCAAATCCTTAATTTAAGCGTTAGTGCAACAACAATGTTGACGGCAATTCTGGCAGGTGGTTCCTTGGCGGCTTTCATGGTCGCAGCTTGGCGTTTGAAAAACGGCGCTAACCCGATCCGCATGGCAGCCATGGGCATTCTTGTCGGTATCGTTGCGTTTTCAATGGTGATTTTTGCAGAACCTTTGGGTTCAGCCACCTTGTTCCGTTTTGGAACTCTACTCATAGGGTTTGGTGCAGGCCTGTTTGGCATCAGCACATTGATCATGGCAATGACCATGGTGGATGAAGAACATACAGGCCTGTCGTTAGGCGCCTGGGGTGCTGCTCAGGCAAGCGCTGCCGGCGTTGGCATCGCGTTGGGCGGGTTTCTAAGAGACGTTACCAGTAGTATGGCTGTCAATGGTGTGTTGGGTGACGCACTCAGTAGTCCGGCAACCGGTTATAGCGTGGTGTATCACCTGGAAATTGCCCTACTGTTTATTGCCCTTGTGGCGCTGGGACCGCTGACGTCAGTGGTCACTCACACTTACTCAAGTACTCGGCAATTTGCTCTCGCCGAATTTCCCAACTGATCAGGAGACGGGATAATGGAAGTTGGTTATATCACGCAGTACATCGACGTTGCACAGTTGGTCTTATATCTGTTCTGGCTGTTTTTTGTACTGCTTGTGCTGTATCTGAACAAAGAAAGTCGTCGCGAGGGTTTCCCACTGCGCTTTCATGAAAATGATCGTGGTGCACCGAGTACTGAATACAAAACTCCTGCGCCAAAAGCGTATGAGCTGCTCAATGGTGAAACCGTACTACTGCCTAGTGGCAAAACCGATGACCATCGTGAACTCAACGCTACTCCACTGGCTCCATGGCCCGGTGCACCACTTGTGCCCAACGGCGATCCAATGATTGACGGTCTGGGTGCTGCTGCCTGGGCGGAGCGATCTGATCACCCGGATATGACCACCGAAGGTGAGCCACGAATTGTCCCGCTGTCGACGCTACCTGCAGATGAATTCTTCATTGCCAAGATGTCTCGTGATCCTCACGGCATGGATGTACGCGCTGTTGATGGTGTGGTGGTTGGCCAGGTCACTGACCTGATGGTTGATCGCATGGAGATGCTGGCGCGCTACTATCAAGTGACGCTCAATTCTGGCAAAAAAATCTTGTTGCCAATGATGTACTTTACGATTCGACGCGCAGCGGTTGCTCCTACTGAAGGAATCCTGTCTCAGCGTCTGGTCGACTCGCGTCCCAAAGAATTTCGTGTGGTATCACTCAATAGCGAACAATTTGAACACGTTCCACTGTGTGCCAACGATTCGGTAGTCACACTTCTGGAAGAAGACAAAATACAAGCCTACTTCGGTGGTGCCCATGTTTATGGTTCGCCACAGCGAACAGAGTCGTTTATCTAGTAAAACCACAGGGCATTAACAGTCCGCAAGGCTCTACAAGGATGTAGAGCGCACCGCCTTCCACTTGCCGTTTTTACACGTGAGCTGGAAGGTAAAAACAAACACCGATCTTATTCAGATCAACGGAGAACTCACAGTGCAAGATCACGACGATTTCGAATTTGAAGATAGCCCTGGCATACCAGCGCCGTTGCCAAAGGGTGAGTATGTTGTCTGGCAAGGCAGCCCTGAGCTGTGGGAAATTGCAAAGAACGCATTTCACCTGCGCAAGATCGCTATCTACTTTGCACTTATTATAGGTATCCAGTTGATCTCTACGGTTCTTGGCCAGACCAATGCAGCGGGTGCCAGTTTGCCACTCACACTATTGCTGAGTGTGGTGGGACTTGCCATTCTGGGACTGCTTGCCTATCTCACCTCACGTGTCACTATCTACACGGTGACCAACAAGCGCATCTTGATCCGCTTTGGCATCGCGTTGCAGATGACCATTAATCTGCCGTTCTCACAAATCAGTGCTGCTGATATGCGCGTAGGCAAAAATGGCATTGGCGATATTCCGTTAACGCTCAAAGACACCAAGCGCGTTAACTACATCGTGCTGTGGCCGCATGTACGTCCCTGGAACTTCTCAAAACCCCAGCCCATGCTGCGCAGTATCGCCAACGTTGAAGAGGTTGCGCGCATTATTGGTGAGGTCGCCGCAGCGGAAGCCGCTGTCGCTACTCGGATTGTGGCGCAAAGCGAGAGCAAGAGTACGCCACGACGCGTGTCCGGTGCCCCCGCTGATGCAGTGCTTATGAAACAGGAGAGCACCTGATGCGTATGAAGCCGGGTGAGAAAGCCATCCTGCCAGTCTGGTTCAGAACCGGACTAGTGTTAGCGCTGGTGACCACGCTGACGTACGCCTACACTCACAGGATCACCAATGAAACAACGACGGTATCCAAGGTTGCTCAGCTTGAAGCCGGCGCGTTGGTAGCATCGCAAAATTTGCATTTTGTGGATCTTGAAAACGGTGGTATTAGCGTAGTCAATGCCGACACCGGCTCTGAAATCGAGCGTTTTGAAACAGGCGAAGGTGGTTTCATGCGCAGTGTGATGCGCGGTTTTGTGCGTGAGCGTCGTGCGCAGGGCCTAGGCCCTGAAGTACCGTTCGAGCTTGCCATGTTTGATGATGGTCTGGTCTCCATGATTGATCCTGCCACCACTCGCCGTGTTGAGTTGTCAGCTTTTGGTCTTGATAACGTGAAGGCTTTCACGCGGTTGTTACCGGGCTACAGCGATTCGGATGACATCCAATCACAAGACGCCGCTGCACTCACTGCATCCTAGCCTTTGATTCCATTGCTGTTCACTAAACACACTCCATGTCGTTACTGACACCCATCCTCATCGTGATCGCCGTCTGGTGGTTCGGAACAGGCATTGTTCTGTACCTGCAGCAGCGTATCGCTGTGGTTCGTACACCATTGATTGCCACACTGAGCGTGCTATCTATCGCAGCACTCGTGGGCTTGTATGTGGGCTCCAACGGCACACAGCACTGGCAGTCCTACGTCGGGTTTGTTTCTGCCATCGTTTTGTGGGGGTGTATTGAACTCAGCTACTACACAGGGCTTGTAAGCGGAGTTCATCAACGCACATGTCCCGATGGCATCGACACAATCAAACGTTTCAAACTAGCGTTGGGCGCAAGCATCTGGCACGAAGTCAGTGTGCTGTTTGCAGGTGGCGTTGTGCTTACTTTACTGCTTGGCTCTGACAACCCAGCTGGCCTCTATTCGTTTCTTGTCTTGTGGCTGATGCGCTGGAGCTCCAAGCTCAACTTGTTCTTTGGTGTGCCAAACTTCAATACGGACTGGTTTCCACAGCGACTGGCCTACGCGCACAGCTATATCCGGCGTGCCCCGGTGACCCTCTTCTTTCCTGTTTCGGTATCGATAGCTGGGCTTATTGCGATGCAGCTTATCACCAGCTCGCTGGCCAAGCCGCCTGCAGAGGCGCTTGCCACCCTGCTTCCTGCTGTGCTGTTGTTGCTTGCCATTCTGGAACACGTGTTCATGGCATTGCCCATTGCAGATTCGGAATTATGGAATCGCATTTTTGCACGTGACGACATTGATCCGGACGGTGCAGAACATCATGAGCTGCCCTCAGCCCAACGTGTGCAAGCACAATCTAACTCCCAATCAAAATCCAAGGGAAGGCTGCATAAGGCAATTGTTTCGACAAATCGTCCTGTGTCAGTCACAATCGGGGATGTAGATAACACCGCAACCCAAACTGTCAGTCGATAATGAGTACAGTATTTCCGTTCTCGGCCATTGTTGGTCAAGAAGACATGAAGCTCTCCCTGCAAATGGCCGCCATCGATGCAAGTATAGGCGGCGTGCTAGTGCTTGGTGATAGAGGCACGGGCAAGACCACGGCCATGCGTGCGCTGGCGGCTCTGCTCCCCCCTATATCGGTGGTTGAAGGTTGCCGTTTTGCCTGCAATCCTGCTGATGAGGCTAATTTATGCGAAGAGTGCCAGGCCCGTGCACCTTCGGAAACGTTGAATTCTGTCAGC
Source organism: Granulosicoccus sp. (assembly GCA_023301795.1). Lineage (GTDB taxonomy): Bacteria > Pseudomonadota > Gammaproteobacteria > Granulosicoccales > Granulosicoccaceae > Granulosicoccus. The sequence goes on from JALZVU010000103.1 coordinate 43,185, forward strand.
CGCGGAACACCGGTGGTGGACTTACCGCTGGGTGCCAGTGAAGATCGCGTGGTCGGAGCGCTTGATCTGGAAAAAGCACTCACCGCAGGCATCAAAGAGTTTGAGCCTGGTCTGCTAGCTGCGGCAAATCGTGGTTTTCTATACATCGATGAAGTCAATCTGCTGGAAGATCATCTCGTTGATTTGCTTCTGGACGTGGCTGTGTCAGGCACAAACGTAGTAGAACGTGACGGGCTGAGTATTCGCCACGCCGCTAAATTTCTTCTGGTGGGCAGTGGTAACCCTGAAGAGGGGGAGCTACGGCCACAACTGCTTGACCGATTTGGCCTGTCGGTGGAAGTCACCACGCCGCAGGATATTGATCAGCGCATGAAAATTGTCAGACTGCGGGATGAGTTTGAGCAAGACAAAGACGCATTTGTAGCAAAGTTCAAGTCACACGATGCAAAGATCAGTCAACAGATCAGCGATGCCAAGGCCATATTAGCCGACGTTGAAGTCACTGATGATGCACTTCGTACCATCTCTGAGCTATGTGTGGCGCTGGGCACCGATGGTCTGCGCGGCGAACTCACCCTGCTTCGATCCTGCCGTGCCTATGCTGCTTTGCAAGGTGACAAAAAAGTCAACACATCGCATATCCATCGGGTAGCGGCTATGTCGCTGCGCCACAGACTTCGCCGTGATCCACTCGACGACAGTGGCTCCACAGTGCGTGTAGAACGCGCTATCGAATCGGTGGGCCTAGCGGCTGCATGAGCGAAGGCGCACAACGTTGGGCGCTTGCCACCACGGCCCTAAGCCTGCTCAAAGCTGATCCGACGCTCAAAGGTCTGCTTGTGGGCACCGCTCACGGGCCAGTGCATCAGGCATTTGCGGCGCAAATCAGCGAGCAGTTCCCCATTACGCACATCCCTGTTAGCGTCTCCATTGAGAGGCTGAATGGCGGACTTGATATCAGCCAGACCTTGGCGGCAGGCAAACCGGTTTATCAAAAAGGCTTACTTGATACACCCGAAGGTGTGCTGCTGGTTAACGGTGCCGAGCGTCTGGATACCGCAACATCATCCGCGCTGAGTGCACATCTGGACAATCCGGATACTCCCGACACCCGACTGGTAGTGATGGATGAAAGCACTGAAGATGAAATCGGACTCTCAGAGAGCGCGCTAGCAGATCGTCTCGCCATGATGATAGAACTGCCCACTCTGCCGTTGGCACAACTTCAGGCGTTGGTTAATGAACAGGCTATCGACGGTGGTACAACGAGCGTTGACGCCATTGCCATGGTGGAATTGTCAGACTCACTACTTCAGGAAATTGCACTACTGGCAAATCGCCTGGGTGTCGATTCTCTGCGCTCATTACTCTATGCGGTGCGCGTTGCACGTGCCCATGCAGCGCTAAACGGGCGTAATGAAGTCGCTGTTGAAGATGCCGCTATTGCTGCACAGCTGGTGCTCGCGCCGCGGGCAACGATGGTTGATCAATCGCAGAACCCAGACGAAGAAGAACCCGAAGATCAGCCCAACGACACTGACACCCCAGAAGAAGAACCGCCGCCTGATCAGGCACCTGAAGATCAGCAGCAACAGCCTGAGCAAGCTGATAACAACGATCAGGAAGATAGCACCCAGGATATTGGCGAGCAACTGCTGGAGGCTGCCAACGCCACATTGCCGCAGAACGTTATAGCCGACCTAGTACGTGGACAAAAAAACAATCGTACCGCTGGCCGCGATGCCAGCGCCACAGGCAAAGGTCAAAGCGGCCGCCCCACCGGTGTTCGACGCCCACGAGGCTCACATCGAAACCAACGCTTGAACATTGTTGAGACATTAAAAGCCGCAGCTCCCAAACAACGGCTGCGCGACAATCCGTTCAATGGCCACCAGCGTTTGAAAATTCGCCTCGAAGATTTTCGCGTTACGCGCTACAAACAACCCACACGAACCACCACAGTGTTTGTCGTTGACGCTTCAGGCTCAGCAGCGTTGCACCGCCTCGCTGAAGCCAAAGGTGCCGTCGAATTGTTGTTGGCTGAGTGCTATGTGCGTCGCGATCGTGTCGCCATGATCAGCTTTAAAGGCACGGAAGCAAATCTGGAACTACCCCCGACTCGCTCACTGGTTCGAGCAAAGCGAGGGTTGGCAGGTTTGCCCGGAGGCGGTGGTACTCCGTTAGCTGCCGGACTGGATTTAGCCAATCAAGTGGTTCAACAACTCAAACAAGCTGGAGAGACACCGGTGGTCGTCATCATGACTGACGGCAAAGCGAACATTGCTCGTGATGGTCAAGGCTCACGCGTACAGGCAATGGAAGATGCTCATGATTCTGCTAAACGATTAGCAGCCACAGGTGTTAAATGCCTGTTCATCGATACAGCACCACGAGCCCGCCCTCAGGCGCGTGAACTAGCCCAGTCACTACAGGCCAGATATCTACCGCTGCCCTCTATGGATTCCCAGAACTTGCCCGATCTTATCCGTGCATGACAAACTCAGACGCCGTGTCGCGACAAGTGCATTGCGGCGCACTACACTGGCAAGTTCGAACTCTGGGTGCCGGCCCGGTGTGCTTGATGATTCATGGCACCGGTGCATCGATGCATACCTGGGATAATCTTGCGCCTTTGCTCGCGCCTCACTACTCATTGGTGATGATCGATTTACCCGGGCACGCTGACACCCTGACCACAGCATCTGCCGACCTGACACTCACAGGTATGGTGGCATCCTTACATCAGCTCATAGAGCAACTGGCACTTAAGCCTGAACTGATTGTTAGCCATTCAGCAGGCGCTGCCATCATGCTGGAGCTGTGTTTGCAGTACCCTGATTGCGCCAAACGCCTTGTGAGTATCAATGGCGCAGTTCTGCCCTTGGCGGGTGTGGCAGGCTATCTGTTTTCGCCATTGGCACGCTTAAGCGCAGCGGGTGATTTCATGCCACGGTTTTTTGCCTATCGCGCTCGCAACGATCGCAACATCAAAAAACTGTTGGACAGCACTGGCTCCGTGGTGGATGCCAACAGCTTCAGAACCTACGCGAAGCTGTTCAGCAACCCGGCTCATGTGTCTGGTGTACTGCGCATGATGGCGAACTGGCACTTGGAAAAACTCAGCCCCAGGCTGTCTCAGGTGCAACAAGCGGTGCAGCTCATAGCCGCCAGCGACGATAAAACCATTCCGCTGCGTGACACCTACAAGCTGCAGCAACTACTGCCGCCTGATAAAGTAAGTGTCATGGTGGTCAATGGATGCGGCCACCTGTTGCATGAGGAAAACCCGCAGGCTACTGCATCACTGATTCTTGATTCGGCACATAATGAATACTGAGAAACAAGACCTATCGGCCTGCCGCGAGCTCATCAAACACGGCTCGCATTCGTTCTTTATGGCATCGCTCGTGTTACCTAAAGAGACGGCAATACCCGCTACAGCACTCTATGCATTCTGCCGTATAGCGGATGACCTTATCGATGCCGAAAATGCTGGGGAAGCTGCCATTCAAGCCTTGGGCTCGCGCCTTGATTCCATTTATGCAGGCAAGCCGCAAGACTACCCTGAGGATCGTGCGCTGGCAGAAGTCGTCAATAACTATGGCATCCCAAGAGCTATGCCGGATGCACTGATTGAAGGACTTGCCTGGGATACCACTGACCGCACCTACGAAACTTTGTCAGAGCTCTACGATTACGGCGCACGCGTTGCCGGATGTGTGGGCGCGATGATGACCCTGATTATGCGTACCAGCGATAAACGCGCAGTAGCACGCGCTTGCGATCTGGGTGTTGCCATGCAGCTCACCAATATTTCACGCGATATCGGTGAGGATGCGCGTATGGGCCGACTGTATCTGCCGCGGCGCTGGTTTGCGCAAGCTGGCCTAGATGCTGAACAATGGCTGGCAAATCCTGTGCAGAACGAACACATCACTGCCATGTGTAAACGACTGTTGAGTTACGCCGATGTTTTGTATAAACGTTCAGATTCAGGCGTTGCTCTGCTGCCATTGTCATGCCGTGCAGGCATCAGAGCTGCCCGCGTTATCTACTCCGACATCGGCCGACAGATTGCTAAACAGGGCTACAACACAGTCGATCAGCGCGCCATTGTCCCCAAGCCTCGCAAGACCTATCTGCTAGCCAAGTCATTGGCCACCATCCCGCTGGTGCGATCAGAACAACGCGTGGATGCACTGGAATGGCCACCATTAATAGAGACGCAATATTTGCTGGAAGATATTGATTCCGTGCCTTCTGTGCCCAGAACAGAGTGGCTGGTATCTCTGTTCCATACGCTGGATGAGCGCGAGAAAAATTCTCAAGATGAACGATCAGCGCGTAACACCAGGCGCACCGAAGACAGTACATCAGAGAGTTAATGATAACGGCGTTCAAGAGATTTTCGCTAAATTTGATAGCGAGTCAGGTACCGCTGTGACTACCTAGTTCTGCCCGGCTGGGAGTCACAAATTTACGTTGCGGAGCTCTCAAAGTCCGCTACTTTTTAACAATATGCTTACACTTTTCAATCAAATTTATTTCTGACGGAATACAATCCTCTGAGGTGTTCAGAATGAACTGAACAGACCGAACGACCTCTGCAAGTGGAATTGGTGCGTTTGATGACTTATCGTCAAGCTTCTGATCCTCCAGAACCTCAGGAGTAGCGACATCGCCAAGGTTGATTATTGAGACGCTGATATCCAACGGCTGCAAGGCAATTTCAAGTGACTGCCTCACACCCCTTAGTCCAAATTTCGAAGCGGTATAAGCGACCTCACACGAAGCATAATTATCAAGCCCAGAGGTAGACCCCATGAGTAAAACTATCGGGTTGCTTGCCTGTGAAAGATTCATTGCAAGTGCATGAGCCAGGATGATCGGCGCTACGAGATTCACATCTATGATTTTACGAATTTCATCGCGTCCACTTGCGAGAAAATCATAGTTTTCTGTAAAGGCATTTTCCTCCCATACACCAGCGATGATCAAAAGTGCGTCAAGTGGCGTATCGCCCAATTGATTCTTGATATGATCCACACCAGCATCTGTAGTCACATCCGCTTGTACCCAAGTACCATGTTTACTTTCACTACGGGATACGGATAGAACCTTGTCGCCGTTCGCAACCAGTTGCTGAGCTACCGCCTGTCCAATACCACGACTACCACCGATGAGCACATAGGTACGATCCATCTAGACACCTGCAATTGTGATGACAGAATTATTTTCAAATTCATGTTCTCACAATCTGGGTTTGACTTTGGGTATGGATTGCGAGTCTCTGTCGGCACTCGCTAACAATCACACGACTAAAACATCACCAACGATAATTTTCAGCCAACTTACGCAGCAATCGTCCTAACAGCTTCGGCGGCACTATTCAGTGTGAACGAAAATTCGCTGCCCTCCCCAGACTTGCTTTTCACTTCGATTCTGCTGCCATGGAGCTCGACAATTTGAGAAGCAATACTCAGGCCCAGACCCATACCAGATTTTGAATCATGGTTGATATTGGGGTTCACCTGATAGAGACGGTCGAAAATGTGCTTGATATCTTTCACAGGAATACCGCACCCGTTATCTTTGACTGACACGCGTAGTTTGTCACCCGAAGCTGTCAAACCAACGCGTACAGTCACTTCACCATTCTCTGGCGTAAATTTAATAGCGTTACCAATGAAATTCGATACGACCTGAATAATGCGGTCACTCTGCATAGAGACCATAGGTAAATCCGGCTCATCAACGATAAGCAAACTAATATTTTTAGCAACCGCCGCAGGCGTAGCGGGAACCACACAATGATCTAGCACTTCGTAAATACTTGCAGGCTGCAGATTCACTTGCATCTTGCCTGTCTCAAATCGTGATAGTTCCAGTAGCTCATCAAACTGTGATTTGATCTGATCACAGCTTTGCAGCGCATAGTTCAAAATCGTTTTTTGTTCCTCACTGACCTCACCTGCCAGACCGTCAAACACAATAGACACAAATTCCTGAATAGCCGTTAGAGGCGTTTTTACCTCATGTGACACGGTATGATAGAAGCGTTGAATTTCATCATTGCGTCTGCGCAGCAAACTGTTGGCAACTTCGAGGTCTTTAAGCCGGCTCAAGTGTAAATTGCGTAAATGATTTTTTTCTATTGCATTGTTAACAGCCCGGCATAGACCAGCCTTGGTCAAATTTCCTTTCGTAAGAAAATCATTCGCACCTGAGCGAACAGCATCGATGGCCGCCTGCTCGCCAGACTGCCCAGTCAAGACGATCGTACAAGGCATCTTACCCGCAGCAGTCTTGGTTAAACGATCGATAGCCTCGGCGCCATTTCCATCAGGAAGGCAATAGTCAACAATGACGCAATCAAACGTGTCGAATTGAAAGGCAAGCAAGGCTTCGCCAATAGTGTTGGCTGACACAATAATGTGATTTGCTGTGGGGTCAGAACGAAGATAACGCTTACACAAATGTAAGAAAACTTCATCGTCATCCACGAGCAAGATACGTGAGTGAGCACAAGGTGCTTCAACGACCTCATCAATCGGCAAATCGGGCTTTTCAATGTTCTGCGAGGGCTGATCCATGCCCTTGTAGTGGCTGAAACACTGATTACTTTACTGCTATATTACCCATGCAAAGAGCAGCAAGCAGACGCCTCAAATCAAGAGCTGGTCGGCTGATCACGCCTTACGTACTTTGCAGCACTGGCAGCAACCTCATCCAGAGGCGCGGGTGTCAGACCCAGACTCTTGAGGATGTCTGCCGCCCCACGATAAAGCAGCATTTCAGCAACCTTTACACCCAGATCCACAGCCTCGTTCAAATGAGCGCTGGCATCTGCCGTAACCACCTTCTTCCCATCAGGACTTGCCACCAGCCCTCTCAGCCAGATCTTGTTTCCCTGTCGTTCTGAATAGGCTGCAATAGGCACTTGGCAACCACCATCCAGACGAGCGCTCAGAGCGCGTTCGGCCATCACTCGGTAGCTGGTATCCTGATGATGTAACTGGTCGATGATGGCTGATGTCTCTTCATCATCAATGCGTGTTTCTATACCCACAATGCCTTGGCCAGCCGCTGGCAGACTGTCTTCGACACTGAGCTCGCAGGCAATTCGTTCTGGCATATCCAATCTGATTAAGCCGGCGGCTGCCAGAATAATCGCATCGTATTCACCCGCATCAAGCTTAGCCAGGCGCGAGTTAACATTGCCGCGCAGGTTATGCACGTTGAGATGCGGAAACCTGGACAACAGCAGAGCTTGTCGGCGCAGACTGCACGTTCCCACAACAGCACCTTCGGGCAAACTCTCGGGTTTGTCATACAGATTGGAGACAAAGGCATCATGCGGGTTTTCCCGATCCATGATGTGTACGACCTGCAGGCCCTCGGGCAACACAGCGGGTACGTCCTTTATAGAGTGTACGGCGATATCAGCCAAACCATCCAGCATCGCTGTTTCCAGCTCTTTAACGAACAGGCCCTTGCCACCAATTTTAGCCAGTGGACTGTCCAGAAGCTGATCACCTTTGGTGGTCATCTTGATCAACTCAACGGTTACGCCCAGATCAAGCGCCTCCACCCTGGCCTTCACATCCTCTGCCTGCCAGAGAGCAAGTGGACTTTTGCGCGTAGCGATTCGAAGAGTTTTCATGGGCTTCCGTGGTGAATTGATGAACATAGAGCATGGCTGAAAGCTTGCCATAAGCAAAAAAAAGCAGCGAACACTCACTTTAACCGAGTGTCGCTGCCTGATCAAACCGGGCAATGATTTACATGCCCAAAAACAATCTTACTGGACGACGTTCGCCTCTACTTCAGTAGCGCTGCTTGACGCCACTTTGGTATCTTCAGGCTCAACTAACACAGCACTTGGCTCTGGATTATTGGGATCCAGATACTCCGGTGCATCAGAATAGTCCGGCACGACAACGGCCCCCTCGTCGTTCAGTGGTGCACGCCACACCGGGTAGTCGTCGAGCATGCTGACACCGTACATTGGCTTGTTCACGCCCTGGTGACAGGTATTGCACGCAGCCTTTGGTGCATCATCCAGTTGTCCCAGACGATGATCGGGATAAACAGGCTGAAGTGGAACCATGTAATCGTTGTTGATTGCTGGAACCATCTGCAAGCCATGCCATGCCGTGACACGCGCTGGCGGGCTTTGCTCCCAAGACGCAAAGTTTCGCGTGTTGTGACAATACGTGCAGTTAACACCCAATGAATCAGACATGTGCATCATCAAAGACCAGGTCTGCTCCAACGCCTGCATCGACTCATTGTTGTTTTGCCCTTTCAGAGGCAACGCATTTTCATGAGCAATACGGATTTTTTGTGGCTCACCAACAAGATACGGCGTCAAGGGATCACTTAGCATGGATGTGTAGCCAGCTTTTGGCGCCACATTATTCTGCTTGTAATTATTAGCCGCCATGCCTTTCGCATGCCTGGGCCCCTTGTCTTCAAACCAGATGTACTCAGGCACATTCTTGCCACGATGGCAGGTGTAACACGTCACACCTGTCTCTTTCACGTGATCACTGTACGTACTGTTAATGGTTTGCGTCATCTGCATCATGCGCCTGGACACCACTTTCGTGTACAGATCATCCGCTGCAAAATTAGCGCCCTGATGACAGTAAGCACAACCTTGCTCAGGTGACACCCATTGTGTAATAGACGCCATGGTGCGAGCAAATTCACCAACACTCAGCTCACCCAGCACCTGAACGTTCTGATAGACATCTTTGGCCAATGGTGCGCCCGGTGAGTCCGGTGTTGCAGGCAATGCTACAGGCACCTGGTTCAGGGCTACCAGAGGATCAGTGTTATCCGGGTTTGTGGTTTGCCACATGGCAACACCGCGAAACCCGACCTGCTCTGATTCCATCGGTGGTGCTTCCCAGCACCCCTGGAGTACAGAAGCCGACATAAGCAGAAGGGCAAGTGCTGACGCTTTAGACAAGTTCATTAGTTGGCTCCTCCTAAGGTTGGATCAATGCTCGGTACATACACTTCAGGGTACGACGGTGCGATACCGTGCTTGACGCCCCACATGTACCAGTTATCAACGACTGTTCCTGTTAACAGAATGCCGATACCACCAGTAATTGGCGTAAGAATAGCGAACCACCAGGCCCAGCGATGTATGGATTCCATGGTTGCATTAAAGCCCATGGTCCAGCGCCAGAACAATGAAGCACGCTCGGTTGCAGTACCACGATCGGTGATCTGCTCGATTTCACGCTCACCGCCGTAACGACCTACCGCAAGAATGGTGGCAGCATGCATACCGAACAATACAGCTGAGCCATACAAGAACACGATAGACAACATGTGGAAGGGGTTGTAGAACAGATTGCCGTAGCGCATAGAGAATGCCGCGGTCCAGTCAAGGTGCGGAAAAATACCGAACGGTACCGCCTCGCCCCAGTCGCCCATCAGTAGTGGCCGAATGAAACCCAGTACCAGGTACAACCAGATGGCAGCGCCGAAAGCCCAGGGAATGTGGTACCCCATGTTCAAGGCTTTTGCCCGCAGGTAGGTCCTTAACCACCACAACAAGATGGACATGGTAAGAAAGAAGCCCGCTAACAGCCACCAACCACCTTGGGCCATTGGAGGGATGCTGAGGCCAGAACCAGGCGGTGGTGGCTCAAGTGCCAGCCAGAACAATTGCCGCACAAATTGCACAGGGTCCCAGTTCACTGAAGCCAGCATGTTCAAACCAATGATCTCAAAAGCAATAAAGCCGAAAATCACGGAAAATGTGCCAGTGGCACCCAGATAAATAGGTCCTAGCTGAGCGTTTCCCAGTAGTCCCAACAACCATGAAAATACAGGCTTGCCAGCCCGGTTTCTGGTCTGGTTACCAATGGGGATCCCCATCTCACCATGGCCATGAACCTGCACCTGGGTAAATATATTTTGATATTCAGGCATGATCTAATCTCCTAAGCCCAGACGGGAAGTTCGAGCCACCAGTTCCACCATTCTGGCCAGCCACGCGTCCAGAATGGTCCACTGATGATGATGCATACCGCACTCCAGAAGGCTGCATTGATGGCCAAAAAGAAGCCCAGGCGATGGATGCCCAAGGTGCCAATCGAGTAACCGATGATGTCGCGGAAGTAGGTATCTTCGTACTCAGGTGTTTTGACTTTTCCACCGTCTGGCACGTTGGTCGCTGACAATACAAGACCGCCATGCAACGCCAATGCAAGACATGTAGTGAAGAAGAACGTTACAGCCAGCATGTGAGCCGGATTGTAATGAAAATGCAGAAACTGATAACCGATGTTCGAAACCCAATCCAGATGGCTCAAAATGCCGTAAGGAAAACCATGGCCCCAAGCACCCAACAACAGCGGACGAAAAATAACCAGCGTGACATACGCCAAGATGGCGAAACTGAAAACAATAGGCACGTGATAGCCCATACCCAGTTTTCTCGCTATTTCAGCTTGTCGGATTGCCCAAGAAACAAAAGCGCCCGTTGCACAGACCGTAATAAGTTGCCAAAGCCCACCTTCTTTCAGGGGCGCAAAGCTCAAGCCGTAAGACAGATCAGGTGGCGCGATATTGATGCGCCAAACGTTCCATGTATCGCCAATAGCTGCTCCATAAACAATAAGCAGGGTCCCTACAGTAGCGAAAAATATAGTTGTTACACCGAAAAAGCCGACGTAGAAAGGCCCGACCCAGAAGTCAAACAAGTCTCCTCCGACAAACGTGCCCCCCCGAACACGGTACTTCTTTTCAAAGTTAAGCATCGCCATGATAGATTTCCCCGACTATAAAGGCCTGTTTTTATGTTGCTTGACCAAGCCCAGCCGACGGGCAGCGTGACGGATGCACTGCAATGCTTCCGTAAATATGCCACGCCCCTGTCGGCTGTTCTGTCATACAGCTGTCAATCAACCCAGAAGAGTTGTATCAACACGAGTCTCGACCACATCCTGCACGCTGACTGCAGTTGAAGGACCTTCGATCCAGTTAAATCGATCAGTACTCAACACGATGAAGTGAATCACTATCGCAAGAGTGAACAGAAAACCAGCCATGCCTACTAGTGCACGACGCGGATCAAACAATAACCATATACGCCACATAGTGGAATCTCCTTAAGCGATGTAAGACATTAGGGAAACAACTTTTTCAGTCGTATCACCCAACATGGCATACCCATCAACACCTGGGAACCAAGGACGCCACAGCCACACTAAGAAATGTGCAACTACTGCGATTCCAGTGAAGAAAAGGAAGCTTGTAACGAAGATGGCGTGAAACTCACGCGCTTCGTTCTGTTTTAGTCCAGACAGCGAGCCGCCCGAATTAACGTCAGCCATAACAATAGCCTCAAGTTGTATGACCTTTGTTTAACCGCAGGCCAAGAAAAGACGCGCAAGCGTCGTAGAACACCGCACTAAGCGGTAGTGATTTTTGTGACATTCCAATAGATGCGTCTGTCACAAACTTGTAAAACTCTTGCTTCGACCTTTACCGATTCAATTGCAGAAAAACTAACATTAAATGGCTTTTATGCAGAACCTTATCCAACAACTCATCGTACAAAGAGACAAGTAAGCGCCAACTCACTGTTCAAGTAAGACTATTGCTGGAAAACGTAAGGGACAGTACTATCTGCAGCATCTCTAGCTTCAGACCACAATGAGGCAGAGCCGTCAGCACTAGAACAAATCCACGGATGTCTGTTGCGTGGTAACAAGCGGCACAATCCTGTAATAGCCAGACAAACCATGAATATCAGCGCGTATGTCACGCGGTATTCAATGGATTTAACGGGCGTGGCCGAATGCACGTGAGCATGGGGCTCATGTACGCTGGACGTTGCATGCTTCATCATCGATGGATTAGCACTCATACGACAATCTCCTAGTGGTCCTAATAGACCGGTTCACCGGACGGTAACTTTGCCGTCACGTGTTCTGTTGTAACGCGCAAACTATTGGCGCGTCGCGCGTTCGCTTCGCTAACATCACGTAAAGTCTTTGCAGCGGAAATCTGGGCGATAACAGGTTGCTCTGCAACCAGCTTTTCTAATAATGTATGCGCATCCTGGTCCCACGTAATCTGTGGCTGAATACGACTGGGTGTGGATTCCTGTTTTTCATCCAGCACAGTGCCCAAAGGCAAAATGTTGAATAGCGCGTCAAACAGGCAGTTACACACTTCCTGAATCAGATATGTTGCACCGCTGTATCCCATGAAAGGCGTTCCGGTATGCCGACGAATGGCAGTACCCGGGAATGAGGCTGGAATATACGAAGCTTTACTACCAATCTCAGCCAGATACATTCGCTCGTTATAGCTACCGAACACCATCAATGGCGTTTTGGTTTGAACCAGTTCGCGAACGTTGTCGTTGTCAGTTTTCTTGCCGGAATTTCGCTGAATGGCGAACTCGCAAGGCAGTCCCATCTCCTCTTCCAGAAAATGCCGGATGCCACGACTGTATGTCTCGTGAGCGACAACACCAAAGCTTGCTGTTCCGAAAAAATCCTGTGTCACCGAGCGCCACAAGTCCCATACGGGCTTGATAGTGGTGTGCTTTTCTTTCTCGATAAACGGCTCAGGATCCAGGCCTGTCATCTCACCCAATGTGCGCAAAAACGCTGTAGTACTGTGCAGACCAATAGGCGCTTGCAGATATGGACGATCCAAGTTCTCACACAACAAACGTCCAAATTCTCTGTACATGCAAACATTAACTTCTGCATTAGCCAGATTATTGATATCAGCCAGATGCGAACCCAGTGGAAAGCTCATGTTCACTTCCGCACCGATACCTTCAACAAGGCGTGTGATTTCAGCGACGTCGCTTGGCATGTTGAACTGACCGTACATCGGTCCAATCAAATTAACGCGTGGCTTGTCTTCTTCTTTCCTACGCAACTTAGGTACTTTCTTAGGACCAAATTCTGTCCATAACCAGTACATGGCACGATCAGCACT
>JALZVU010000104.1 GCA_023301795.1 Granulosicoccus sp.
TTGAAGATATGGTTGTCTTGCAGTATCACACCAAGACGTGATTGCAACCAGTGCAGCCCCAGATCTCGATACTCAACACCATCAATATAAACAGCACCCTCATCAGGTTCATAAAATCGAGCGATGATATTGACGAGCGTGCTCTTGCCTCCGCCGGTGGGCCCCACTATCGCAATGGTCTGGCCACGCCGAGCCTTCAGATTAATGTCGTTCAGAATAGCCGCACCCTGTTGTTTTGCCTCGTACGCAAAACCAACCTGGACCAAACTTATGTTCTGGATGACAGGATTTGAAGGTTCCTGCAGATGCGCAGCATCCTTTATGGTCGGCTCAGTATTAATCAATCCCATGACTCGTTCTGCAGAAGCCTGAGCCATCTGCAACTCGGCAAAATGTTGACTGATCTGTTGGACTGGCTCAAACAGTTGAGTTGCAAAGCGCATGAAAGCGATCAGCGTACCCACTGAAATCAAACCATTCAGCACGCTGAAGCCACCAAGTACCAGCGTTAATCCGATGGCAAGGCTCGCTAAGGTCACAACCACCGGCATATAGATGGACGCATAGGTCAGATTTTTTATTCTGGCATTTGCCAGCGTATCCACCAACTGCCCAAACTCTTGGCTATTGTGCTGCTCGCGAACAAATGACTTACTGGTTAGCACGCCGGTTATCGCCTCGTTATAGCTTGCGGTTACCCGACTGTTAATAGAGGTGGCCGAGCGTGCACTATGGAGTAGTCGATGTTGAAAATAGAAGGATGCGACAGCCACAACAGGTATGACAGACAACACCACAGCGGCCAACAGCGGGTTTAGCCAGATCATGGCCACACTAATACCCAGCATCATTGAAACACCCCAGACAGTATCCAGAAATCCCCACACCAGAATGTTGGCCAGTCGATCGCAATCTGCTGTCATTCGAGCCATCAGCCAGCCAACGGGGCGATGATTGAAATAGCTGAATGACAAGGTCTGCAAACGTGCAAAACCGTCACGCCGTATGTCATGGCTAATCAGACTTTTCAGCAATCCGCCAACTCGGATAAATCCACCGATGGAAATAACGACAACCATGGTTGTCAGTGCATACATAAATGCATATTTCCAGAGCTCATCTGCCTGACCACCTTGTTCAATGGTGTCTATTACGGCACGGGTGATCAATGGATAGCAAATCTCCATGGCAGCTGTCACCACAGCGAACAGGGCTAACAGCACCAGCACGCCAGGATGCGCCCGCGCATACACCCACAGCTGCTTCCATAGCATCCATTGCGCGCCCCCACGGGCCACAAGCTCTTCGTCTAACTCACCGCTTTGCTTATTCATGACATCGTCCTGATGTAGTCAATTACGTTTGGAAAAGTTCATCATTTATGCGGGTATCCAACGATTGCTGAATGTCACACAAACGCTGATAAGGTCCCGGCTTTTTGACTAGCTCGTCGTGTGTTCCTTGCTGAACCACTTTTCCGTGTTCAAGCAGAACAATACGATCCGCTTTCTGAATGGTTGAAAGCCTGTGTGCAGCAATCAAGGTCGTTTGCTTGCCGCGTCGCGCAGACAGTGCATCCAGAATGATTTTCTCGGTCTTGCTGTCAACTGCCGACAAGGCGTCATCAAGCAGCAGGAACGGAGCCCCTCGCAGTAGGGCACGTGCAATTGCCAGACGCTGTCGCTGTCCCCCCGATAAGGTAACGCCGCGCTCACCAAGCATTACGTCATAGCGACTATCAAATTCCATAATCGAATCGTGTAATGCCGCTGCACGACAGGCATCAATCACGTCATTCTCACTGGCATCAGCATTACCCACCCTGAGATTGTCCATAAGGCTACGCGAGTACAGAAACGGCTCCTGAAATACCACGGCGAACTGTTTGCGTAACCAGTGTCTGTCCAGTGTTGAAAGCTCATGACCGTCCAGTGTGATGGAACCTGTTTGATACTTATAGAGTTTCAACAGCGTTGTCATCAACGTGGACTTACCACTGCCAGGTGCCCCTACCAGAGCTACAGTTTCACCAGCCTTGATGTCAAGACTGATATCACTCAGGGCTGGTGTACCAGATTCGCTAAGATGCCAGACGCTGACATTACGCATACTGATGGCACCCGTTGCACGATGCTCGTGCGGACACACACCCTTCAACTCACCCTGCTGAGACAGAATATGGTTTATCCGCTTGACCGCTACCATGGCCTTTCCGCTCTCCACCAACACCCGACCCAGGCGACGCACTGGCCATATCACTATAGAGATGTAGGTCATGAAAACGAACAGCTCACCAATACTCAGCGTGCCTGCCTGCACCATGGCAGCACCCGCCACCAGAACCACCCCCAGTTGCACAAAGCTGATGAGATCACTGAGTGACCAGAAATAGCTCATGCTGACCATTAGCCGGTAGTTGCAATCGCGAAAGTCTGCATTGCGTTGGGCAAACTGCTCTATTTCGTAGTGTTGACGATTGAAGGCCCGAACCACACGAATACCCGTCAGGTTCTCTTGTAGGCAACTGCTCATTCGACCTTCTGCTTCATCCACAGCCAGAAACAGCCGCTTTGCCCGTTTAAAAAATAAGCCAGATCCTACTATCAGTAGTGGTAACAGGAAAAGCGATGCCCAAGCCAGCGATGCGTTGATCCAGAACAGAACTGGAGTAGCACACGCTAATAGAATAACCGAGCGTGTGATATCGACAAGATTGTCTGCCAGAAACACGCGCACGGTTTCCACATCTGAACTACAACGTTGAACCAGATCGCCTGTTTTCTCAGTGTCGAAAAAAGTGGCCTTGTTGTTATGGAGCGCCACATAGAGATCGCTGCGCAACTGCAATGCTACGCGCTCTGAAGCCATAGCTGTAAACCGTCCACGCGCAAACATAAAGCACCCTGCAATCACAGTGATAAGAACGGAGAACACACCGTATTGCCAAAGCAGACGTGTGGAATCCTCGCCAGCAGATGGTTGGGCAAGAATATCAATCGCCAATTTCCCCAACAGCGGCGGCACAAACAGGCACGCGTTGCCAATCAACATCGCCAGTGCTGCATATAGAAAAAGCCGCTGCTGTTGTGCAGTGAACTGCAACAGTACGTGCAACGTGTTATCAGATTTTTTAAACCAGGAATTCATGACGTTTCTAACCGTATTTGGCCTCGCACAGGGGCGCTGAAAATGCACTAGCATTCTCGCGAAAGATGTTGTGGGGACGGGTTTTAAAAACCAGTCGGCAGGAGGCATTCGCGAAAAAACAGGATCGCGGTACCTCAATGGTTGAAGATGCTGCAGGCACGTGTGTTTAAGAAAACACCAGAATCAAATGCCCTTTACCAAGCGACAAGCGCGGTAAATTTTGAATCACAAACGCGGCTAGCTTTTCACGCTAACAAGACGTAGCAACTCAGATAAGCAAATGGATTTAGAGTCTGACGCAGACTAAAGCCTGGCAGGCGAGCATTGCTAAGAGGTAGGCATACCCATAAAAAGAGTAGCTGGGTTATCAGTTTTAAGTTTATGCATCTGATAGCTCCTGCAATGACTGGGCGGTGTGGACCGCCTCGGGGATTACAATAGTACACGGGTAATTGATAACGTCAACCCCTGTTAGTGTTGTCGTAACGTTATCTTATCTACGCCTGGCGTTCTTCTTGGTCATCCCGCGCTTGGAGTGCAGCGCGCAACAAGCGCGCATTGCCTCAATCCAACTGACATTTGGATTCAGGTTCATCGAGTCCAAGCGTATCCACAAAGTGCGTGGGGTGCAAAAATTTAGGCATGGGCGCTACTGCAATAACGGCATCATCTGTTGTTAGTAAAATAGGTTGTCTTAGCTGTTGATTCCAGCTTCTGATGGATCCACGTGTTCCCTTGTACAAATCAACCTGTGCGTCGGGATGTTTGAGTATTGCTGATACATCTAAGGCCTGTCGATTAGTCCGGGCAACATTGTCTATCCCTATCGTGTTCAAACTGTTCGTAATTAATTTAATGGCACTCCAAGTAGCAAACTCCGCATCAGTCATTGCTTCAGATGCTGACAACATGTTTTTATCGTCGAATATACGATAGCGCTCATTTAACTGCGGTGCTCCATAGCGTTCCAGTGTTCGATGCCAACCGCGCGGAATAAGGCCTACATCTCCAACAACTGGACGTGCACGGTTGGTTCTATATTGAATATATCGCCCATAGTCACGCGCTGTATCGATAACCGCCACGACATCATAGGACGCACCGCCGGTAACAAATTCTGGTTTGTTTCGGTCTCGATCATCCGGATGCAGAGACAGCGTAAATTCTCGGACACCGGATACATCAGCGCCAAATTTCTTGAGACTAACGCTCAACGTTTGTGTACGGGCACGATCAATCTCAGTCGGCCCGTGTACTACAAGCACCTTGCGCCAACCACTATGAATCAGATATTGAACAAGCGCATCGAAGTACATTCGATCTGATGGGATCGTGTGATACAACGTTGATAAGCACAAGTTCTCTCGTAGATCAGGGTTGGTGTGACGCACATTGACAGTCGCCAGACTTAGCCCATGGAGGATTTCTGCCACTTCAATGAAAGTATCTTCAGGTGTATCCACGATAACCAGACTATCGGGATGCAAAGCGGCGAGTTGGGCGTTGTAGTCAGAGGATGAATCCAAGTCGATGGTGGTGAGTATTGGTTTGATATTGTAGGTGTCAAAGCTTGTTCTCGATTCAAACAAGGCAAGCTGCGCCGCACGGGCCACTGGCTTTTCAACTTGC
>JALZVU010000105.1 GCA_023301795.1 Granulosicoccus sp.
AAATTACTTGATTCGATTGTAAAAGAGCGGGCTTCTTGACAAATCATCTAAATGATGCTTCGTGTCTGCCGAGTCCGAGGAGTATACCCAAGACCTTTTGGAAATGCAACCTTCTGAACAAGAAAGTTTTTACTGCGTTCCTCGTAGACCAACACCGAACCGCCGGAGCCGTTCGCTGCATCGCTGCGAGGGGGCGAATTATATGCCTCTGAGTTTTTTACGCAATACCTTTTATGATGTTTTCGTTAAATAATTACAAACAGGTTTGCTGATCATTCAGCACGAATGATCACGATCAATCATAAGCGCCTGATTACGCTTTAGTTCAGTCCTACCTGGCACTTCCGTACTCGACTATGGGATACAACAAAGCAAGCAATCCTTACCTGTGCCTCCCCGATCTATTTAACTCTTCACCCCAAGGCTGCAGGCCTGAGACATCAGGCAGGTCCAAGTTAACGTCCAGCGAACCGCAATCTTTAGGGCAATACAAAAGGTTTCTGGCTAGTTAAGGGAAACACGCGCTACTCGACGCTTCCCAACTTGCATCACGACCTCCCCGCCTGCTGGCAGTAGTCGCTTTGCATCCTCTACTTTCTCACCATCAATCTTTACCGCTCCCTGCTTGACCATGCGATAGCTTTCCGACGTTGATGCAGTCAATCCAGCTTCTAATAGAACATTCGCTATGGCTTTACCTTCAACACCTACCGACACGTCGACAGTTTCAATATTCTCAGGCAGCTGTCCTTTTTGAAAGCGCTTGATGAACGCAGCTTTTGCATCTTCAGCAGCAGCAGCACCGTGGTACACCTCTACAAGCTCCAGACCAAGCTCAAATTTGACATCTCTAGGATTTGCCCCCGCTTCGACTGTTGCCTTGAGTGAATCGATGTCAGCGTTTGTCTTTGTACTCAACAAGTCGAAGTAGCGCCACATTATGGAGTCGGGGATTGACATGAGCTTGCCGAACATCTCTTCAGGCGCATCACTCACGCCTACATAGTTGTTCAATGACTTGGACATCTTCTGCACACCGTCCAGACCTTCCAGCAATGGCATGGTAATAACGATCTGCGGAGCCTGGCCATTTCCTTTCTGCAACTCACGACCCATCAGTAAGTTGAATTTCTGATCTGTTCCGCCCAATTCCACATCACACTCCAGCGCTACCGAGTCATAACCTTGCACCATGGGGTATAGAAATTCATGCAACGCTATGGGCTGCTGTTCTTTGTATCTCTTTGCAAAATCATCCCGCTCCAGCATTCTCGCCAGCGTCTGCTTTGACGCAAGGCGAATGAGATCACTTGCTGACATGGCTCCAAACCATTCAGCGTTGAATCGCACTTCTGTGAACTCAGGATCGAGCACTTTAAAAACCTGCTCTTTGTAGGTCTGCGCATTTGCCAGTACAGCCTCGTCATCTAGAGCGGGACGTGTTGCGTTGCGTCCGCTTGGGTCACCAATACGCCCGGTGAAATCACCAATAAGAAAGATCACTTGATGCCCCAGCATCTGAAACTGCCGCATTTTATTCAGTAGCACGGTATGACCTAAATGCAGATCAGGTGCAGTGGGGTCGAATCCCGCCTTTATTCGCAGCGGCTTACCCTTCTCAAGCCTTGCGCGAAGCTCACTTTCCAACAACACCTCATCAGCGCCGCGCGAAATCAGTGCCATCTGCTCGTCAATAGAGGCAGTACTTAGTGCACCTTGTTTAGACATATTGATACTGACACTCCTTGAGGTCGTCGCTTCAGGTTGTAGAGCTGTTGTTTTAATGCAACACCGAGTAGCAAAAAAGCTATAGAAATCAGTGTGAACGTACGTTATCCATTTGGCCAAACAGGCAGCGAATGTTCTACACTTGACGTGCGCATTGGACGCGCCTGCGACTATAACGAAAAAATGTGCAACTCACTCATACCTGTGAATCTTCGATCGGAATACTGCGTTGACTAATAGAAACGCTTCATCCCGTCCACATTGCGTGGACTTGGCCCCTTCAGCGTACCGTAGAGGCGGCGCTCCTGCCCGCAGTAGCGAGGGACAGCAACCTCCTGCCGGACGCTTCGGCACACGAGACAACAAAGCATTGATGACGGGGCACGCAGGTGCGGTTAGACGATCTGTCAATCATGAAAAACCCAATAGCACCCACTTTGGCAAGCTGGCGGCAGCGGCTGTGGTCGTCGCAGGAGCGGCTGTCTGGACGTCTGGATCTTCAGAATCCTTAATTCCACCAGTCGCCGAGAAAGAAAAACCTGAATCGTTGATAGCCGCCATACCGACAGATTTCTATTTTAATGACTATGCCGACGCATTAGAACGAATCCACGTGCAAGACGTGCCAGATGCAGCTAGCTTAATAGAGACGGCCGATGAATTAGCAATAGACACCGCCACTCAACTCAGCACCGGCACAGACAGCATCGCTGCCGATGCACTGTCAAGCACACCAAATCTGACGATAGAACCTGAAATTGCCAGCATTTCTTTTTCATCTGATGCCCCCGCTATCATTCAGAAGCAAGACTCTGCACCATCAGCGGCAACGCTTAATGAAACAACCGAGTTACTTGCAACCTACCGCAACGAAAAGCCACGCACACGCAACATTACTGTTGCTAGCGGGGATACGCTGTCTGGCATTTTGAATCGCAACGGCCTGAAGGTCGACCAGATGCACCAATTACTTTCCAACGATGTCATTAAAGAGCACTTGTCGAATATCGCTATTGGGCAGGAACTGGAACTGACTCTAGACAAAAACCAGGAATTTGAGGCTCTGACGCTTAGAGTAAACAACAACACACGCATCAACATAGACCGCACATCTTCCGGATTCGATGTTGTTGCAGTTGAACTACTTATTGAGAAACAGCAAGCAGTAACCTCGGGCAAGATCAATCAGTCTCTATATCTGGCGGCAGAACAAGCGAACCTGAAGCAGTCCACCATCATGGAATTAGCCAACATATTCCAGTGGGAACTGGATTTTGCCAGAGACATTCGCAAGGGAGACAAATTTAGCCTCGTTTACGATCGTCTCTATAGAGAAGGCGAATACATCGGTGACGGTGACATTCTCGCGGCAGAATTTATTCGCGGTGGAAAATCCTACAAAGCCATCCAATTCACTACAAGCGATGGCGAAACTGCTTACTACGCTCCAGATGGACAGTCAAAAAGACGAACGTTCATGCGCCACCCTGTCGATATCGTTCGCATCACGTCCAAATTCAACCCGAATAGATTGCACCCTGTACTGCATCAGATTCGTGCTCATCGCGGAGTTGACTACGGCTCGCCTCATGGGTCACCGATATACGCAACAGCTGACGGAAAAGTGAGCTTTTCAGGTAGCAAAAATGCCTACGGCAACACGGTAGTGCTCAAACACGGTGAAAAGTACAGCACGCTGTATGCCCACATGTCGCGGATCTCAAGCAAAAGTGTTATCGGCAAGCGAGTTAAACAAGGAGATGTTATCGGCTATGTCGGTAAGACAGGCCGAGTTACCGGCACGCATCTACACTACGAGTTCCGCGTAAATGGCAAACAGATAGATCCGCTGAAAGTTGAATTACCCGCGGCACAACCATTAGCCAGCGAATATCACGATGAACTCAGTCGAAAATCGACAGAGATGTCTGTGCTATTGAAAGGTGGTTTTGAGGACATGGACCAACAAGTTGCAGGAGCAGCGGTGGCCATGGATTCTGAGACAACTCTGAAAACTTCTCGCTAGGCGATATTACACGCGCCTTATTCTCAGAATATTGAACTGTAGATATGAGAAACGGTTTGGACTTTACATCCTTTTGACAAGCAACAGCTGATCACTGATCAGCTGTTGTGGTGTGACTACAGCGGTCTCCAGCTATACGCTGAACGATGAACCGCAGCCACATGTCGTCGTGGCATTCGGGTTTCGAATAACGAATTGCGAACCCTCCAGACCTTCGGTGTAATCTATCTCGGCTCCTGTCAGGTACTGGAAGCTCATAGGGTCGATTAGAAGCTTTACGCCTTCCTTCTTCACTTCTGTATCGCCGTCGTTGACGACTTCGTCGAACGTGAATCCATACTGAAAGCCACTGCATCCGCCGCCAGAGACAAAAACTCTCAGCATCAGGCCCGGATTTCCTTCTTCGACGATCAGTTCTTTTACCTTCAATGCTGCTGCTTCAGTGAATACCAAAGGATCAGGCATTTCGAAGTCGTCAATACTGACTTCTGCGCTCATTGGGAATTCCTCTCATTCGTATTGCCAACAGTTTACTTGACCAAGCAATTTAGTCAACTATTGTTCGATGTCTGTCCAAAGAATTACGGTTTCAGACGCTTTTGTCGGTCCATCAGACGGGGTGATTGTGAATACGACAGAATATGGAGTCTGATTGATGCTATTTCCAGCACTCAATTCGCCTATTTCTGAGGGCAAGCGCACGTTAAACCTCTGAAAGAATCGAAAATCGAACGTAACAGACTCCAGATCGACTGTAACAGTGCTGCTATCAAAACCCGAGTTCGGACCGATATCGGTAGCACCAGCCTGCTCAAAGTTCAACGATATCTGCAACTGCCCCGATACTCGATCACGACCCTGCCATTGCAAAAGCACCAACTTCAGCGTCGAAGGCTCAGTGGTTCGCCACTCCACAGAGTCAACTTCCACCCCGCGAGATGCATCGCTGGTCTCTATACGCCGATACAGAATCAGGTCTCTACTATCAGCAATACCTTTCCGCAATTGCTCATCAAGCTGGCGCTCGGTGACCTGAGCCCTGACCAAAGCTGTCTCCAGAGACAACCTGGCTCCCTCAAGCTCGCTCTGAGAATCGAAAAGTGATGTCTGCAACTGTTCAATGATCGACTGTGCTTCCGCACTACTCAACCCGGTAGCGGCGATAGCGGTTGCTTGCCGCGCACCACGGCGCTCTCCGAGCACCCACGAACCTATCAACATGAGCGCTACAATAATTGTCAGAAGCAATGTGTTGTAGCGTTTTCCCATAAACGGCTACCAACCACGCAGAAAGCAGCTACTGTTACCGCCGCTCGGCATAACAGCACGAATTAAATAGACAACAGTAATCAAGGCATTAACGCAGGTTGCTGCAGACCTGTCGTTTCAGCTAATCCAAGCATCAGGTTCATATTCTGAATTGCCTGTCCTGCAGCACCTTTTACCAAATTGTCTTCAACCACGAGGATCACCGCAGTCTGTCGATTTTGAGGCCGATGTACGGCGATGCGGCACATGTTTGTGCCTTTAACAGATCGAGTTTCCGGATGAGAGCCCTCAGGAAGTACATCAACAAACGGCTCATCCTTGAAACGCTTTTCGAACATTGCCTGTAGATCTACCTCAGCGGTAAGCCTTGCATACAGCGTTGCGTGAATGCCACGAATGATAGGTAGCAAATGGGGTGTAAAAGTCAGGCTCACGGGGGATGCACTCATAAGCGCTAACCCTTGCTCTATTTCCGGTAAGTGCCGGTGCCCGGCTACTCCGTAGGCTTTGAAACTGTCGGAAGCCTCAGCCATCAAAGTGGGGACCGACGCACCACGACCGGCACCACTGATACCTGATTTCACATCAGCGATCAGCGATTGGGAATCTACGATCCCTGCCTCTAGGAGCGGCAGGAAACCAAGCTGCACTGCAGTGGGATAGCAGCCTGGATTTGCCACCAGCTCGGCTTCACGAATCTGATCACGAAAGAGTTCAGGCAAGCCATAAACTGCTTTCTCAATTAGTGCGACACTCGCGTGCTCCTGGGCATACCACTGCTCCCACACAGCGACATCTTTAATACGAAAATCTGCTGATAAATCAATAACTTTTACGCCCTTATCGAGAAGCGCGAGAGCCTGATGCATTGCCGTGCCGTTAGGGGTCGCAAAAAACACCAGATCGCAAGGTGTCTCGCCAATTTTGTCAGGATCTGAAAAAGTTAAGTCGATGTGCCCGCGCAAACTGGGAAACTGTTCGGTAACCGCTTTGCCAGCGTGCGCTCGCGAGCTGATAAAAACCACTTCGACATCGTTCCGGACACATAGCAGTCGAAGCAATTCAACGCCTGTATATCCAGAGCCACCAATAATACCGATCCGCATGCCCTAATCACTCGTCAATGAAATCCGCATTCCCACAATGATGCGCGCCGCTATTATTGCACGCACAGCCATCAAGGCGTGGATCTACACTGACCGTTCATTGTTTGTCAGGCGATCGTCAGGTCAGGCAATCGAATCCCTGCCGCCAGAAGTGCGTCATGCAGCGCTTGTTCGCCAATGGGCTTTATAAGATATCCAACGGCTCCCATGCTTATGGCCTTCTCGCGCTCAGTCGGACTATCGCGCTCACTCACGACGATAATGGGTGGTGCTGATAACTCATACTCCTTGGCAATACGAGCTAATAATTCGAGCGGTTCCTGACCCTCTTCACCTGTGTCCACAATGATGACAGCAGGCAACCTGCGCGAAAGAATACCAAGTGCCGCATGGTTGTCCTTACTGGCCTGCACTGCAATACCTTTCTTGACAAGCATTGTTTGCACGACGCTACGGGCATTTGCCGAATTATCAACGATAAGCGCAACCGGACGATCGTCCTTCAGAGTAGTCCGTTGCTCAACAGAGCGCTCAGCTTGCGCAGGACCTAACAGTGACACTAAATCCAGAATCAACACTTGCTCACCTGAGGGCAGCACACTGCCTGCGCTGTAACGCTTCAACGACGCAAGCTGCCCACCTAACGGCTGTGCAATGAGCTCACGGTAACCAACGACCTGCTGCACATGAACACTCAGGAGTCGGCCGTGAACATCAAGAATAACGGAGGATGGCTGGGCATGACTTGAGCTCACAGGTTTATCAACACCCACAGACTCCAGCTCGCCCAGCAAGTGGTTTAAAGAAACCTCTTCTATATCCCGACCCGCTTCACTGCGCACAGCAACCTGAGTATCCGTGTGTACATTTACTAACTTCACGCTAGCGACTGGAATACCCAATAAACGCTCACCATCCCTTACCAGCACCACCTGACATATCATCATGCGCTGCGGAATTTGAAGCGTTATGCAAAGCCCTTGTGGCATCGTTGCATCAAGTCTGACCTCACCATTGAGTTGTTTAACAGTGGATTGGACGGCTGCTAATCCGAGCCCATGACCCGCTACGGCGTCGGCCTTCCCAACGCTACTGAAGCCTGCGCTAAACAACAGCGCCTGAAGCTCAGCGTCAGTACCTACAGATTCACTACCACGAGTTTGCAAAAGTGTATTCAACGCTTGCTTGTCAATGCCGCGCCCATCATCTGAGACACACAGCACTAGATCAGCGCCGTCCATCCTCGCCACCAGTCTGACAACCCCCTCGCTGGGCTTGTTTCGAACGATACGCTGTTCAACGGGCTCAACTCCATGCACAACAGCGTTTCTTACAAGATGCTCCAGCGGCGCAACAAGCAATCGGAACAAATTCTTATCCAGCATCAGCTCACCGCCTTCCAGCTCAAAACTCACTGATACCCCGCAGATTCTGGCAGCGTCGTCGACAACCTCGTTCATCCGTGCACCAATATCACTCAGCCGCACAAGCCTTGAACGCACAAGTGACTGATGTAAATTCGCACTTTCTCTTAATGCTTGCTGATGCGCCCTGTCTGCCAAACGTAGTGCACTACTCATTGATGTACGCGATGCTTCCATGTCCGTCAGCAAATCAGCAAGAACGTTTTTCTCGGTATTGCACGACGGAGCGCTAGCATCCAAAGACACACCTTGCCAACGAAACATACTGGATTCGATCTGCCGACAAACATCACGCAAACGTGCCAATTCACTGGAAACGCTTGCTTGGCTGACAGTCAAGTCGGTTGCTAGCTCCAGCAACACATCTGCACCCGGCAAGCCTGCTGACATGGGGTCAATAGGCGCTGCAGTTTTTTTCAAATCATCAGATGTGCGCAGGCTTGAGTCTCCTGCAGCACCAGCAGTAATCTGCAGCAACTGTGCTTTCAAGCTTTGATAGCCGGTTTTGAATATCGCTAAAGCATCATCGTCCGGTCCCATCAATTGCACTTTGGCTTCTAGCTCGTGCGCACAGTCACTCATATGATGCTTGCCAGCCATACGTGCACTGCCTTTGAGAGAGTGCAAAAGCGCCAATGCCTCGTTTACAGGCTGTTCTGTCAGAGGCTGGACACTGCGTGTCACGATGCGTAGTCGCTCAAGAACTTCGGTGGCCTCATCTGCAAACACATCGTCCAAAGACGTTATCTGCGGGCTTAAACTCAACGGTGTAACGGATTCTGCGATAGCTTGGGTACGGCCTGTCAATTGGTGCGACAACAACATGTCGAGCTGTTGCCGCGCATCCTCCAGCACGCTATCGGATGACTCATCGGCTACAAGACACTCGAACATGGCACGCAAAGACTTCACGATGCCACTAATAGTCTGCACCTGCGCGACATTGAAATAGCCACCTTCCCGGTGCAACGCCAGCGCCGCGCGTTGCAATGGTTGCACGATTGACACCACGTCAGCTGCGCTTATTGTCTGCGCACTGCCTGTGAGCGTGTGCAATGCTCGCAGCATTTTCTCATTGGGAAGCTGATTGTCAGAGTCATTTTCATCAGAGGACGTTAAAGCGAATCTGACTGATTCGTCCAAGCTCTCGAGATGGCCATAGCACTCGTGCTGAAAAACAAACTGCATGGTGCTATCCATACTGCATTGTTCGTCATCCAGAGTCATCTCCAGAACATCATCATCCACATCGAGCGTCATCCCACCTGCATCAGGCAGTGATAACTCGCCGGGTGCCCGCTCGAACAAGGAGCTATTGACCTCGTCCTCTTTTTCGAGCACTGCATGTAAAAGCTCGAGTAACTCCTCGGCATCCGTTAAAAACTGCGCAGCAGGAGGCTGCGGCTGAAGCACACAAGCCAGATAGTCGTCGAATGCAACAAACAGCACTGCTATAGCGCGAGTTCCTGCAATGGCTTGTCCTTTTGACGACACCGGTGTTTCCAGTTTTATCGTTTGAACAGTAGCTTCAATGCGCTCAGGATGCTGTTCGAGCAATTCGAGTAGATTGCACAACCGGGCTAACAAAGGCCTGAATTCTGGCAGTGGCAAAATTTGCAATGCAGCGTCAACCTGAGCTATTCGCGCATAAAGGCCAGAGGCTATTCGAGCACCAAAAGAGCGCGCCTTGAGCGACGCCAACAAGCGATCAGCAACGTTCTGAATATCACTACGCGCTTCGCGCAAGCAAGCATCAATTGCAAAATCCATGTACATGTCGCTGCCAGATATCAGTGCGCGATCACCCGTCTGTTTACTCATGACACTTTCACGAGCTCTTTGATCAAGCTGCGCATCCATCTGCACAAATGCACCAGCAAGCTGCATACGTGATGGGCTGTCGATTGCGCAGATATTAATATCGAGCAACTGCACATTGATTGAATTCAGGCAATCCACAACTTGCTTTGCACCCATCAACGTGAAGATGGGCTCAAGTTGTTTCAGACGAACCCGCAAACGCACCACGTGGGGTGGCGGTTGATCGCGCACATCATCAATGTCTAACCACGCTCTGAGTGGTTTGGTCTCTTGAGAAATACCATTGCGTATGGCGTTTATCAACTGGTATTCCACACCGATAGTGGTCGTTTTTGATGGCAGTGCCGTCTTCGCCACCAAACGCACTCGATCCAGTCGAAATTGTCGCCTCAAGCTGATCGCAGATGCAGAGTCTTTTTCAATCTGGGCAACATAATAAAGAAAGTTTCGTAGCAAATCCGCAGGCAGTAAATCCTCTGGGGAAGCTACCAGGGCACATCGATGAACGTTACGCTCAAGCTGTGCAAATAACCCTCTCAATGCAGTGCCGTCCTCCAGCTGGTTGTCACTAACTGCCTGCGCCACCACTGAAGCAGACTCGAAAAGTGGCACCAAAGCGCGAAGGTAAATATGCTCTTCGCACTCTTCGGCAAATCGATCTAGCTGGCGCCTCAGAGGAGCAACCGCACCTGCACGACCCTCTCTCCACCAATGTAATAGTCGCTGCCCAAGGGTTGCGTGGTGCTCTGAAGCGTAGTCAACCCAAAGCTTGCGTTGTTCCACCCACTCACTATCTGATATTGATACAAGGTGCGCCTCTGGTAACTCTATCCCAGCCGCTAGCACTAGGACATCCGACAGCAACATCTCATCTCGACTGGCTCGGCAGTCGTTAACAACAGATAACAGCGCCAATGCGTTGTCCACGGCGGTGTCGTGTTGAAGACGAGCAATGTGCTGCCGCAATTGCGGTACCGCATTGCTGAGCACTCTCGTCAGCTCATCGCTACCTACACGGTGCTCGGCGTCGTTATCGAGTAGCAGAAGAAGCTCGTTGACAACCAGTTCAGTGGCTGTTTTTTCAAGAACGACCACATCATTGCGAAATCGATGCAGATCATCCACGAGTTGACCGCGCGTAGCTGCGTTGGCATCTTCAGCATAAGCGCGAACATGTGCCTCAAAGTGCTCGCAAAGCACTTGCAGATGGGCTAGAACCTCACTATTCAGATCGACAGGTTCAGCATCGATAGACAGCTCATCTACGCTACGGCTCTGTTGTTTCCGCGTGCGATCAGGATTACCAGCATCCTTATCAGCCATTGATGGCGGCTCGGTCAGCCGCTCGCCTGGCATTGCTGGTCTCGTCACTGTTCTCAGTCAATGTGTAGGGATTGTCCGAAAGAGTGAAGTCGGATACGCCGCGCCGCATATCAGTTGCAAGCTTCTTGAGCTCTTCGAGTGCATCGCCATGTTCATTGACGCTTTGCAGGCTCCGTTGAGTGATCTGGTTAATCAGGTCCATATGCTCACTTAGATCCCTGACAACTCCAGCATTCATGGCCGAGTTCTCTGCCATTGATAATGCATGGTTACTGGTTGCGCCGGCGTAGGTGCGAATTTCTTCCAGAACACTTTCTGCAGAGCGCAATTGACCCATGTGATTATCAAGCCTTTGCAGAGTGCTCTGAACTGCCGCCAGGGCTTTCGCGGTATCAGCAGCACTAGCATTTACCAGCGACCCCATATCGGTTGTCGCCATGCCTAGAGTTTCGGTAAGTGCTGTAACCTCGCCAGCGAGCAGACCATCGTCAAATGACACATCGTCACGTCCTCCTGCCTGTCTAAGCGATGAGGAAGTTCGAATAGTGGTGTTCAAGGCTAACAACTCAGATCGCCTGGAGACCTCTTTCACCGATGTGTTGCCCTCTTCAATAGCCTTGACGTGTGCTGCAACGGACTGGAGCAGGCGCATGGATTTTTCTGACTGACGGCGCGCCTCATCGACCTGTTGCGCACTGAATTGCAACACCTCTGATACTGCCAACACTTTGTCGATCAGCAACTTGCTGGTAACGGATGTTTCGGCAGCACTTACAGACAAATCGCCTGTGGTGTTGCTCAAACACAATAATAGGTTTGAAGATTGGTGCAGGCGATCAGACTGTTGCGCGTAATGTTGCTCAAGGTTTCCGGCAAATTCCTGAGACTGGCTCGTTGAACCCGTCAGGGCGCTTGATGCAGCCAGTTGCGATCCCACTAATTGTCGTAACTCGCCAACGGCGTAATTCAATCCGTCAGCCAATGCACCAACAGCTCCCTCGGTTACAGTTGCATTTACTGCCAAGTCGCCACTGGCCAGTGGGGCCATTTCGTCGAGCAGCTTGTCTACAGCCGCCTGAGCGTTGCGATCTTGCTGCGTTGCCTGAATCTGCCGCATGCGGCTTGTTGCTCGAACCACAGATACCAGCCATGCAATGAAGACCAGACTGAGCGCTGCCATACCAAGACTCCATCCGGCAGCAGCGCGAGTAGCAGGAACCGGTCTTACAATTCCTTGCATAAGTCTGTCGGTGGCTAACAATTCAGCCCCATCTGCACCATCGTCCATAACGGCTTGCCAGGAAACCTGAAGATCTGCCATGCGCGTCTGAGTAAGACTGGATGTTCGGTAGAGCCCCGCAAGCGATACCAACAGCGCAAGAAGGCAGAGCATCAGCAGTATAAATGGCACCGAGAACCGCCGATCAACTGCAGAGTGACTATCAACAGACATTATAAATCCAGTTCCTTGATATTGACGAAAGCAGACGATTGCAAAAGGGCAGGTAGATCAAGTACTCGATGTAAGCCACCTTTGTGATCTACTGATTCACCTGTCAGTAGCAAACGTGTGCTCTGTAATTTGGCATCCATGGTGGGGGTGTCAACATCGCCTCGCGCCTGCATCTCAGTCACACCCATCACCTCATCCACTTTCAAAGCTGCAACAGCCATGTCCGGTTCCAGCTCAAGGGTTACTCCCTGGCTTGCCTGCCGATCCAGAAACAAACCAAGGTCTGTAACAGGTAGCAGCTTCCCGTTAGCAACAGATAGACCCAGAAACCACTCGAGTGTTCCCGCTACAGGCTGAGTCGGTAACGACTCATGGATGGATTTAACGAAATTTGCGGGAACTGCCAACTGCATGCCTGCCGCATTGAAGAGGACGTGCCGAGCCACAGAGCCGTTAGTGTCCACGTTATCTATATATCCAAATGACAGAATCGATCGATCGTATTCATCAATGTTTCGGCTGTGAACGGTTTGGACACACAAGCCTCACACCCAACAAGACGAGCTCTTTGTTCGTCGTAGTCACCAATCGCGTTGGAGATCATGATAACCGGTATGTGCTGAAAATCGGCATTACTCTTGACCAAAGCGCAGATTTGATACCCATCGAGCCTCGGTATCATCATATCCACCAAAACGACTTGGGGTCGAAGGTTCACGATGCTCGCTAAAGCCTCAAAACCATCCTGAGCGGCGCTCGTTGTCCATCCAGCCGAGGCAAGATGCGCATTGGCAGCCGCAATAACTGCTGGATTATCATCGACAACCAACGCTTTTGGCCGTATCTGCCCAACATCTGACGCTGTCATATACTCACCTGTCATGGTCCTCGCTCACCGTCAACATGAGACACTATGCCAACTCTGTATGAAAAACATAATTATTATGGGTATTACTGTTGGCATCGTGATGGACCCCATCGAGAACATCACACCGTATAAAGATACCACTCTTGCCATGATGCTTGCAGCTAGCGCTCGGGGCTGGACAATCAACTGTATCGAGCAGCAAGATCTGTTTCTGGACCAGGGACGCGCGTTTGCCAAACGCCGCACCATCAGGGTTTTTGATAATAATGACCACTGGTTTGAAGCAGACGACTACCAAGACGCACCTTTGGCCGAAAACGACATCATTCTGATGCGTAAAGACCCCCCATTCGACATGGATTATATCTATACAACACATATTCTTGAACGTGCAGCCACTGAGGGTGTTTATGTCAGCAACAGACCAAATTCCCTTCGCGATGTCAATGAAAAGCTATATACCGCCTGGTTTAGTGAATTTTGTCCGCCCACGATAGTGACAACCAGTGCAGCAAGACTCAAAGCGTTTGTTCACGAACATCAGGATGCGATCATCAAACCCCTTGACGGTATGGGAGGTGCGGGGATTTTTCGACTGACACCCAACGACCCCAACATCAACATCATTCTGGAACACGCCACGCTTGACGACAGACGTCAGATAATGGCTCAGCGCTATGTTCCTGAGATTCGCGACGGAGATAAGAGAGTACTGGTGGTCAACGGCAAAGCCATGCCATACGCTCTGGCACGCATCCCAGCCCAAGGTGAGACCCGTGGCAATCTTGCTGCCGGCGGACGCGGGGTCGCTGTTCCTGTGACCGACAAGGAACGCCGAATTGTTGACGCCGTATCGCCCTACCTCATTGAAAAGGGGTTGCTGTTCGTAGGACTAGACGTCATTGGCAGTAATCTTACCGAAATCAACGTAACCAGCCCTACCTGTGTGCGAGAGCTCGATGCCCATGCACATAGCCTGGAGGACGCACCAGCTGCCAATGCTGACGGCTATCGTCCGGGAATTGCCGACATCTACCTTGATGCCATCGAGACTGAAATCGGCCGCGGATAACGCGCCAGTGTGCGCAGGGTAATTGCATACCTAGCACACAGGGTAAACTATACCGACAAGCGCATTGGATGCGGCTTAATTACTTAACGAGATCAACGTAGAGTTGCGCAGGAATTCCACCATCGCATGAACACAGCTGTGGCCAATCCAAGAAAAGACATCGATGTAATGAGCATTGCGTTGTTCGCTGCTGCGGCAGTGCACGCAATCTTATTGCTAGGTGTCAGTTTTCATCCGTTTCTGGAAAACCTGCGCACGCCGCCAGCACTCGAGGTGGTATTAGTGCAGCAGTCTGATCTGGAGGAAATTGATGATGCCGCCTATCTGGCTCAATCCAATCAGGACGGCGGGGGTGAAACCGATGACAACACTCGCCCCTCTTCTCCATTCACCAGTGCTCTGGATGTTGATACCGAGGGTGTGACTTCCACACCGACAGCCGCCAGCGCACCAAAAGCGACGACAGCAACCGCTGACGATGTTATTACCGCACTGAACTCTGAAGACGAGGTGGTCACTGGTGACACCAGTGAATCTGCAGAATCAACGACCAAACCGGAAGCAGATATAGCGATTGAACAAAATGCGGACATCGCAAGGCTGGCAGCTGAAATAGATCGACAGCAAGAAGAATTTGCCAAACGCCCCAAAAAGAAATTCCTCAATGCACGCACACGTGAAGCTGCATCAGCTGAATACATGTTCGGCTGGGTGGAGAGCGTGGAACGCATGGGCAATCTCAACTACCCCGATGAGGCGCGGCGTAACAAGTTGCGCGGCGAACTCATTTTAATCGTTGGCATCTTTAAAAATGGCGAGCTCGAGAGCGTGACAGTAGATGAGTCCTCAGGACACAAAATTCTGGATGATGCAGCTGTTCGCATTGTTCAAATGGCAGCGCCCTTTGCACCGATGACAGGGCAATTGGCGGAAGAGACAGACATTCTCTACATCGTCAGGACCTGGGAATTTACGGCTAACAACTCTGTGGACAGTCGCTGATCAATGGATTTGACACACCACTTTCTGGTGTCCATGCCGCAAATGCAGGACGGCTGTTTTCGCAATAGCGTCGTGTACGTTCTGGATCATGGCAAGCAAGGCGCTTTCGGAGTCATTATCAACACTGCTCTGGAGATGGAGTTTGCGTCCCTTCTGTCTCAGGTCGACATCACACTCACTGACGATGCGGCAAAACACACAACGGTGCTGTTAGGCGGACCGGTAGATGAAGGCCATGGCCTGGTGTTACATCATCCCGGGCCACAATTTGAAGCTACCAATGACTTCATTCAAGGTGTTTCACTATCCAGTTCGCGCGATGTTCTGGAAGCCATCGCCTGCGGAGATGAGCCTGACAACTACCTCGTTGTACTTGGGCATTCTGGCTGGGCACCCGGACAACTTGAAATGGAAGTCGCCAACAACGCATGGCTAACCTGCCCGGCTAATACTGACATACTATTCAAGACACCGATTTACGAACGCCGACAGGCTGCGGCATCATTAATTGGAATAGATCTGTCTAATGTTGTTGGCCATTCCGGTCATGCCTGAGCTCACTGGCACTGGCACCGCCTCCGGTGCATGTATGGCATTCGACTATGGCACTCGTCACATCGGCATGGCCATTGGCGATCGGCTGCTGCAAACTGCCAGACCTTTGGTTACCGTAAACAATCGCAACGGTACGCCGGACTGGCAAGCCATAGAGCGCGAAATCAGTGACTGGCAACCTGCCGACATAGTGCTTGGCTGGCCTTTAACTCAAGATGGCGACGAACAACCATTGTGCAATCACATAAGAGGTTTTGTGAAGCAACTAACCAAGCGTTTTGATTTGCCTGTACACCTTGTCGATGAACGCTTCAGTTCGATGGCAGCCCAAGAACACATACGTTCGATGCGGCAGAACGGCCAACTAAAACGTCGCAGCAAACACACTGATGTGGACAAAGTGGCAGCAGCATTGATTCTGGAAACCTGGTTTACACAAAAATCGTGAATAGCTCACCTGACAAAATCTATGACCGCGGTACAGTCACCCAATGGCTGAACGGCATGGTCAAACCGCTGCAGCAACGTATCGCAACTGGCGCGCCTGCTGCGATCATAGGGATCCGTCGTGGTGGAGTGGATGTCGCCCAGTATCTCTACACGGCACTGCGAGCCCAAGGCACAGCTCTTGATGAGAACATGGGCCAACTCAACATCGCTTTCTATCGGGATGATTTCAGCTCCATGGGCCTGCATCCTGTCGTTGGAGCATCCGATGTACCGTTTGACGTAACTGAAAAACATATCATTCTGGTTGATGATGTACTGGGCACTGGGCGCACGGTGCGCGCTGCGATGAACGAGATTTTCGACTATGGCCGCCCTGCACAGATAACGTTGGCTGTGCTCATTCAACGCACTGACCATGAACTTCCTATTCGTGCAGATGTGGCAGGACAGATCCTGTGCACAAACCCGGGTGAATACATCGATTGGGATGCTGACACTCTGCAAGTGAGTGTGGGAGCAAAATCATGAGCCTACCCGACCCGCAATTCAACGCTGCCGGCACACTACAGCATTTCATTGACCTGCAAGGTCTGGACGCCGACACACTGACGCGCATTCTGGATACTGCCGAAGGCTTTACGGGAATTAACGACAGAAAAATAAAACAGGTGCCCTTGCTACGCGGTAAAACGGTAGCCAATCTGTTTTTTGAGAACAGCACGCGTACCCGAACGGCGTTCGAGTTGGCAGCAAAACGACTGAGCGCCGACATTCTGAATATCGACCTTGTGACATCCTCCACAAGCAAAGGCGAATCCCTACTCGATACATTACGGGTACTTGAATCACTGCAGTGCGATATGTTCATTGTCCGCCATGCTGATTCTGGTGCTGCACACTTCATCGCACGACATGTTGCACCTCATATCAATATCATTAACGGTGGTGATGGTCAGCATTCTCATCCAACCCAGGGCATGCTGGATGTATTCACGATCCGGCGCCATAAAGGGGACTTCAGCAATCTGTGCGTGGTGATTATTGGTGACATAAAACACAGCCGGGTTGCCCGTTCTGATATTGCAGCATTAACCATTCTTGGCGCTGGTGAAGTGCGTGTTGTTGGCCCAAAAACATTGATGCCTTCAGATGTGGAATCGATGAACGTAAAAGTATTCTCATCATTGGACACGGCACTCAAAGGCGCTGATGTCATCATCAGTTTGCGCTTGCAGAAAGAGCGAATGAAAAATGCCACCGTCCCCAGTAGCGGGGAATTTTATAGAACCTACGGCTTATCACCGCAGAGACTGGCACTTGCCAAGCCAGATGCACTGGTGATGCATCCCGGACCGACCAACCGAGGCGTTGAAATTGCGGGTAGTGTGGCAGACGGTGCGCAGTCAGTGATACTCGAACAGGTGACCTATGGCATCGCTGTACGCATGGCTGTGATGTCGATAATCATGGGGAATTCGGATGCCATGAGCGCGTCCCGAATATCGAACAATACAACAACGACTGATGCGCAGCTATGAGCAGCACGGATAGCAACAACCGATTGCACACAACTGCACTGTCTGGACAGACGCTCTGCGTTACAGGCGTACTTCTGCCCGGCAACGAGCAACCACAAGACATAACGATAGTTGATGGGGCGATAAGCAGCATTGACGCCAGCGGTACTCGTACTGCTGACAACATCGAGACTATCGATGCGCATGGGTGTCATGCCTACCCCGGACTGATCGATCTTTACAGCCGCTGCCGTGAACCTGGACTAACGCGCAAGGGCAATATAGCCACTGAATCTATTGCTGCGTTGTCGGCAGGGTTTACCACCGTGCTGTGCTCACCAGACACCTTGCCAGCCGTTGATAGTGTAGCCACCGTAGAGCTGATTAATCATCGATCAATGAATGTTCGTGGTGGCGCCAGGATCATTCCCATGGCCGCATTGACGATAGGGTTGGACGGCGAGCAACTCAGCGAATTGGCAACATTGAAAGCTGCTGGCTGCCCGGTTGCCTCACAAGCAGACAGGCCTATAGAGAACACAACGGTTCTATATAGTGCGATGGAATATGCCAGCTCCTTTGATATGCCATTGTTACTGTGCGCACGCGATGCTCAACTGGGTGTCGATGGATGCGCTCATACCGGAGCTGTGGCTACTCAACTCGGCTTACCGACGATTCCAGTGGCAGCAGAGACCGTCGCCTTAACACGACTTGTAGAGTTGTGTAGTGAAACGCAAGTTCGGCTGCATATATCCAGAGTAAGTTCAGCGCGGGCCCTGCGCATTATCAAAGATGCCAAAGCTGCGGGCCTACCGATAACATGCGATGTTGGTATCCACCATTTGTTTTTTATTGATGAATATCTTGCCGGCTACGATGCCAGCTTTCATAGTGCGGTACCTTTTCGTAGCGCTGATGATCGACAGGCATTACGTGATGGATTGAGCTCAGGGGTAATAGATGCGGTGTGCTCTGATCATGCACCACACGATGTAGATGCAGGCCTAGCCCCTTTCCCGGTTACAGAACCCGGACTCGCAGCGTATGACTGGTTTATGCCGCTGTTGCTACAACTACCGCAAATCACGGGACTTGATCTTGATGCACTTATGAAAAAACTTCACGATGTGCCAGCAGACATTCTGGGCCAGCAATCGGGTAGCGGTATTAGTGTTGGCGGCGCTGCAAATTTTTTCGTGCTTGATAAGCATGTGACATGCAATGTTCAGCCATCAATTACTTTAAGTGCAGGCTCTAACAACCCGTTGGCATTGCATGATGCGAAGGCGTTAAGCCTTTCACCGCTAAAAGGTGCAGTAACGCTAAGCTTCTGTGATGGGTGGGCCACTCGGTTTAACGTTAATTCGTAGCTAGTCAGGCAGTCTCACCTTTCTCCAAATCGACACCTATATCCTGTACAAGTGGTACCGGCACGCCAGTAACTCGTTTGATCAAATTCTCGGCCGCTTGCTTACCCACCCTCAAGCGGCGTACTCGCGTAGTGGTGAGAGTAGCCGGCATCACTGAGCCAATGTCCAGACCGCCGAACCCGGCAATAGCAACGTCTCCCGGAATCTTGATACCTTTTGCCTGGCAGAACATCAGTGCCCCCACAGCCATATTGTCATCAAGAAAATACAACACCCGAATAGCAGGGTTTGCAGACAACAGTTGCTCAGCACCGTAGTAGCCTGCGTAAAAAGAAGAGCGATCATTCAGGAAGAGTGTTTCGGCTGATGCACCGTAGCCACTTTCGAATCCTGACAACCTGTCCTGACCCAACACGGTATCTGCCTGACGCACACCCACATAACCAGCCTTCCCTCTATATCGCGAAGACAGGTAGTCTCCCATCTGTCGGCCAGCCTCGAAGTGATCAATTCCTACACGCAAGTGGGTACTAGCCAGTCCATCATCCGTATCCGCCTTTAAATTCCACAGCTGCATGACCGGCACTGTCAGGCTGGATAGTAGAGCTTGATTGGCAGCACTGCGCGGACGTCCCGTTACCACAAGACCACACGGGCGCCATGCTAACGCAGAGTTCAGCCACTTGAACTCTGTGTCATCGTCATAACCGACAACGCCCACAATAGGCTGGTACCCCACACTGGCAAGCTTATTCTCCAATCCTTCCAATATCTGACTATAAAGCTCACGCCCCAGGGTTGGTAGAGCAATAGCAACCAGACTGTTTGACGCCTCAGAACCCAGCGCTGCCGCTATTCTGTTGGGCACATAGCCAAGCCGCCCGGCCACTTCCAGTACCTTGTCCCGGGTCTTTACAGAATAGCCATCAGCGCCACGAAGCACACGTGATGCTGTCATACGCGATACGCCAGCCTCACCCGCAATTTCAGCTAAAGAGACATTGCTTTTTTTTTGACCGCGATTGGATTCAGGGATTGACATGGTGTCTAGGATACCCCTATTCTGCGCTTACGTTACCGGTAACGCTCAATTTGACAACCTGATCCATATCAACATGCCCATGCACCTGCTCCTCACATCATGAACACCGCCTCATCGGTCCAACCGCTACCAGATGGCCTGTTCTTTCACAAAGTGTCCAAGAGCTTTGGCGGTACGAAGGCTTTGGACAGCGTCACGATGAATGTGGGCCGTTCCGAGATTGTTGCTCTGCTAGGCGAGAACGGTGCAGGCAAATCGACTCTGATAAAAATACTGGGCGGCATACACACACCCGATGAAGGCGATGTTGTCATCGACCGCACACCTTATCGACACACCCCGGGAAACACAAAAATACATCAAGCAATCGCCTTCATCCATCAGGACTTAGGGTTGATTGAGTGGATGAGTATTGCCGAGAACATGGCAATGGCTCAAGGGTATCGACGTCGTGCCGGTTTGATTGACTGGAAGGCCTGCGAAACCAGCACGGTAGAGGCCCTAGCCAGAGTGGGTTGTGCATTCAGCCCCAGTATGCGCGTCAGCAAACTCACGCGAGCTGAGAAATCGCTGGTCGCTATTGCTCGAGCACTGGCTGTGGACTGTGACTTTCTGGTGTTAGATGAGCCAACCGCCAGCTTGCCTGCAGAAGATGTAAAAAAACTGTTCGAGGTGCTACGGCGTCTGCGTGAAGATGGCGTTGGCATGATCTACGTGTCGCATCGGCTCGACGAAGTTTTCGAGATTGCTGATCGTGTGGTTGTGCTGCGCGACGGCAAAACGGTTGGCGTACGGGCAGTGGCACACACCTCACCGGAAGAGCTGGTGGACATGATTGTGGGCAAGAAGCCAAAGAGCTTCAGCCGAATTGAAGCCGACAAGCGTGAGCCTCTGCTGCAGTTACGCAACCTGTATACCGAGAACACAGGCCCCATAACGCTGGATGTTTTCAAAGGCGAAATTCTGGGACTGGTGGGGTTGCGTGGTGCCGGGCAGGAAGATATCGGACGCTGCCTGTTCGGCACAGAAGCATTTATTGGCGACATGGTTCTGCAAGGTAAGCCGTTCAAGCCGGAATCACCCCAGCATGCCATGCAGGAAGGGATTGGCCTGATACCTCGAGATCGTGTCGTCGAATCTGTCGCCACCTCACTAAGCATACGTGAGAATTTTTTTATCAATCCAGGCGCGCTTGGCCGAGGGTTGTGGTCCTTCATGACGCGCGGTCGTGAAACAAAACAAGCACTGGAAGCAGGTGTTGATGTTGGCTTACGGCCAAACGCGCCAGAGCTACCCATCGATGCCCTATCCGGTGGCAACCAGCAAAAAGTTATTGTCGGCCGCTGGCTTAGCAATAACAACATATTGCTCATAGCAGAGGACCCTACTGCAGGCGTGGATGTTGGCGCAAAAGCAGAAATCTACACCCTGCTAAACGAAATGGTCGCCAGCGGAACGCCTGTGCTGGTTATCTCTACCGATTTTGAAGAAGTGGCCAACGTCTGTAGCCGAGCCATTGTATTTAATCGCGGTGAGTGCATTGACGAACTGTACGGCCCACAACTGACCATTGAAGCGCTGGTGCAGATTGCCTCAGCCAGTGACTACCGAGCAAGCACATGAATTCCATAAAAGCCTCAGCCCTTGAACCGACCAAAGATGAGTTGCGCCCCCTGTCTCTGGGCGCTCGCCTGGGTCGGTTAGCGCCGGTCTATGGTCTGGTCATATTGACACTCATGCTACTGGTACTGTTTAGCGTGCTGTTGCCTGACACGTTTCCGACCATGCTGAATCTGCGTTCGATCGTGTCGGATAAAGCCATCATTGCGATCTTGTCTCTGGCCGCTACCATTCCAATGGTGACTGGCAAAATTGACCTCACAGTTGGGTACGGTATTGTCTTATGGCATATCCTTGCAATCAGTCTGCAAACCCTGGGATTGCCGTGGCCGGTGGCTTGCGTGATAGTGCTGGCGCTTGGCGCCTTCTCAGGTTTATTGAATGGCTTGCTGGTAGAAGTTGCCCGCATTGATAGCTTCATTGCAACGCTAGGTACAGGTACTGTTCTCTACGCTTTAGCGTTGTGGCACACCGGTGGCCGACAGATGGTTGCCATGCTGCCCGACGGGTTCTACGCGCTGAACTCAACGTTTGTGTTCGGGCTGCCTATTACAGGCTTTTATGTCCTCATCATAGCTGTCGCGTTGTGGCTCATCCTCGAGTACCTGCCTATTGGACGCTATATGTACGCTATCGGCGCCAATCCGACATCCGCAGCGCTCAACGGTATTCCTGTTCCACGCTATGTCATGGGGGCGTTTATTGCCTCTGGCACATTAACGGCCCTTGCAGGAATTCTGCTGGCAAGCAAGCTTCGCATTGGCCAGGCCAGTGTCGGGCTTGAGTATCTGCTACCAGCACTGGTGGGCGCCTTTCTCGGCTCCACAACAATAAAACCCGGACGAGTGAATGTCTGGGGCACGCTGACCGGCGTTGTCATTCTCGCTGTTGGCATTTCCGGCATTCAACAGTTTGGTGGCTCGTTCTGGGTAGAACCATTATTTAATGGCGTCACCCTACTGGTAGCCATCGGCATTGCAGGCTATGCCCAGCGTAAACGCGGTGGTGTTATCAAAGTACGCACCCAACCAACACCAACACCACAGGATCCACCAACGCCTTAACCTCAACGGGGGGCAAAGGCATCAATTTAAACCACCACTACGGAGTCACACCACCATGAATACCCTATTAAAGACGAGCACGCTGGCAACAGCCATGCTAGTCGCCACCACCGGTATTGCTCAGGCAGATGCCATGAGCGATGCCATGGAATTTGTCAATAAATACGCGGTGAAAGTCGACACCTGGGACGGCCCTACGACAGGACCCAAAGCCTTGGCTGATCAGACCATCGTTGTGCTAACCGCTGATTTGAAAAACGGCGGCATACTAGGCGCAACCAATGGCGTTGAAGAAGCGGCCGAACAAATCGGCTGGACAGTCAGAGTGCTTGACGGGGCCGGTTCTATCTCCGGACGTACATCGGCTATGGGACAAGCACTTGCCCTCCAGCCTGACGGTATTATCCTGAACGGATTCGACCCGACAGAGCAAGAGCAAGGTATGGCTGCCGCAACTGAGGCAGGCATACCCATGGTGGCCTGGCATGTTGGATCAACCATTGGACCTGTGGATGAGGTAGGTATATTTGCAAACGTTACCACCGACCCTATGCTGGTCTCAGAAGCTGCAGCCAAATGGGCATTCGCTGATGCTGGTGGCGAGCCTGGCGTCGTTATCTTCACTGATTCGACTTACCAGATTGCCATCGACAAGGCAGATCGCATGAAAGAAATTATCGAAGAGTCAGGCGGCACCATCCTGGAATACGTTGATACACCTATTGCAGAAACATCGCAGCGTATGCCACAGTTGACTACATCGTTATTGCAACGTTACGGCGCCAAATGGACACATTCCCTAGCCATCAATGATCTGTACTTTGATTTCATGGGACCTTCACTGGCCGCAGCAGGCATCAAGGGTGATGGTGCGCCAATTAACGTCTCCGCCGGTGATGGCTCAGAGTCCTCCTACCAGCGAATTCGTAGCAAGCAATACCAGAAAGTGACTGTAGCTGAGCCGTTGAACCTGCAAGGCTGGCAACTGGTTGATGAGATGAATCGCGCACTCAATGGCGAAGAATGGTCAGGCTACGTATCACCTTTGCATGTCGTTACCTCAGACAACGTTGAATTTGATGGTGGCCCACGTAATACGTTTGACCCTGAAAATGGGTACAAAGAAGCGTATTTGAAGATCTGGAAAGGTAGCTAAAGTCTAGTTACGCCTCACGAGACTGCGCCGTCTCGTGACACTAGACGGCACGCCTGATGTTCGCAATTTGAACATCAGGTGCGTTCAAATCAAACGTAGTGGACTCATTGCCCCGTAGGTTCAAAAACCTGGATTCGGCTTGCAGCTTTAACCATGACATCTCGAGTGTACAATGTTGAATCCGTTTCAACACTGCACACCATCCAATGAGCGAAGCCGACGAACATAAGATTGCCATGCAGAAGCTGCAGGCAGAACAAAAAGCGAAGGTCAAGAGCACGCAATCCATTGATCGCGGACTCGTGCTGGTCCATACCGGTAACGGTAAAGGGAAATCCAGCTCAGCCTTTGGTGTCATAGCGCGAGCACTTGGCTGGGGCCA
This sequence comes from Granulosicoccus sp., assembly GCA_023301795.1. Taxonomy (GTDB): domain Bacteria; phylum Pseudomonadota; class Gammaproteobacteria; order Granulosicoccales; family Granulosicoccaceae; genus Granulosicoccus. The sequence goes on from JALZVU010000105.1 coordinate 24,252, forward strand.
TCAGGTTGCAGTTGTCCAATTTATAAAAGGCAACTGGAAAACCGGTGAGCGCAATTTTTTCAAACGTTTTCCAGAAGAGCTTCACTGGCACACCATGGGTGATGGCTTCACCTGGAATACCCAGAACAAAGAACAAGACATACTAGCGGCCACCAAAGCATTTGAAACAGCAACGCAGTTGATGCACAGCGGCGATTATGATCTGGTGGTACTTGACGAAATCAACATTGCACTTCGCTACGATTACATTGACGTTAACACCGTAGTGGATTCAATAGCGGCACGATCGCCACGAACTAGCGTTATTGCTACTGGGCGCGACGCCAAGCAAGAGCTTATGGATATGGCTGATCTTGTCAGTGAAATGAAAGAGATCAAGCATCCATTCAAAGCGGGCATCAAAGCTAAACAAGGGATTGATTTTTAGCAGTGAGCTTATCCGTTAACGCCCGCGTTTTGATGTTCCAGGGCACAGGCTCTGATGTAGGCAAATCAACTATTGTTGCAGGGCTATGCCGAATAGCCAAGCGGCGTGGCATCAACGTTGCCCCTTTCAAGCCACAGAACATGTCTAACAATGCCGCAGCCTGCGCTGACGGTGGTGAAATCGGACGTGCGCAAGCCTTACAGGCTCGCGCTGCAGGCCTTGAAGCTTGCGTGGACTTCAATCCGGTATTGCTTAAACCGCAAAGCGATAAGACGGCACAAGTTGTACTTCATGGGAAGGCACTGGATACCTTGTCGGCTAGTGAATACATGAACGACAAGCGCCAACATCTTATGGATGGTGTAGTCAGCAGTTTTAAAACACTGTGCAATGAGTATGAGCTTGTTCTGGTAGAAGGTGCTGGTAGTGCAGCCGAGATAAATCTGCGCGAGCGTGACATTGCCAATATGGGTTTCGCGCGTCGTGTTGGCGCACCGGTATGCCTTATCGGGGATATCGATCGAGGCGGCGTTATTGCTGCCGTCGTCGGTACCAAGACTGTTATTGAGCCTGCCGATGCTCGGATGATCTCAAGCTTTATCATTAATCGATTTCGCGGAGATCCTCGGCTTTTTGATGATGGCGTTGTTGCTATCGAGGAAAACACAGGGTGGCCATGTCGCGGCGTGGTGCCATGGCTAGGGTCGGCGATGAAGCTTCCACAAGAGGATGCTGTGGTGCTACAGCAAGGCCATGACACACTTTCAAAAACTGAATATCGAATAAAACTTGCCGTACCCATGCTCTCACGCATCGCAAACTTTGATGACATGGATCCACTACGTCTGGAACCCAATGTAGAACTTGGATTCGTCCCTCCTGGTCAGATAATCCCGCAAGATGTTGACGCCATTATCATTCCAGGTACCAAGTCGGCCATGGGCGATCTTGCATTCCTTCGTAGCCAAGGCTGGGATCACGACATCATCGCTTTTGCTCGTAATGGTGGTCGTGTTATCGGTGTTTGCGGTGGTTATCAGCTATTGGGACAGTGGATCCATGATCCTGATGGCGTGGATGGGGAACCAGGCAGCGCTCCTGCTTTGGGTCTGTTGAACGTCAGCACGCACATGCATGCAGAAAAACAAACTCGCAAGGTGGACGGTCGCTGTGTTCGCAGTCAGACCCACTTGAGCGGTTATGAAATACATGTGGGCCACACGACAGGAGTTGATACACAACATCCTATGTTAATGCTGGATGATCATGCTGATGGAGCGATCAGTAACGATGGCAAAATCGAGGGCACCTATCTTCATGGTCTGTTTGCCAACGATGAGTTCAGAAGCTATTGGCTAAACACCATCAAACAGGGTGTCTCCAGTGGATTCAACTACGAGGCGTTTGTAGAGCAGGAACTGGATGCTCTGGCTGATGGGCTGGAAAAGAGTCTGGATGTTGATGCCCTGTTTGCAGATGCGGTGCTACCAGTGTTTAGCTGATCTCACCCCATCACCGCCATCTCACTTTGTAAAAACTGGACACACTCTTTGCAGACAGCCTCCCCGATAGTCAACGGAGGCAAAAGCGCTCATCAGGGCTCTTTGGCTAATAATTCTTCAAACTTATCGTCAGCAATTTGTATGTATCCTGGAATATCAGCACGCCAGTTGTCCTGAAATTTCTTGTCGAAATTCAGGTACAGCTTGCCATCGACAATATCCCAACGATCCACTTCAATCTTGACCAGGCTGTCCACCGCTATGCCATACGCACAGTATCCACCGTATTGCGGGGCATACTGCTCAGGCGCACCAATAAACAGATCACGGTGTTCAACTGATGAGAAGTACCAGGTTGCCCCCATCCAGTCTGTGGCAATATCTTCACTCCCCTTCACCGGCTCCCCTTGCGTGAAGTAGGCAACAGTATCAAAGCCGCGAACAGCAACACCGCTGGGCTTATATCCCCAAAGCCCGGATCGATCGAGCGTATTGATGGGCTCAGCGGCCCAGCTATTGGCCATCATCAGTAATGACAGCGCCAATGAGAGTTGCAGGTATTTCAACATTTTTTTCATGGCATTTACCGTTAGCTGTGTGATGAAATCTGGCTTAACCCTAGCCTGAACTATTCATGCTAGCCCGATCAGGAACTTGTATTGTCAAATATACACTCTACCTAAAAGTAGATCGATAATAAAGTAGACGTTGTAGCTACAACACCCACACTCCAAGCAACAATGACAGGGGCAAATCAATGAACGTAAACGACGACTTCTCAAAAAGAGTGTTGCTCCACGGCGATGAAATAGACTGGGAAACCTCACCTATGCCAGGTGTTGAGCGGCGGCGTCTGGACCGGGTGGATGCACAAAACGACCGCGTAACCACTATTGTTCGCTATGCCCCTGACAGCAAGTTCTCATCGCACGTCCACACTGGCGGAGAGGAGTTCATTGTTCTTGAAGGCATCTTCGAAGACGATTACGGCCAATGGCCAGCCGGCTCATATATTCGCAATCCCCCAACATCATCCCATACACCGGGCTCCACAGATGGTTGCACTATATTCGTCAAACTGTGGCAATTTGATCCAGCGGATCGTACCTACGTTCATGCACAGCGTCATAAGCTTGGGGCTGTGCCAGACAGGGATAGGAAGGGTGCAAATGTGTCCCCACTGTATAAAGATGAACATGAAGACGTGCGTTTCGAACAATGGGACGCCAATGCGGATATCCAGGTCGATGCAGTGAGCGGTGCGGAAGTGTTCGTCCTTGAAGGAGGATTTACCGAGGGCAGTGATGAGCTGCGCCAGTACTCATGGTTGAGAATGCCTGCGAAATCCACAATAAACGCTAAAGTGGGGCCTAACGGGGCCTATGTGTGGGTCAAATCCGGACACCTTGCAGACCTCTAGCCAGGGAACAAACGGATTGGACCCGGCCAAAAGCACCATCGCTGCCTCGGGCAATCCGCCTGGCAAGCTTGCACGGCAGACATTAATCAACCGTGCAAGTTGTTAGCCCAAGCTATCTGCCGTTGTGATGACTTTCCTGCAATCCATAAACAGGCGTTTCAATACCCACTGAGCGCGCTTTCAACTGTAGCGCAAGATATAGCGAGTAGTGCCGCGACTGATGCAAATTGCCGCCGTGGAACCATAAACCATCCTGCTGAGTCGGCTTCCACATGTTGCGCTGCTCGCCTTCCCAAGGTCCCGGATCCTTTGGTGTATCAGAGCCCAGCCCCCAACATTTACCGACCTTGTCTGCCACATCCTGACTAATCAGGTCAGCCGCCCAGCCATTCATGGATCCATAACCTGTTGCGTAGACAATGACATCTGCTTCAAGTGAGGTGCCGTCGTCAAGCACAACTGCAGTCTCGGTTATCTCATTAACCTGTCCGGCCTTGAGCTTGATTTTTCCATCGATGATTAACTGACTGGCACCGACATCAATGTAATAGCCGGAACCGCGCCGCAGATACTTCATGAACAAACCGGAATCGTCAGCACCCCAATCGAGCTGGAATCCGGCTTTCTCAAGTCCTGCATAGAAATCAGCATCACGCTCGCGCATTTGTTGATATAGCGGTATTTGAAATTCATGCAAGATCGCATAGGGTATCGAGGCAAATATCATGTCAGCCTTCTGAGTGGTGACTCCATTGGCAACAGCCTCTTCCGAATACAGCGCTCCCAATCCAATTTCCATTAGCGAATCAGATCTCACAATGTGAGTGCTGGAGCGTTGCACCATCGTCACATCAACATCGTTTTCCCACAATGCAGCACAAATATCATGCGCTGAATTATTGGAGCCGATAACCACCACTTTCTTGCCCTTGAAACTGTCAGGCCCGGGGTGTTTCGACGAATGGTGTTGATCACCTTTGAAGTTTTCTGCACCCTTGAACGTCGGAACATTTGCCTTGCCTGACATACCCGTGGCCAACACCAGGTTTTTAGGCGTCAACGTCACGCTCTCGCCATCGCGCTCAACGACCACTGTCCACTTACCGGTTTTTTCATCAAAGTTTGCAGATTGAGCCGATGTCTTGGTCCAATAATTCAATTCCATAACCCGTGTGTACATTTCCAGCCAATCACCCAACTTGTCTTTTGGCGCAAAAATTGGCCAGTTGGGTGGAAACGGCAGATAAGGAAGATGGTCATACCAGACCGGATCATGCAGGCACAAAGACTTATAGCGATTACGCCAGCTGTCTCCAGCGCGTTCATTTTTTTCAACAATAATAGTGGACACACCAAGCTGTCTGAGGCGTGCACCCAACGCAATTCCACCCTGACCTCCACCAATAATCAGCACATCAGGTTGAGTTTTGTAGCCCAACTCTGCAAGCTCTTGCTCACGCTCCTCGGCCCAACTTTTACGATGCTTATCAGCGCCGTGCTTTGCGCCTAAAGGACGCTCAAATCCAAGCGGCTCTTCATGGCCAATCAATTCAGTAGCTGACGTAAGCAACGTCCAGATTTTGCCATCTTTTAGTCGGACAAGACCAAATCCGCGGACAATGCTTGTCTCAAAGCTTATCCAGGCTGTAACAACGCCACCCTCATCGGTCGCTATCTCACCTTCTGCAATGGCCCATTCAGTAGGCTTTACCGTGGATAACTGAGAATCGAGCATGCCCCGAATATCATCCTTTCCCTCAAACGTTTTCAAATTCCATGTGAACGATACAAGGTCTCGCCAATAGCAATCATCGACAAAGTGTTCCAGCACCGCGTCTATATCGTTAGCGGTCAACGAGCGTTCCAGACTATCCAGAACCTTAGCAACTTCGCCGTTTGGTGTTACGTCGAGCATACTTCCTCCCTATTTCTTATTTAGTGGAGGAGCTATAAGAGCACTAATACCGCTTGCTGGTTATGGCACTCTTTGGCCACGTGGACGGTAAGGTTGACATCAATAGTGTTAATCAGCACCCGACATCAATTCTCGATAATGCCTTCGACACTTGGATTCATAGCGCTCATTTCCACCAATCTGCACCTGCTCGCCAGCTGCAACCACCTTGCCCGACTCATCAAGCCGCACGGTCATGGTGGCTTTGCGGCCGCACGTGCAGACGGTTTTCAGTTCAGCCAGCTTGTCAGCAATAGCGAGTAGCCGGGCAGATCCCGGAAAGAGCTCTCCTTGAAAATCAGTTCGGATACCGAAGCACAGAACTGCCACGTTTAGTTCATCAACTGCTCGGGCTAATTCATCTACCTGTGACTTACTCAAAAACTGCGCCTCATCTACCAACACGCACGCAAGCTTGTCCTGTTGGTGTTGCTCTGACAGCGGGGTAAAAAACTCAGTATTTTCATCAAACAACTCAGCGGGTTGCTCAAGACCAATGCGAGATCGGATAATGCCCCGTCCAAAACGATCATCGATAGCGGCTGTATACAACGCTACCCGCATGCCTTGCTCGCCATAATTATGAGCCGACTGGAGCAGTGACGTGGACTTGCCAGCGTTCATGGCAGAGTAGTAGAAATAAAGTTGAGCCACCGCTGTTGTCCCCTCACTTAATCAATAAGGCGCTATAACGCCGTTAACGACCTCTAGGGTTACATAAAATGTAGCGCTAGGGCGGACTTGCATACCGGCTATTGGCGGCCGGCTTGTACATTTTATGCGACGCCAAGGTAGAGCTCACAAAAATACTGATAAATTTTGGTCAACTCTGAGCCGATGACTGTGGGTCCAAGAAAAAAAGACCCCTATGAAATCATTCAAGACAACCATTATCGCAGCCACCACCACGCTGGTACTGATCAGTAGCTGCGCTACTGACGACCCTAACCGACGTGCAAAGACAGGCGCTGTTGTTGGGGCCATCGCCGGAGGCGTTATTGGCAATCAGACAAGCAGCAAGAACGGCAAATATGCCGGTGCTGTTATTGGCGGCCTGACGGGTGCAGCTGTTGGCAATTACATGGATAAACAACAACGCAAGCTGGAGCAACAGCTGGCAAGCGAGAACCGGAACAAACAGATCCAGATAACTCGCATTGATGAAGAGACGCTGCGCCTTGATGTTCGTAGTGAAGCCTCTTTTGCGGTAAACAGCGCACAAATCAATGGATCATTTCTCAACAGCCTGACAACAATGGCTGAAGTGATTGGTGAATATGACCAAACTGCCGTACATGTCATCGGCTTTACTGATAGCACAGGATCGCAAGCCTACAATCAGACACTGTCCCAGAAACGCGCTGCATCAGTTGCACAACATTTGAGTGGAAACGGCGTTGATCAAACGCGATTGCGTGCCTCCGGACGCGGTGAATCAGCGCCTGTGGCACCCAACAATACAGCCGCAGGTCGTAGTGAGAACCGGCGGGTAGAAGTGTATTTAAAGAGCGTTGTCGAAGGACGCGAAGATGATGCATTTCGCTCGCCCAGATAATACGTTCAGCCCAGAGAGATTAGCCTGGCTCTTCCCGCAGCCGGGCTAGGGCTTTTGCCATTCTGGCGGCACAGGCTGCACTAACCCACGGGCTGTGCCACCTTGTCGCAACCAGCTGTTAATGGCTTGTTGCACTTCGCGCTCGCCTCTTTTTGATAATGGGACCTCCGCAATATAAGGAACAAGGCTTGGCGGAAGAACAAACGTAAGGTTGGCCCCAATTGCACTGGGCGCGGTACCTGGCTCCGGCTTCTCAACAATCTCAACGATAGAGCCGTCAGGTAGGAACCGCACACTGGATCGCCCTGCCATCTGCGCTTCATCCAATGCTTTACAGCTGACGCTCAATGGCGCATCGCTATGAGCGTGAAAACTCAGAAGATCACTAAAGAATTCACGCGGCACCAAATAGTCTGTAGCACTGAGAATAAAAGGTTGCAACGCTAGATCCGGATATTGCTCAAGAGCACTTTCCAATGCATGCGCAGTACCGGCAAGATGCTGTTGATACGCCACACGTACATGCTGCGCGTGGCTTGCACTTCGCAGGGTTGCATACTTCTCAATCTGATCACTTAGATGATTGGCAACCAATACGATCTCGGTAACTCCTGCCGCCAGCAACGAGTCCAGCAAGTAATCCAATGTTGGTCTGCCGCGATGCACAAGCAGTGGCTTGGGTGTCGTATCGGTATAGGGCTGCAACCGGGTGCCTCTGCCCGCTGCAAGCAAGATGGCATGGGTAACAGGTTCTGACGACGTCATGGTGTGATTACTCGAACAGTACTTTCAGACTTGGCAATGCTGACGCGTGCTAGTGCTGCCAGCTCCGGATACCTGTCTTTATAGTTGTCGAGCAACTCAGATGCAACCTGTTTTACCCGTGCTGAATCAACCAACATGAACAGACAACCACCAAAGCCACCGCCGCTGAATCGGCTTCCATAGACCCCTACGCAACAACCCGCAATTTCCTGCAAAGCGATTAACCATTCACTTCCGCTCTCGTAGTCGTTAATGGAGCTGGCACACGATTGATTCATCAACTCTCCGAATGCCTGCCAATTGCCTTGCTCCCATGCTGCGACCCCCTGCTCTACCCGCTGCATCTCTCCAAAAACATGCCGCGCTCTACGTTCGAGGGTGTCAGGCAGCGTGGCAAGGTTAGCATCGGTTCGCTGAAGAACAGGCACTTCACCCAGATGTTGGGCAGACGGGTGCAACAGCCTAGCGGCCTCACGACATTGAGCAACACGCTCATTGAAGTTAGAGCCTGTCACCAGATTTCTGGAAACACCTGAATAGCACATCAGAAACGACACCTGTTCGCTAGTAACAGGATCAGCGATTGACCGTGCTGTTACCGAATTTACATCAAGAATGGAGAGATGGTGTTCTTCTGCGAAAACAATGGACATCTGGTCCTGAATTCCGTTATTGAGTCCGCGATAGTCATTCTCAACGCATCGAACAAGCTCAACCATTTGAACGGCATTAAGTGCAACATTATTCACTTCGGCCAAAGCTGACAGATAGGCGAGAATGCAGGACGCCGAAGAGCTTAGACCGCCACTAACCAGCGTGCCAAAAATAACAGCATGAATGCCATGACTCATAGGATGGTTGGCGGCAAACGCCGCAACTGATGCACGAGCCATGGAGTCCCACCCATACTGGTGCTCCAGCTGATTCATACCAAACTGCACGCTTTGCCAGGACAAGCCATCCATGTTGGCGCTCACACAGCTAGTGGCATCTGGACGTGGCCAGAAGCACAACAGAGTGTATTGATCCAGAGTGCGCGATAGCACGGATCCACCCTGGTGGTCGATGTGCGCACCAAGGGGATTAAAGCGGTAGGGGGAAACAACCAATCGCGGTATATCAGTCCTACTCGCTATCTGACAGGCTTGATCAACACTCGACGCCACTAGTGAATCGAGTGTTGGCGCTTGCAGCTCGATCGCTGTCTGGGCACTTGGCATGCAGGTATCATCAATGCGTTAAATACGCATTTTGCCCGATCACTCAAGTTTGAGCAATCAACAGACAGTACAAACCACTAAATATCAGAAGACCCTGCGACAAGCGCCCGAAGGCTAGCCTGCCATGCGATTACCACTGTCACTCTCATCGTCCTCAAGACTCAT
>JALZVU010000106.1 GCA_023301795.1 Granulosicoccus sp.
TGATCAACGCGCTCGCCTGCCTCTACATCCATCCGGCTCATGTGGGCATAGAATGTTTGTAGGCCCAGGCCATGTTCGATAAATACACTATTGCCGTTGAAGAAGTAATCACCGGCTTCCAGCACGACACCGTCGGCTGCGGCCATGATAGCGGTGCCTTCCGGTGCAGCGATATCAATGCCACCGTGAGGGCGGCGTGGTTGCTCGTTGAAAAAACGTCGTAACCCGAAAGGGCTGGATACCGGGCCAGCAACTGGCCAGATAAAGGTGTCAGCCATGAGCGTATCTACACGGGAATTTTTCACTTCTTTTAAGCGTTCATTTTCAGCCGTAATGCGAACCATATCCAACGGCGCGGGATTCACCTTTCGTTTGTTGGTAATAGTGAGCCGCTGTTCTGCGTAGGCATGGGGTGCAACGTTGAAGTCAAAGGTGCCAGATTTATCACCATCAAAAAACACCTCGACAATCTGATCCCCCGGTTCGACAGAGAGCGGAATGCCGACAATAGCCTTGGCTTTGCCATTCTGGCTGATTACCGCCACGGGTCGGTCGTTCCAGTAGGCCAATGGCATTTGCTCCGACGCAGGCCCAATGTCGACTATCGCGATTCCGCCAGGGCGGTTGGAAGGCTCAAAAACCGATTGAGCAGACGCAGCTGTTGAACACGCACTAATAAAAACAAAGGCGGCTATCAGCGTTGGTGAGCTCATGGGTTTAGTCTCGCAAATGGCGTTCTTGTGGATGTTTTGGATAATAAATGACACGGTGATTTGGATTGATTATCTGCTTTCAATGAAATCGGCAATTTACCAGACGATGTTGGCGTCTGTACTGAGCTTGTCTCAAGTGTATACAACCGCTAACGTTGTGTCGCCGCGCAAGTTACATGTATTGGCGAGCTAACATGTGCAATAACAGCTACCCGCTGTCAGGGTCTCTCCAAGCATAGGCTGCTCAGGAATCAGGTAGTATTTTCGTGAATTCATTGATAATCCGGCCTAGGCCTTTTTAACAAACTCTGACTTAAGTTTCATGGGGCCAATACCCTCAATTTTACAATCAATATTATGGTCACCTTCAACTAGGCGGATACCTTTAACTTTGGTGCCGACCTTTACCGAGGATGAGGTGCCTTTAATCTTCAGGTCCTTGATGACAGAGACGGTATCACCGTCGGCGAGAACATTACCATTTGCGTCTTTAACAACATTGTCACTGTCGTCGGTCTGGGATTTTCCATCCCATTCATGCGCACATTCGGGACACACAAAAAGATCCCGGTCTTCATATGTGAAATTTGAACTGCACTCTGGACATCCTGGAAGATCACTCATTATATTTTGCTCGCTTTGCCCTTATCGTTCACGCACATGATCAACATACAGCGCTGTTGCACCTGCCACAGCCACCGGCATGATAAACAGATTAACCAGCGGCACCGTGCTCAATAACGCAACACATGACCCGAAACCATAGGCCGCTTTGCGCTTTTTACGCATCGCTTTGCGCACATCCTTGAACAGTGCACCATGGTTACCCATCGGATAATCCATGTACTCAAGTGCAAACATCCACGCCCCGAACAAAAACAGCAGCAGTGGCGCCACGATGTTAATCAATGGCACAAATTGTAAAATCAATAAAGGCACAATGCAGATGACCAAGTAAATCAATTTGGACAGCTCTGACATCATCAGCCGCGGCACGCTTTTTACCAGAGTCAGCCACGAGGGCGCAGGGTCTGCCACTTCACCGACCAGATGAGCCTCCACGCGCTCAGCGAGTAGCCCGTTAAACGGCGCACCGATTAAATTGGCCACCAGGGTGAACATAAACGCAAGGGTGAAAAGTAACACCAAGGTGACCAGCCAGTGCAACACGGTCTGCAAGGCATTGACTATCCACCAGTCGCCCCATTGGGAAAACAGCGCGAGCGTATCCAGCCAGCTGGTAGCCCAGCTGTTTATCCACCAGCCAAAGCCGCCAAACACCAACAGGTTAACCAACAGCGGCATCCAGACGAATCGCCTGAGACCGGGGGTTCTGACCAGTTTCCAGCCAGTGGCCACGTAGCTGGCCGATTGTGCAAAGCCTGGATTGTTCATGATAGTCGCTCTTCAAAGTGTTGCGTGATGCAGTTTGCGGTCAAGTTTTGTACTCGTGCAGCGTTAAAAAATCAGTACAATACATACCACCGGCTTGCGCCAGTCTCATCAGGTAAAAGTGGCCTTGTTTCTGACAGGCTATTAACACTTTTCAAACCAATATGACTCGTCTGCTGTTCTATCGTCTGCGGTCGTAAGGTAAACGCTCCACCACTATGCGTCTAAGCCGTATCAAAATTGCTGGATTCAAGTCCTTTGTGGATCCCACAGACTTGAAACTACCCAGCCAGCTGGTAGGTATTGTAGGCCCCAATGGCTGCGGAAAATCCAACACCATTGATGCCGTGCGCTGGGTTATGGGCGAGTCGTCCGCCAAGCACCTTCGCGGCGACTCCATGGACGACGTTATTTTCGTAGGCTCCAGCACTCGCAAACCTGTGGGGCAGGCCTCGGTTGAGCTGGTGTTCGACAATTCTGATGGCTCATTGGGCGGCGAATATGCTGCCTACGCCGAGATTTCCATTCGACGAGAAGTGGCCCGCGACGGGCAGTCTAAATACGCTCTGAACAACGTGCGCTGCCGCCGCCGCGATATCCGGGATATTTTCCTCGGCACGGGCCTGGGGCCACGCAGCTACGCCATCATTGAACAGGGCATGATCTCGCGGCTTATCGAGGCAAAACCAGAAGACATGCGGGTCTATTTAGAAGAGGCCGCAGGCATCTCCAAGTACAAGGAGCGCCGCAAAGAGACCGAAACCCGCATCAGGCACACCCGTGACAATCTCGACCGGCTTGATGATCTACGCGAAGAGGTGGACAAGCAGTTGTCCCATCTGAAGCGTCAGGCCAACACCGCCGAAAAGTACCAGGCTCTCAAAGCCGAAGAGCGTCAGAAGCGCGGCGAGCTGCTCGTGCTGCGACGCCGAGACTTTGAAGTCGCCCGTGACAATAAGGCGCTTAAAATTGCAGAGCTTGAAGCTGAGCTTGAAGGCTGTGTCAGCGAGATGCGGTCTGCTGAAAGCTCGATCGAGCTGGCGCGAGCTCAGCAAGCCGAAGCTTCCGATGGGTTTAGCACCGTTCAGGCCGAGTTCTACCGGATTGGTGGTGAGGTGGCGCGGATTGAGCAAACCATAGAACATACCCGTGAAACCCGTCACCAGCAGAGCCAAGAGCTGGCAGAGGTCGACAGGAATCTGGCTGAATCCATGGCGCACTTGCGTGATGATACTGCGCGTATTGCCCAGATCGCCGAATCTATCGAAACTGATCAGCCGGCGTTCGACATGCTCAAAGAGAGCCAAAAGCTATCTGCCGAGCTGCTGCTGCGCGCCGAAACCGAATTACAGGAATGGCAGCAGCGCAACGATGCCTTCAACCGGCGGTTCTCAGAAAGCTCGCAGGTGGCGCAAGTCGAGCGCTCTCGCATAGAGCAACTTGAACGCAGTACGGCCAGTGCAGATTCGCGCCTTGCCCGTCTGACTGAGGAGCGAGAAACCCTCGAGATGGAGCCAGTTCGTGTACTTATCGAGGAGCTTATTGCGGAGGAGCTGGAAGCATCCGACGTAGAAGCGCAGCTCAAAGAATCATTGAGCCACGCCAGCGAAAAGCAGCAACAACAAAAAGAGACCATCCGACAATGCAGTGTGGAGCTGGACCAGTTGCGTTCGCAGGTGCAGTCAGGCTTGGGGCGGCTGGCATCTCTGGAAGCACTTCAGCAAGCAGCGCTTGATGCTAACAGTAGCGCAGCCGATGGCTGGTTGAGTGTCAATCAGTTGAACGATGCACCGCGGCTTGCGCAAAAAATGAGCGCAGCTCCGGGTTGGGAGACTGCCATCGAATTGGTGTTGGGCCCCCATCTGGAAGCGGTTTGTGTTGATAACGATGCATTGATAGATCGTTGCCTTCAGGATATGCCCGAAGCGCAACTAACGTTGATAAAAGCCGGTGCACAAGGCGCTGCACCTGCAGCCGACTCACTGGCCAGCAAGGTCACTGGCGATGTACCGCTACAGGAGCTTCTGTCTGGGGTTCGCATCGCTAATGATTTGAATGAGGCCTTGCAAATACGCAACTCACTTAGCGATCACGAATCTGTGGTGACGCGTGACGGTCTTTGGCTAGGCAAATCGTGGCTCCGCGTGGCTCGTGGCGATGCGCAAGACAGCGTATTGTTGCGTGAAACCGAAATCACTGAACTCAAAGCCCAACTGGCATCGCTGGACGAGCGTTCAGCAGAGCTTCAGGCCAAGCAGGACGAGCTAAGCCAGCAACAAGACGAGCTGGAGACGCGGCGCGAAACACAGCTTCACGCTTATAACGATGCTGTCCGAAACCAATCTCAAACTAGCTCCTCGCTAGCGGCTGAGCGACAGACTCTGGAACAGGGTGAACGGCGTACGCGGGCACTCAGTGAAGAGATCACCGAAATTGAGCAACAACGTGAGCAGGAGCGAGAGCGTCTTGAAGATGCCACGGCCCGCAAACTGGAAGCGGTTGAGCAGTTAGAAGCGTTTGATGAAGAGAAGGCGAGATTAGAGGAAGAGCAGAATACCTTGCGTGAGAATCTGGCCAAATCGCGAGAGCAACGTGATTCGGATCGTGATGCAGGGCAGGAGCTGGCTATTCGCGTGGAATCCATGCGCAGCACACGCGCAGCTACTGAGCAAAACCTGACACGCATGCAAGGGCGTATCGAGCAGCTGACTGAGCGACAAAGCTCGCTTAACCTTATGCTTGCCAGTGAGGAAGAGGACCCTTTAACCGCGCTGGAGGCAGGTTTAAAGCAGCATCTTGAAGACAAACTGACCAGCGACAACGCGCTGCGCACCGCGCGTGAGCAGTTGAACAGTATCGAGACTCGATTGCGCGAACACGAACAGGCTCGCCAACGTCACGATCTGCGTGTGCAAAGTATGCGCGAAAAAGTGCAAGCTGAACAAATGACTGCCCAGGAAGCCGTCGTCAGGCTCAAGACCCTGGATGAGCAGCTGGCAGAGCATGACTACAAGGTGGCTGACATCCTTGAGACCTTGGTATCAGAGGCTAACGTTGATGAATGGGCCGCTCAGCTAGAGAAAATCGAACGCCAGGTGCAGAGGCTAGGGCCCATCAATCTGGCTGCTATTGACGAGCTTGCGGAGCAATCACAACGCAAAGACTATCTGGACGAGCAGCATCTGGATGTAACCGAAGCCCTGGCCACGCTTGAGCGTGCTATTGCTAAGATCGATAAGGAAACGCGTGCGCGTTTTCGTGAAACGTTCGACAAAGTGAACACAAAGGTTCAGGAATTTTTCCCGCGATTATTTGGTGGCGGTCACGGTTCGTTGGTGCTGACAGGTGATGATCTTCTCAGTACCGGTGTTGTGGTTAATGCTCAGCCTCCAGGTAAGCGCGTAAGTAACATTCAGCTTTTATCCGGTGGAGAGAAGGCCTTGACTGCCGTTGCGCTGGTTTTTGCATTTTTTGAGCTTAATCCATCGCCTTTTTGTATGCTCGATGAGGTCGATGCACCGTTGGATGATGCCAACGTCGGACGCTTCTGCGCACTGGTCAAGGAAATGTCAGAGCGTGTACAATTCATCTTTATTACGCATAACAAAGTGACCATGGAGATGGCCGAACAGCTCATGGGCGTTACGATGAATGAGCCGGGTGTTTCCAGGCTTGTGGCCGTTGACGTCCAAGAGGCGGTTGATCTTGCTGGCGCATAGTTCGCCAAACTTCCATTGATATCATTACAGAGGTAGCACCCATGGACAATCTACGCTGGATCCTCATACTTGCCGGTGTTGCCATTCTTGCTGTTCTGTATTTTTCCGGGCGGCCCGGGCGATCTAAAAAGTCGGCAAGCACGCTTGATGCACACCGCAGTTCTGCAGCTGATGTTCACATCGACCCCTTGTTGGGCGAGGAGACCTTGTCTAACACCATTCCCGATTTTACCGGTGTAGACCCGGACGACTTTACTCGTCCCGCGCAAGGGTCGGGTAATTCAAAAACATCGGCGTTTGATCTTGCCCCCAGCGACTATGATTTTGGTGAGGATCTGGGCAGAAGCCAAGGGTCTTCTCCTGTGTTTACAAGCTTTGCGCAAAAAATCGAATCAATCAGCGAACGTCTCAAGCCCAAACGCCGGCAGCTGATTGCTGAGTCCGAGCCTGCTGACATTGATGAGATGTCTCCAACAGATCCTGAATTCACCAACAAGATCGTGACGTTGCATGTGGTTGCGCAACAAAACTCGTTTTTCGACGGGCAACAGGTGCTGGATGTTTTCGATCGTCGTGGGTATCACTTTGGCGAGATGAATATTTTTCACTCCATGCACAACGGGACCACCGTGTTCTCTATCGCCAAGATGGTGGAGCCAGGCTATTTTGATATTGATGATATTGACAGTTTCGTCACCCCCGGTATTACGCTCATATTGCAATTGCCAGGACCCGTGCCTGCGGACGTTTCGTTCGAAGTGCTGATTAGTGAAGCGTTCGAGATGGCTAAGGAGCTTAACGCTGCTGTGCTTGACGGTGATCGCAACACGCTGAGCAAGCAAACCTTGCAACATATGCGTGAAGGTATTTACGAATACATGCATCGGCAAAAATATTTTGGCAGCGTGTCTTCCTGATAAACGCTAACGCCCACTGCTTGTAAGGTCCGCCAATTCATGACGCCTAAAGTAGTTAAGCGTGTGCAGGAGTTACACACGTTATTGCATGATCACGCTCACCGATACTACGTGCTCGATGATCCGACTGTCAGTGATGCTGAATACGACATGCTGTTTCGCGAGTTGCAAGCACTTGAAGAGCAGCATCCTGAAATTCTAACCCCCGATTCCCCAACGCAGCGCGTGGGTGCGGCGCCGCTGGATGCCTTCAAGCAGGTTCAGCATGCAGTGCCCATGTTATCTCTGGGTAACGCGTTTAGTCGGGACGAGCTCAACGAATTTGATCGGCGCGTGCGAGAACGGCTTGAGCGTGAGGATGGTGTTGTCAGCTATGTGGCCGAGCCCAAACTGGATGGTCTGGCCATAAGTCTTCGCTACGAGAATGGTGTGTTCGTACAAGGTGCAACGCGCGGTGATGGCAGGACCGGTGAGAATGTCACCGAGAACCTGCGAACCATCGAGATGATTCCTTTGCGACTGCGCACGGACAACCCACCCGCGGTGCTCGAGGCGCGCGGTGAAGTATTTATGTCTGCCGCAGCGTTTAGTTCGTTGAACAAGGCAATGGTAGAGGCGGGTAAGCCACCATTTGTCAATCCAAGAAATGCGGCGGCGGGAAGTTTGCGTCAGCTGGATTCACGCAAGAGTGCCCAGCGTAAGCTATCCATCTATCTCTATGGCATGGGTGAGCTCGTGGGCATGGAATTGCCAGCTTCTCAAACGGAGTCGTTGGAGCTTCTGCGAGAACTTGGTTTCCCGATCAACGCAGAGACCACTCGCTGCGAAGGTATTGACGGGTGTTTTGCGCACTATGAGAGTTTGCAGGCTCGCCGCCCAGACTTGGGTTATGAGATTGATGGTGTGGTGTTCAAAGTTGATTCATTGAGTGAGCAGCGTGAGTTAGGCTTTGTGTCGCGTGCGCCGCGCTGGGCGATCGCGCAAAAATTCCCTGCTGAAGAGGCGACCACCACGCTCGAGGCGGTTGAATTTCAAGTGGGACGTACGGGCGCATTAACGCCTGTTGCCAGGCTTGATCCGGTTTTTGTGGGTGGCGTTACTGTGAGTAACGCTACGTTGCACAACATGGATGAAATTGCCCGTAAAGACATCCGCATTGGCGATACCGTTGTAGTGCGCAGGGCAGGCGATGTTATTCCTGAGGTGGCGCGTGTCGTGTTGGAAAACCGCAAGACCGACACCGTTGAGATTACCTTGCCCGATGAGTGTCCTGTTTGCGGTTCTCCTGTACTCAATAGCGATACCGAGGTGCGGGCGCGTTGTACAGGGGGGCTGCAATGTGGTGCTCAGCAACGCGAAGCCATCAAGCATTTCGCCTCGCGTACGGCTATGGATATTGATGGTTTAGGCGATAAGCTGGTAGAGCAGCTTGCGGATGAAAAATTGATCAGCAACGTGGCCGATCTGTACACATTGACGGCTGAGCAGATTCAAACAATGCCACGCATGGGGGAGAAATCAGCGAGTAATCTTGTCAATGCAATTGATGCCTCAAAGCAGACAACGCTTGCTCGTTTTATCTTTGCGCTGGGTATCAAGGATATCGGTTCGTCGGGAGGGGCGCTATTGGCTGCACGCTTTGGCTCGTTGGAGGCTTTAATGAGCGCTGAAGAAGAAGCGTTGATAGCCATTGATGATATCGGACCAATCGCTGCGCGAAGTGTGCAAGATTATTTCGCTAATCCCCAAAGCCGCGAGCTTGTGGACAGTCTTCTGGCCGTAGGTATAAATTTTCCTGAATCTGAGGTGGCGCAAGTTGAGCCGACACTCGAAGGTAATACCTACGTACTAACCGGCACGTTGAGTGTGATGAGTCGTGATGAAGCCAAGACGCAGTTGCAGCAGCGCGGTGCTAAGGTGACGTCAAGCGTATCGAAGAAAACCACGGCTGTGATTGCCGGTGATGCCCCAGGGTCCAAAGTGACTAAAGCTGAAACTCTTGAGGTGCCTGTGCTGGATGAAGCAGCGCTGCTCGAATTGCTTGCGCGTTAGTTACCTATAGTATTATCTGGGTCTGAAGAGATAGCACCGCGCTCTATCCAGAATAATACAGGCGAAATCACGTGATCAAAATAGCAGTAAACGGTGCAGCCGGACGAATGGGACGGCAGTTGCTCAGTGCTATTGGCGAGCGCGAAGGTGTTGTTTTATCAGCCGCTGCAGACGCACCGGGTTCGGCCAGTGTAGGGTTGGATGCCAGCGTGCTCAGTGGCGGGGAGCGGCAAGATGTACTGATTAGCGATAGCACGCAAGTACTTATCGATAGCAGTGATGTCATCATCGATTTTACAGCCCCTGCGGTATCGTTGGCTTTATTGGATGCCATCAAGGGCTCAGGTAAACGTGTGGTTATAGGCACCACAGGTTTTACCGCAGCGCAACTTGAAACGCTTCATGAACACGCTGCTCATACCCCCATTGTTTTTGCCCCGAATTACAGCGTGGGTGTGACCGTCACGCTGGCACTGTTGGAACAAGCAGCAAAAGCGTTTGCCGACGATTACGATGTAGAGATCATCGAAGCTCACCATAGGCACAAAGTGGATGCACCGTCTGGCACGGCTGTGAAAATGGGTGAGGTGCTGGCTGACGCGTTGGGTCGTAACCTTGAGGAGTGCGCTATCTACGGGCGCCAAGGTATAACTGGCGAGCGCGATCGCAAGACTATTGGCTTTGAGACTATTCGTGCCGGGGATATTATTGGTGAACATACGGTGCTGTTCGCAGGTAATGGCGAACGTATCGAAATCACACACCGGGCCACTGATCGCATGACGTTTGCCCGTGGAGCCGTACGTGCAGCATCGTGGTTAGCGAGTCGGCCTGCTGGTGTCTACGATATGAATCATGTGCTCGGTTTAGCTCACTAACGGCTCTGGCCTGCTATCTTTACCAGCAAAGTCGATAAACCAGAATCGTTGTGCAAACGATTTTTCATTAGCAGGAGAGATGCGTGACAGTAGCAGTAGTATTTCCAGGGCAGGGCTCGCAGAGCGTAGGCATGCTGGCAGAGCTTGCTAACGAGCATAATCAGGTTGCGGCAACATTTGCCGAAGCTTCTGAGCATCTGGGCTTTGATCTCTGGGCCTTGTCGCAGGGAGGACCTGCCGAAAAGCTCGCCGACACGCGTATCACCCAACCGCTGATGTTTACAGCAGGTGTTGCAGTGTGGCGTGTCCTGCAGGCGCAGGGTCTTTTGATGCCTACGGCTATGGCTGGACACAGTCTGGGAGAATTTACTGCGATGGTGGCCAGCGGTTCGTTGCCGTTCACTGATGGCTTGGCGCTGGTACACCAACGGGCAACACTGATGGCAGCTGCAGTGCCTGAGGGTGAGGGTGGAATGGCTGCGTTGTTGGGGATGGATGATGATGCTGTGGTTGAGCTATGTGCCTCGGTTACCGGCGAGCGTGTGAGTGAGGCTGTGAATTTCAATGCGCCAGGGCAGGTGGCAATCTCCGGACATCTGGACGCGCTGGAGCGCACGTTGGCCGCAGCCAAAGAACAGGGCTGTCGCAAGGCGTTGATGCTGGCGGTTAGTGTGCCTAATCATTCATCACTGATGAAGCCTGCAGGACTCGCCTTGGCTAAGGTCATCGATGAGTTGGAGTTTACCCTGCCTCAAATGCCTCTGGTGCAAAATGCCACGGCGGTAGCGCCATCTGATCTGGACACGCTATTGGGCCATTTGAAAACGCACGTTCACAACCCGGTGTACTGGACACGCACCGTTCAGACATTGCGCGACGACCATGGTGTGACCCTGATTATTGAGGCAGGTCCTGGCAAGGTGCTCACCGGTTTGTCCAAACGCATCGATCGGGCGTTGCCCACATTGCCCGTCGATTCCCCTGCAACACTGGCGGCAGCGCTTGAAGCTGCTGCTGTGTAATCGTTGAGAAACACTGAACATGAATGATCAGACCTTAAACGGGCAGATTGCCCTGATCACAGGTGCCAGTCGTGGCATAGGTGCAGCCATCTGCGACACACTGGCCCTGCACGGCGCCACGGTGGTCGGCACGGCCACCTCCGAAAGCGGTGCCGCTGCCATAACCGAGCGGCTGAAGGGCCTGGGTGTCACAGGCTGTGGCATGCAGCTTGATGTAACCGATGCGGAGGCTGCGAGCACTTGTGTGAGCGCCATCTCCGAGCAGTTTGGTCCAATTTCCATTCTGGTAAACAACGCCGGCATCACGCGCGACAACCTGTTCATGCGCATGAAGGATGATGAGTGGGAAGATGTCATTGCGACTAACCTGTCCAGTGTCTTCAGGATGTCCAAGCTGGTCATCAAGCCGATGGTTAAGGCGCGTTCTGGACGAATCATCAACATCAGCTCGGTAGTCGGGATAACGGGTAACGCCGGGCAAGTGAACTATGCTGCATCGAAGGCTGGATTGCTGGGTATGACGCGTTCGCTGGCAAGAGAATTGGGCTCGCGCTCGATCACCATCAACGCTATTGCGCCGGGTTTCATCGAATCAGACATGACAGACGCATTGCCTGAAGACCAGAAAAACAAAATCAAAGGCGAGATTTCACTGGGGCGGTTGGGTACCCCGGACGATATCGCCCAAACCTGCCTGTTTCTGGCCTCTGATGGTGCCGCTTACATTACCGGACAAACAATCAGCGTTAACGGCGGCATGGTTATGCCGTGATCGTTGGGTAGTAAATCACCTGAAAATGGGCCGATTTACTGCCGACCGCGTCTGATTTGTGGCTCTGAAGTCAGCAATATCTAGGTTTTTATCAGTTTGTCCTTACTATTACCTGAAGTTTGTGCGGAATGGTTGGCACGTTCTTATGGAAGCCATTACAATGGCAGCACGGCGATGATCTCCTCAGATCATCTGATTCCGTTTTCTTTATTTCGAGAGGTTTATCCTACAATGAGCAGTATTGACGAACGCGTCAAAAAGATTGTCATAGAGCAGCTGGGCGTGAAAGAAGAAGAAGTCACGACCAAGGCATCCTTTGTCGAAGATCTAGGCGCAGATTCTCTTGATACCGTCGAGCTAGTGATGGCACTCGAGGAAGAATTTGAATGCGAAATCCCTGATGAAGAGGCGGAAAAAATCACTACGGTTGAACAGGCAGTTGACTACGTCACTGCTCACATTGACCAAGCTTGATTTTTTATTGACCGGTGCTCGTTCGACCGGTTAGTGAGGTCGCGCCGACACTGACGGATACCGCTTCGGTATCAGTGAGTATTGGCGCGGCGTTGTAACACTGTATGTTCAGCAATCGTTAACGGAGTTAGAAAGATTGGCGCGTAGACGTGTAGTGGTGACCGGACTAGGTCTGGTAACACCAGTAGGAGCGGATGTAGACACCAGCTGGAGCAACATTGTTGCCGGCGTTTCAGGTGTTGCCCTGATAAATTCCTTTGACACTACGGCGTATTCAACTCGTTTTAGCGCATCGGTCAAAGATTTTGACCCCAACACCTATTTCAGCACCAAAGAAGCCCGCAAGATGGACACTTTTGTCCACTTTGGTGTGGCAGCTGGTATGCAAGCAATTCAGGACGCTGGCCTGGAAAGCGCAGAGGGCCTCGATCTGGAGCGCGTTGGCGTCTCCATCGGTTCAGGTATTGGTGGCTTGCCCAATATTGAAGACCAGCACAAATCGTTAATGGAAGGCGGACCCCGTAAGGTGTCACCGTTTTTCGTGCCCTCCACCATCATCAACATGATCAGCGGCAACCTGTCTATCAAGTACGGTTATCAGGGCCCCAATGTATGCACGGTTACTGCCTGCACCACGGGTACACACAACATCGGTGATGCGGCTCGTTTTATCGAATACGGTGATGCTGACATCATGGTCGCAGGTGGCGCGGAGATGGCCACATGCCCTCTGGGGCTTGCAGGGTTTGGTGCAGCGAGAGCGCTATCCAAGCGCAATGATGACCCTACTGCTGCCAGCAGACCGTGGGACAAGGATCGTGATGGCTTCGTTCTTGGCGATGGTGCGGGGGTGATGGTTCTCGAAGAATACGAACATGCCAAGGCACGTGGTGCCACTATCTACTGTGAGATCGTTGGCTATGGCATGAGCGGTGATGCCCACCACATGACGTTGCCAGCCCCCAATGGTGACGGTGCGGCACGTTGTATGAGAGCGGCGATGAAAAATGCCGGACTCGTATCCTCAGACATTGATTACATCAACGCCCACGGCACCTCTACACCAGCAGGTGACGTGGCTGAAACCGATGCCATAAAATCGGCTATTGAATCTCACAGCCAGTCAGTATTGGTTAGCTCTACCAAGAGCATGACGGGCCATTTGTTAGGGGCTGCCGGTGGTATCGAGGCGGTCTTTTCAGTTCTGGCACTGCGCGATCAAGTTGCACCACCCACTATCAATCTGGATAACCCGGGTGAGGGTTGTGATCTGGATTATGTAGCGCACACCGCTCGGCAGGCCAAACTGTCAATCACCATGTCCAATTCCTTTGGGTTTGGCGGCACCAACGGCACACTCATCTTTGCTAAAGATGGCGTATAACGCCCGTGTTAAGAGCTATCCTGATTGTTGTTGTTCTGGGCGTTGGTGCAGTATCGGCGTACGGCTGGACTGATTATCAGCGTTATCTGGATACACCGATAACCCTCGACGCCTCTGACCCCACCTTCACGATTCAAGGTGGCTGGTCTGCCAAACGCGTCTCTGTCGAGCTCGAGCAGCGCGGCATCATCGACAAGCGATACTGGTTTGACGTTTATGCACGTTTAAGCAAAAAGGCTGGTGGCATAAAAACAGGTGAGTATGTGCTTAACGGCGAACTGACTGTGCCGCGACTGTTCGATCAGTTTATCGAAGGCCAGACGGTACAGTACTCGCACAGTATTATTGAAGGGTCTAACTGGAAAGAGGCCATGGCTCGCGTCGCAGCCTCAAGCGATCTCACACACACATTGGGAGATCTGTCGCAGCTGTCCACAAGCTCTTTGATGGAGGCGCTCGGATTCACGGAAGCTCATCCAGAGGGTCTGTTTTTTTCTGATACCTTCGCGTTTCCCAAAGGCACCACGGACGTCCAGTTTTTGCAACGTGCCAAACGCACTATGGACAGCGTGCTAGCGGAGGAATGGGAGAAGCGGGCTGATGACTTGCCGCTTGCCTCACCCTACGAAGCATTGATTCTTGCCTCTATCGTTGAGAAAGAAACGGCCGTTCCGGCGGAGCGACCTCTGATAGCGGGTGTTTTTCTGTCTCGGCTGAACAAAAATATGCGCCTTCAAACTGATCCCACCGTCATCTACGGAATTGGCGATGCCTTTGATGGCAACATTCGGCGCAAGGACTTGAGAACGGATACGCCCTACAACACCTATACCCGGGAGGGGCTGCCGCCCACGCCTATTGCCATGGTGGGTCGTGAAGCTATTAATGCTGTGCTCCAGCCGGACAGCACAACGTCGTTGTTCTTTGTTGCACGTGGAGACGGTACACACAAGTTCTCTGAGACCTACGAAGAGCACAAGGCGGCCGTGCAAAAATACCAGCTCAAAAGATGATCATTGGCACGAATAAATTACAGTTGTCAGCTGTGCAGACGCTGTGCCAGTGACACGCGGTAAGTTCATCACCCTTGAAGGACTGGAGGGCGTGGGCAAGACCACCAACCGTGAGCTCATTGAGGCTCAGCTGCAACGTGCTGGTATTGATTTTGTTGGCACTCGTGAGCCAGGCGGGACAAAAGTTGGCGAATCGTTGCGCGAACTGGTGTTGCATGCTCACGGTGAGCTTCAAGCGCAAACTGAGCTGTTGATGATGACAGCATCCAGAGTTGAGCATATTGCACAGCTAATAGAGCCTGCGCTTGAAAGCGGGCGCTGGGTATTGTGTGATCGTTACCTGGATGCGAGTGCGGCTTATCAAGGCGCCGGACGGCAACTGGGCATCGAAACAGTATTGAATCTGCACACTTTGATGGGTGTCTCGCTTGAACCTGATTTGACCCTGTTGCTGGATATGCCTGTGGAAGCCGGACTTGCCCGAATGGCGGCGAGAGGCAGTCCTGATCGAATCGAGAGGGAGGCCGTCGCTTTTTTCGAGCGAGCCCGGCAAGCTTATCTGACGCGCGCAAAAGCTGCGCCTCATAGAGTCACCGTCATTGATGCGGCAGGCCCTATTCATCAAGTGGGTGGTGCGGTTGCAGCTGCTGTGCAATCGCTGATTGATTCATCGAGGTAGTTGGCCGCGTGCAGCAAGCTCTCACTCCCTGCCCACCTTGGCTATACGCTGATGCACAAAGACTGCTGAACGCTGCTGATCAAAAGCGCCTTCATCATGCGCTGCTGATCACGGGTATCGATGGCATCGGCAAGCAGGTGTTTTGCGCCTGGTTGGCTGAAGCGCTTCTGTGTAGCAACAGAACGTTGAAGGGTGCTTGTGGAGAATGTCCGGCTTGCCGACAGGTGCTCGCCGATGCGCATCCTGACTTTAGAAAAATTGAGCCTGAAGGGGCTAATGGCGGTATCAAGATCGATTCGGTTCGAAGTCTTGTTGACTGGTTACAACTGACCTCTGGACAGGATAGCTACCGGGTGGCGTTAATGAGTAGTGCTAACGGGCTAAACCGACACTCGGCCAATAGTTTATTAAAAACACTTGAAGAGCCAGCTGACAATGCCGTTCTCATACTCGGTGCGGCACGCATTGGCGCATTGCCCGCCACTGTGCGTAGTCGATGTCAGAAGATTACCTTGAGAATGGGCGACCAGGAGGCCGCGGTCAATTGGCTTGCACAGTATTCCAGCGAGCCTTTGCAAGTCTTGATGGCGGCAGGTGGTGGTCCTTACGCTGCCGTGCGCAGTTTGAATGAGGCGGAAGTGGAGGCGCGCAAGTTACTCGCTCAGGCATGGACAGACCTGTTCTTGCACAAAGGTAGCGTAGGCCGCATTGCTGATTCGATAGCCAAGCTGGAATCCGGGTTTTGCCTGGCGATGTTTGCCAAATGGTGTGTTTTGGCCGCAAAACAGGGACATCACGTGCCCGTTGAACATCACGAAACGGTTATTCAGCTACTGAAAGACACGCAAAACCGGCTTAATAGCGAGCAATGGTTCTCACTTTACGATCGTTTATTGCAATTGCACCGTTCTGACAGCGCCAGCTTCAAGACTCAGACTGTGCTGGAGGGGTTTTTTGCCGATACACGTCTCATAATCAACGGCAAGACCTAGCTATGACTGAAAACAATCGAAAAGGTATTATTTCATTCTCGATAACAGATCGCGGTGCGCTGCATTCGTCTTATCTCTCCTTCGTTCAGAACGGGGGTCTCTTTGTACCCACCTCGCGAAGCTATGAGTTGGGGGATGAGATCTTTTTACTACTGAGAATCATGGACGATCATAGTGTGACGCCGGTAACTGGATCAGTAGTGTGGGTAACTCCAGCAGGTGCCCAGGGTAATAAAGTGCCGGGTGTTGGTGTGCAGTTTGGCCCTGATGACCAAGGCTCTACGCGCACTAGCATTGAACACCACTTGGCAGGGACGCTTAATAGCGAACGGCCTACACATACAATGTAGACACGGTCACGCTCGCCTGATGTACCCTACGCGCTTGAACAGCTTGGGGAACATGATCAATGTCAGCAAAGAAAAATCCT
This sequence comes from Granulosicoccus sp., assembly GCA_023301795.1. Taxonomy (GTDB): domain Bacteria; phylum Pseudomonadota; class Gammaproteobacteria; order Granulosicoccales; family Granulosicoccaceae; genus Granulosicoccus. The sequence goes on from JALZVU010000106.1 coordinate 16,438, forward strand.
GAGAAGCCAGACAGAGCTAAGAACCGAAGCGCCAAAAAGACCGGTAGTGACAAGCGTGAGGGCAAGCGAGTCAAGACTATCGGGCCCAAGGTTGCCAAGGTGATGTCTGGTTTCAAGAATGCGCGTGTCAGTGATGTCTCTAGCAAGGTGTTTGTGGCTGAGAGTCCGGTTCATGGAAAAGGCTTGTTCGCCGCCAAGCGCATCAAAGCCGATACCGTGCTGGGGCGTCTGCACGGTATGCCTACCGTCGATGATGGCATCTATGTGCTTTGGATAACCGATGAGCTTGGTCTGGAGCTGACCAACGACTTTAAATACATCAATCACAACAGTCAGCCCAATGCAGCGTATTCAGATCTGGATGTGACCTTGCTACGTGATGTGGAAGCCGGTGAGGAGCTGGTGCACGACTACGGTTGGTAGACTAGTGTCTGTGGTTTGTGATGTTTAGCCGATCGCTAATATTGCATAAGCCTGCCCCCAAGTATTTCGAACGGGCTTTGATGCTGTTCTTCGTTTGCTTGCTGAGTGGGTGCTCCGGTGATACCGCTTTACACACCTCTACACCTACTGCCACAACACATGAAATCGGCGGCGCTACCATGGGCACTCGCTGGAAAGTGCTGTGGGTTGATGAGCGTGATGCCGGTGATGCTGTCTCTGCAGAGGCGATGCGTGTAGCGCTCGTTGACGAGCTTGAGCGCATCAATAGTCTGATGTCCACATGGGACCCAGACTCGCAGCTATCAGAGTTCAACCGATCCGGTACTGTGGATCCTGTGTCATTACACCCGGACACCTTGAAAGTAATTGACACCGCCTTGACGATCAGCCGCTTAACGCGTGGCAAGTACGATATTACGCTGCAGCCGGTCATCGATCTGTGGGGTTTTAGTCGCAGTGATGTGCCAGTGAGCCCAACCCAGCCTGACATTGATCGGGCGTTGCGAATATCTGGCTACCAGCAGTTGGTCCGGATTGATGACACGGTACGCCGTCGAATTCCTGAATTGTCTATCGATGTGTCTTCGCTGGCAAAGGGCTTCGCAGTTGATCAGTTAGGTGAGGTTGCTGAATCGTTGGGTGTTACGCATTATCTGGTGGATATAGGCGGAGAGCTGCGAGCACGCGGATTGCGTGGTGATGGGGCGCAGTGGCGCGTGGGTGTTGAAAGTCCTGATGGCGAAGTGCCACAGCTGTTGAACCTGCTGGATGCGCATGTTGCGACGTCAGGTAACTATCGAAATTACCGCGTAGAGAATGGTCAGCGTCTGTCTCATATTATTGACGGTAGTACGGGACGTCCCATAACGCACGATCTTGTGTCGGTTAGTGTGCTCGGTGAAAGTGCCATGCTTAGCGATGCATGGGCAACTGCGCTTCTGGTTGTTGGTAGGGCGGCTGCGTTAGCGCTTGTCGAGCAGCAAGGGATAAGCGCGCAACTTACGGTATTTCGAGACGGTAAATTTGACCGCATTACACGCAACGGTTTTCTCGACAAAGTGATGCCAGTTGCCGTTGATTCCGATTAGTTTCGGGCGACATGATTGCCGTTGAACGATGTGTGCATGTAACGTGACCGCGTAACGTGTGATTAGTCTTTGCAGTCGGCCTGGCTGAAGGTTGAAAGCAAAGCGGGTTCGTGTTAGCGCTGAAACCAGATTTGACTATTACCGTCGTGCATGGGATAAATAGGCACCATGCGAGTCAGCTTCAGCTTTTTTTCATGCCTGTTGTTGTGCGCACCCGCTATTGGAGATGTATATGTCCTTACTTCCCCCATTGACGAAGTTGCCGATTCGAACGGCATCAAAAGGCTTCTATAAGGGTTTCAGCCGAGACGTCACTATATCGGCAAAATTTATCATCGGAGCCTTGGTTATCTGGGCTGTTGCTTTCCCAGATCAGGCGGGAGGGGTCCTCAACCAATTCAACGCTTTTATTCTCGGTAACTTCGCCAGTTGGTACATTTGGGTGGTTTCCGCGTTTGTTGTTGTGTGTCTCGGACTTGCATTATGGCCAACCGCTGGCAAGATGAAGCTGGGACAGGATCACGAGGTTCCGGAATTCTCAAATTTTTCATGGTTCTCGATGATGTTCGGTGCAGGTATTGGTGTGGGTATGCTGACCTGGGCAGTTGCTGAGCCTGTCTACCATTTCGGCAACAACCCTGAAGTTATTCAGGGGCTGGCAACAGGCGGCACTGCGGACAATATCCGCAACGCTTACAAGTGGTCGTTTTTGCATTGGGGGCTTGGCGCCTGGGCGTGCTATGCGCTGGCTGGTCTATCCCTGGCGTTCTTCAGCTATCGCCGTAATTTGCCACTCACCATTCGTTCATCATTAACGCCGTTGTTTGGTAAGGCATTGTCAGGACCTTTGGGGCATGTCATTGATATCGTGGCTGTGGTTGCCACCATTCTGGGCGTAGCCCAAACTCTGGGCTTTGGTGTGGAACAGTTTGTTGCCGGATTATCGCGCATCGGTGTAGGTGACTGGTTAACCAATGAAGAGGGAACTGCCTCGTCCATGGGTATTATCGTTGCCATCGTTGTCATAATGAGTGCGTCCACGCTTTCAGCTCTGTCTGGCGTTGGCAAGGGCATTAAGTGGTTATCCAATATCAATATGGTGCTGAGCATCGCGTTGCTCGCCTTCTTTCTTGTGTTCGGATCTACCTGGTTTGGCCTTAGCGCATTGGTTGTCGGCATTTGGGATTACCTGATCGCCTTGCCTGGCATGATGGTGACCGTCTGGCAGGCTGATGGCACTGAAACAGGTGATGCACTATCGGGCTGGCAAGGTGCATGGTCAGTATTCTATTGGGCCTGGTGGATAGCATTTGCGCCGTTTGTGGGTCTGTTTCTGGCGCGTATCTCACGTGGGCGTTCCATTCGTGAATTTGTGCTCGGCGCAATGATTGTGCCTTCCCTCATGTGTTTCGTGTGGTTTACATGGGCAGGTGGTACGGCCATCGATCTTGAGCTGACAGGTGGTGCAAATGGCATTATTTCTTCGGCGCCAGATGGCGATAAAATCTTCGCCATGACAGAATTCATGCTCTCACCGACGCTAGGTTGGTTGATGGCTGTGATGATTGTTGTGTTGCTGATGACCTACCTTGTGACATCCGCGGACTCGGCGGTGTTGATTGTCAACACTATCAATGCAGCGGGCGATGAAGGTCCGAAAGCTCGGCCACATATCATTTTCTGGGGAGTGGCTCTGGGGGCTGTGGTGGCGGCGCTGTTACTGGTTGGAGGTATAAAGGCCATTCAGACGGCGATGGTTATCGGGGCCTTGCCATTCTCAATGGTGATGTTGCTCATGTGTTTTGCTCTGGTCAAGGCGATCTATCGCGACGGCATGCGTCAACGGCAAGGAATAGCAACGGTTGTCCCGACAACTGGATCCTGATTTTCAGTTGTTATGAGCTCAATCCGGGTGTAGCTGGTTGCTGCCATCTGAATTGATCGACCAAAGCATAGACCCCTGATCATTCTTTTGATGTTCGGGGGTTTTTTTTCGCCGACGTTTTGCAAGTAACGTGCACTAATAGCGTGCATATAACGGCTTTTAACATGTGCAAGTTGTTGTATCTCATTGATTTGCACTAACATCTGTCGACTAGCACTGGGTCCTGCATGCAACGGTCAGAACGAAAGTTGGCAGCGGGTTTGTAATGTACAAATTGCCAGTCTTTCATCTAGCCAACACCTTATCGGTTGTATCAACAAAAAAATATGCAACCCACGATAGCCATCGTAGCGAACCGATTCTCTGAATACACGCGTCCCATCATTGAGCAAATGACGGCTCAGTTCAATGCGGCTGGTATCGGTGTGTTGTGTGTTGTCGGGCGAGAGCTTACGGCTACAGATGGGCATTACAGAAATTCTGTGCACGCTCAGAATAGCGTGTACAGGCAATGTGCCGACTACCCAGTATTGGGATACATCGTTTTGAGCTCTACGCTGGTGGCTGATCGATCTGTTGAATGTGTGCAGCAGTTTGTTCAAGACTTGCGCCATCAACCTGTTGTCAGTTTTGGAATCGATTTTCCGGGTGTTTTGAGTCTGAAGCCGGATAATCACGCAGGTATGCGTGATCTTATGCGACACATGACGACTAACCCTGCACGCCGCAACTTCGTGTTCATACGCGGTAGAAAAATGAGACCCGATTCTGAGGAGCGAGAGATCCAGTTTCGCGCCGCTCTGGAGGCTAAAGCTATCCCAGTCCAAGAAGATCTCATATTAGACGGGCGATTTTATTCAGCTGATGCATACGTAGCCATGCGAGCCCTACTGGCTGTTCGTACTGATATTCATGCTGTGGTTGCGGCCAATGATGTGATGGCAATAAGTGCTATTCAAGCGCTTCGCGAACTTGGGCTGCGTGTTCCCGAAGATGTCATTGTGTCTGGATTTGACGACAGTGAAATTGCTTCGGATTGCGTGCCTCCACTGACCACAGTCAGTTATCCGTATTTAGAGCATGCAAAATTGGCGGCTGATTCGCTGTTGGCGCTGATCTACGGCAGCGATGCAGCGGCCATCATAGATTCTTGCAACAGCACTGACTCGTATCTTGTTACTCGTCACTCAAGTGCGTGCTCGAGTAATCAGGACAATGCTGCAAGCGGTGAGTCGGTCGTCAGTCAGCCAGCGCCCACGAGCTTTCCCGGTCAGTCACACAGCGTAACAAAATTACTGTTCAGGATTAATCAGTTATTGCCCAACGATACCGCACAGGCAGTTATTCGTGATCATCTGCGTGCTTGTGTGACAGATATTGATCTTGAGGTTGTTTTTCTTAAATCACTCCAGCACTACCTTCAAGATGTGACACGTTCGCGTGGAGAGATCGCTTGGTGCGCTTATCTGGTTGAGGACTGTGTGGTGACCGTGAAGGCGGACGCAAGACCTTGTGAGCAGAAGATGCCGTTTATGACCATACTCATTCGCGCCAGAAAATTGTTAGATGATGCACGACGTTTTCGCGCTGAGAAACTGGCATTTGAGACTGATCGGGTACGCAGGCTTCAAGACGACCTGCCTATCGAATTGGCATCGTGTATGCAGCTATCTGACTTAAGCTCATCACTGGGTGAGTTTGCTACAGCGATGTCGCTAAAACGATTTTTTCTAGTTCTGAACCTGCCTGAATCGTCGATTCCTGAGAGCGATGATAGATACCTTGTCTTGTCGTTCAAGCACAACCGCACAACATGGTACGAATCGCAGTTTTCGACCAGTGAAGTACTGCCAGAGAATCTAGCCGACGAATTAGGTCAGGGCATACTTGTTCAAGTCCCGATATGTTCAGAAGCAACAATACTGGGTTACCTGCTGGTTGATGCCACCGGTTCGCCTCTTCTGTCAGTAGAGAATCTGGCTACCAGTCTTGGTAGTGCAGTGAGTCGCTGTGTTCGCTTACAAATGTTCGAGCGTCAAGCGCTAGATTTACGCCAGAAAAACGCATCACTGGTTTATTTGACCAATCATGACAAGCTGACTGGTCTGAAAGATCGAGCGGCTTTCAGTGAGCAGTTGGCAACTGCGATGACTTGCGTACAGAGAGGCCCCGGTCATCTGGAGATGATGCTGATCGATCTGGACGATTTCCAGGCAGTCAATGACAGTTGTGGGCATGGCGCTGGAGACGATGTGCTTCGACAGGTGGCACATCGTCTCCAGCGTTTAAGTAGAAATATAGATCACGTAGCAAGATTTAGTGGAGATGCATTTGCAATTCTTGTAAAGAGCCAGGATGAAGCTACCGCTGCAAGTGCGCTTGCTCTTCGCGTGATGGCAGAGTTTGAAGCACCATTTCAAGCCGCGAATATGGATATTGTTCTTACTGTCAGTATCGGTATTGCCCGTTTTGGAGCCGGTGCAGGCGAAGCGGACAGTGTAGAGAATCTACTGAAGCAGTCTGACATCTCGATGTATCACGCCAAGTCATCTGGTAAAAATTGTGTTTCTTCGTTTGCAGATAGCATGTCTGTCAAGATACACAAGCGCATGTTGCTGGAAAGTGCCATCAAACGCGGTATTGAAGAAGACGAATTTCATGTTCAGTATCAGCCCCGTATCGACGTTCTAACAGGCGCTGTTCTGGGTTTCGAGGCACTGATGCGCTGGCAACCACAGCACTTGGGCATACCCGTGGAAGATACTGGCCCCGATACATTCATCGCGCTGGCTGAAGAATCAGGGCTTATCGTTAAACTCGACAAGTTAGCGTTGGAGCAGTCCTGTGCTCAGCTGAAAATATGGCGTGATCAACATCAGATAGAAACTAACGTGTCGGTCAATATGTCAGTGATGCGGCTGCAGCAACCGGGGCTTGTAGAGGATGTAAGAGAGACATTGCAACGTTATGGCATAACCCCGAGTCTGATCGAGCTGGAGCTGACCGAATCGACTGCCATGAAAGATATTTCGACCAGTATCGAAACACTTAAACAGTTGCGGCTGTTGGGTGTTCAATTGTCCATTGATGATTTTGGCACAGGCTACTCATCGTTGGCGTACCTTAAGAGACTCCCGGTAACATGCCTGAAGATCGATCAGTCTTTTTTAAAGGACGTGATGGAGAATGATGCTGATAACAGTGACGCTGAAATAGTAAAAACCATCATCGCTCTTGGTAAATCGATGGGATACACCTTGGTAGCAGAGGGTGTCGAGCTGCAGGAGCAATGCACGTTCCTGATTAAAAATGGCTGTGAGCAAGCGCAGGGGTTTTTGTTTGCTCCCGCTTTGTCGCCAACGGATGCTACGTCGATCTTAAACCAGTCGTTTTGCGAGAACGATACCAGGGTCTCATAGCAGGGCAGTGACCCCCTTTACTCACCCGTAAGATACACTTTAGGCTAAATGTATCACTCAGCGGGTGAGTAAAATCTTATGAGTCAGTCTTTACAGCTTCTTGAAGCTCAGTTTCATCGTATTGCTCAGCTTGATCACGCAACCACTTTTCTGGGTTGGGATCAGATGGTCATGATGCCAACGGCAGGCATGCAGCCACGCTCGGAAGCCATCGCCACGCTTGCCACCATGCGCCATGAATTGCTGACCAGTGACGCTATGGAGCAATGGTTAGTTGAGGCTTTGCACGATATTGATCGTGGTTCAATAGATGAGAGTAACCGTGCGCATGTCAGTGAGATGCGGCGTAGCTGGATGCAGGCTAGTGCGATGTCGGCAGAGCTGGTGCATGCGCAGGTGTTAGCCGGAGCCAAGTGCGAGCATGCATGGCGAACGCAAAAACTTTCCAATGATTGGGATGGCTTTCTGGAAAATTTCAGACCCGTGGTTGCACTGGCGCGAGAGGAGGCCCAATGCCGTCAGGCACAGCGACCAGAGAATTTTAATACGCCTTACGATGCCTTACTTGATTTGCATTGTGCAGGTGATTCGCATCAACTGATCAGCAGTATTTTTTCTGAGTTGAAGCAGGAGTTACCCACTTTGCTGCAACGCGTGCTCGATAAGCAGCTCTTACGAGCGCCCATGGATTTGTCGGGCGATTATTCGTTTGATGAGCAACAACAACTCAGTGAGCAGTTGATGCGTGTGTTGGGCTTTGATTTTGAGGCGGGTCGTCTTGATCAAAGCCTGCATCCTTTCAGTACAGGGGTGAGGGGTGATCAACGAATCACGACGCGTTATCGCACCTCTGACTTTGCTGACGCTCTACAGGCAACCGCTCATGAAACAGGTCATGCGAGTTATGAATCTGGTTTGCCTTCAAGGTGGCAATCCTATCCCGTTGGGCGTGCGCGGAATATGTGCATTCACGAATCCCAAAGCCTGTTTTTCGAAAAGCAGGTTTTTCTGTCGCGTGCGTTTGGTGAATCGTTCGTTGCAGCCATTCATCAGTATTTGCCCACAACTCAAGCTTTCAGTGCCCGTGATATCTGGAATGCGCAGACTGTGGTCAAGCCCACGTTTATTCGTGTTGAAGCTGATGAAGTCACTTATCCTTTGCACGTCATGTTGCGCTATGACATCGAGAGTGCATTGATTAACGGTGATGTCGAGCCCGATATGATTCCACAGATGTGGGAGGCATCGTTGCAATCTTATCTGGGCCTGTCTACCGAGGGTGATCATGCCAAAGGTTGTATGCAGGATATCCATTGGACTGACGGTGCATTTGGATACTTCCCGTCTTACACCATGGGTGCCGTAAATGCTGCTCAAATCACGGCCTCTCTAAAAGAGCAAAACCCGCAATGGCGCGATGATATGGCGCGAGGTGATATGGGGTTTGCGCGTACTTGGTTGCATGACAATATCTGGCAACACGGGAGCGAGTTAGCCTCACAAGAGCTTATGAGCCGTGCCACTGGGCAGGGCAGTAGTGCCCGGTTTTTGCTGGATCATCTCAAAGCCCGTTATATTGACGAGCTTGATTGACTCTGGCGGTGCCACACTGCATTGCGGTAAGCTTGGTCAAAGCTGCTAACTGCGCTTAATCAACAGAGTACTACCCCTATGAGTGTGCCCGGCTTCGACCCGAAATGGATTGATTTTCCTGATTACATCGTCGGTATTACCAAAGAGATCTGGGAAGATCGCAACATCAGTAGGCTGCATCAGTATTATTCTGACGACATTGTAGTGAGAACACCTGCCGGTGTCAGTGTGGGCAATAAAGGCGTTATCGGTGCCACCATGGCAACGCTTGCAGAGTTCCCCGATAGGGTTTTGTTGGGGGAGGATGTCATTTGGAGTGGCGATGAGGATTCAGGTTTTCTGTCATCTCATCGCATCCTGTCAACCGCTACTCACATGCACGATGGAATCTATGGCAAGGCCACCGGTACCAAACTGACCTACCGGATACTGGCTGATTGTGCGGCTAAAGAAAACACCATCTATGACGAATGGCTGATAAGAGACCAAGGTGCTGTTGTCAGACAGATGGGCTGGCAACCGGCCGAATTTTCTCGCGATCTGATTGAACGGGAGGGTGGTCCTGAGGCCTGTACCCAGCCGCTCACTCAGCATAGTGATATTCAGGGACCCTACGTAGCCACCGGTAACGATCATCCAATGGGGCAGCATCTTGCTGACATCCTGGTACGGCTTATGGGGGCAGAGATGTCGGCGGTGAGCCGTGAGTATGACAGGGCCTGTTCTCTGGAGTATCCGGGAGGCGCAAGCGGTCATGGTCATGGAGACGCTGATCAGTTCTGGATGGGGCTGCGTGCTTCGTTCCCGTCGGCTACGTTTACTGTTCATCACACCATTGGCCGTGAAGATCCTTTGATGGCACCAAGAGCTGCTGTTCGCTGGTCTCTACAAGGCAAGCATGAGGGTTGGGGCGCTTTCGGCACACCCACTCATGCCGATGTTTATATTCTGGGTATCAGTCATGCAGAGTTTGGTCCCCGGGGGCTTCGACGAGAATTTACCTTATTCGATGAAACTTCTGTCTGGAAACAAATTGTTCTTAAAACCGGTTAAATTTTATGTCTGTCGATAACGCTCGCTCTACCACGCACGATGCCGATGACGATGTGCGTAACCAGGATATCCTCATTTACGTCAATGGGGACATTGTGCATCGTAATGAGGCCAAGGTATCGGTGTACGACTCTGGCTTTATGCTGGGTGATGGCATGTGGGAAGGCATGCGTTTATACAATGGCAAGTGGGCATTTTTCGAAGAGCACATGGATCGACTTTTCGATAGTTGTAAAGCGGTATCACTGGACATTGGTATGAGTAGGGAACAAGTGGCTGATGCGCTGGATAAAACCGCACACGCTAATGACATGCACACAGATGTTCATTGCCGTTTGATGGTAACGCGCGGTGTGAAAGTCAAGCCGTTCCAGCATCCCAGTTTGTCACGCAGTGGCCCTACTGTGGTAATTATCATGGAGCATTCGAAGCCCGTCAATCGCTTGTTATCAGGTGGGATAAGACTTGCCAGCGTACCTCAAGTGCGTGGGTTGCCACATTCCCAGGATGCCAAATACAACTCTCACTCAAAGCTCAATTGCGTATTAGCGTGCTTACAGGCAGAGGCCGCTGGCGCTGATGAAGGTCTGATGCTTGATCCGAATGGTTTTGTGAATACCACCAATGCCTGCAATTTTTTTATTGTGCGTAAGGGGGAGGTGTGGACCTCAACGGGTGACTATTGCATGAACGGTGTTACCCGTCAGAAGGTGATTGACCTGTGTCGTGCAAACGATATTCCAGTGCATGAGAAAAACTACTCACTGTACGAAACCTATAGTGCTGATGAGGCTTTTCTTACAGGGACCTTCGGTGCCCAGACGCCAGTAAGTGACATTGATGGCAAGTTGATTGGTAACGGCTCTGCCGGGCCCATGACGTTAAGGATTCGCGACTTGTATATGGCGCTTGTTAAGGAGTATGTTGGATAGACTCTGGCGTTCAGTTTTCCGTCATTCTGTTGAGTTACCGATCATGTTGAGCTAAGCGTGGAGCGGCAGTGTATTCTGCTCATCTGGCCAGACTAACTCAACATGATCCTGGCTAAGAAAAGCCACCAATTTGTTGAATTGGGCTGGTGCGGCGACAGGTAGCAAAGGCCCAGAGCGGCCAGTCGGGTGCGAATTTCAACGGTACTTAGCATACTGGTATTTGGTGGTACCAAAACAGCGATGGCAGGTGACGACTCTCAGACCCATGAATTCATCGCAATTCTGCAGCATGCTAGCGCTTCGCTCGACGCCTGATTCTGTTAGGAGTCCCCTTCCCTCAGCTCATCCGCCGGCGCTTCAGACTGTAGGGTGTTTACTTCGTTGCACGACTTAAGTCGAATGCCACAACTCGCATTGTGGAGCGCCGCAAGGTTAACCGTAGCAAAGGTGCGTCAAGCGATCACACGATTGTATTTACAGGGGTGACAACATCGAAGCGCTGCCCAATAGCGTTGCGGCGTATCCGAAATCGAGATGCCACGACCGGTAAACGCTACGAATTTCTAATCAACAATTTTTCACTGGCAGTCAACACAATTGCTGCTATCTACAAGTCCCCTTGGCAGATCGAGCTGTTTTTCAAATGGATAAAGCAGAACCTGAAAATCAAGTCGTTCATGGGCACCAGTAAGAACGCCGTCATGACACAGATCTGAATCGCATTGTGTGTCTACCTGCTGATCGCTTACTTGAAGTTCTTGTCAAAATCGAAGAAATCGATGCAGCAGATTCTGAGTCTTTTGCAAATGAACTTGTTCGAGAAA
>JALZVU010000107.1 GCA_023301795.1 Granulosicoccus sp.
GCCATTCAGATCAAGATCGCCCACCGCATTAGCATCATCTTCAGCCTGTCCCGAGCCAAGGGTTAATGCGTAGTCTCCATCTGATAGCCGGATAATATCGACGCTTGCATCAGCATTGGCCACCATAATGGCTTCGCGCAAAGAGACTTCCCCATCCCCACCAGCGCCATTGTTAAACGCTGCATACGAGCTAGTATCTGTTGCATCAACACGATCGTCAGTGGTGGTGACCTCAATGATCGTAAGCGGCTCAACATCGTCATCGAGTATCAGCGCATTGTCCGCTCCGTCGTTCACCGGCTGCTCAATGATCTGAAGCTCGTCAAGTGCCTCTATTGCATTATTGGCGCGTATCCTGTGAAGCAGATCCACAGTGTCTTGCACCAACTGCTCGTCAGCAGCATTTTGCCAATCGTCAGTAACATCATCAGGATTGATAAACACGCCCAGAGGGTGTTCTGCTGAAAAAAGCAAACGTGGCTCCAGCAGATCGATAAGGGTTCGATGCCGATAATCAATCTCTGTCGTATCGTTATCGATAGGTGCACAAGAGCGCATCGCGCTTTTTCCTATCGCGCATAGTCGGTCAACAGCTCGCTTTCCCGATTTGAATGTCACGTTGTAAATCCTGACCATAACCGATCAAGCAGGTGCATTTTGCAGTCCAATCGAGATTGGGTAACACGGTATTGGGCGTGAAGCCGCCCACAAAAGGCGAAACTACACAGCGTTCGCAGTCATAACATTCCTGTGTTACCTTTGATCAATGTCACAAAACAGGCGATGTTTCGCCTACCAGTGATGTATCAATTGCTTCGCGCCCATCTACTGATCGAGCGTTGGCGCGCAGATAACCCACCCTTGAACCTTTGACGTGTGAGAACAGGATGAGAACTTCAAATACCACAGCCGCAGCTCTGAGCACAGCGGTACTGTGTGCATCGTGGATAACGACCGTGCAGGCACAAAATCGTATTGATATACAACGCCCCGATGCCCCCTCACTGGCGGCCTATGGCGAATTTGAAATCGGCACCCGCCCCATCACACTGATCAACCCAGACCAAATCGATATCCTGGCTCTGGACCCATCCACCGAGCCACCGGCAGAGTTGCCAACTTACGATCGACCATTGCCGGTGCAGATGTGGTATCCCGCTTTCCCCGGAGCAACAGGGCGCAAAGATCTGAAAGTATTTTTACGTGATGGCACCACTGAGGTCGAGATGTTGGGGCAGGCCACCAAGTGGGCGGCGCCGGTGGTCAATGCTGGTCCATTCCCGCTTGTGATTGTCTCGCACGGCTATCCGGGTAATCGTTTTCTGTTATCGCACCTGGCCGAGAATATCGCCTCCAAGGGTTACATCGTTGCCTCAATCGATCACACTGATTCTACCTACCGCACACAGGCAGCGTTTGGATCCACATTGCGCAATCGCTCGCTAGACCAGCTGTTTGTACTTGATGAGATGGCTCGGCTGAACAATGATCCTGCCAGTTTTCTCAATGGACTGATCGACTCTGACAATACCGCTATCGTCGGTTACTCAATGGGCGGCTATGGCGCGGTCATCACTGCCGGTGGTGGTGTCACAGCGGCTTCGGTGGACTTTGGATTCAGCCCACCGTTCGGCACACTGGGTATTCATGAGAGTGGCAGCGATACACACAACGCTCTGCCCGACCCGCGTATCAAAACCGCTATTGCCTTCGCACCTTGGGGACGCAATGCAGGGTTTTTCGATGCAGCAGGCAATGCAGGCATTCAGATTCCCATGTTGTTCATGGCAGGCTCTGTCGATGATGTGTCACTGTACGAAGATGGCGTTCGAGCAATCTGGGAAGAGGCTGTGAATGTTGATCGTGCACTGGTGACCTTTGAAAACGCCAATCACAATGCCGCTGCACCTTTTCCTGCTCCAGTCGAAAGTTTTGAGGTTAGCGAAAGTCTGGGACGTGCAACGTTTGGACACTACGCAGACGCTGTTTGGGATACCGTTAAAATGAACAACATCGCTCAGCACTTCTCAACAGCCTGGCTGGATCGTTACCTGAAAGAGGATGTTGCGAAAGATGAGTTCCTGAACCTTATTACCAATTCCGACGACGGTGTCTTCTCTACCAATGAAGATGGATCGTTTGCAGACGATCATACTTATTGGGCAGGCTTTGAAGATCGCTCAGCCAAAGGACTAATGTTTGAATGGTTGCTCGATGGTGAGAGTGCTCAATAGGCGAGCCTCTTACGCACGTCTAGCCACAACATCAAATTCCAGCGCATGGATTCCATGCTGTACAGTTTCCTTCTCTAATACGTGGAAACCATGTCGCTGGTAGAACTCAAGCACACGCGGTTTGTGTACTGATACATGAGCCATCAATGTATCACTGGCGCAGCACAATGCCTCCAGTAACTGAGAGCCAATCGCACGGCGTCGATAATCCGGATGCACTTCAAGCATCGTGATCAAGTCGATACCCTGTAGTGTGCGAAGTGCTGTAACCCCGACAATCTGTTCATCAATCCACGCGTGCACGGTGAGTGGGTCGTGATGATCATACAATCGACCTTGCTGTCTTAGCTCATCGACATGCAGGCGGGCTTGCGGCTCGCCCATGTAATCGGCATATTGATCCACCCACGAATGGTACAGGGTTTCCAGAAACGCAGCCTCCTTCATCCAGTCACCCTGGCGTAACTGTGCCGGGATAGTTTGTGCAAACACCCTTGCAGGGAACGTTGTGCTCATGTTGTGCTCATACTGTGA
>JALZVU010000108.1 GCA_023301795.1 Granulosicoccus sp.
CGGGGGCGCCCAGCCTGAGTAGGATTCGCTACAGGAAAAGGGGGCGCGGAAGAATTGGGTGTATTCATGGATAATCCGGGCTAGGTGTCCGGCCTGTCATTGTCAAAGTGTGCCTGAAAGCTCATGCGCGGATTCCCTTCCGCGTTTCATGATGGGTTCAGAGCATCATCTGATAGCTAACAGGTACGAAACGATACCCTCCTTCACCGCGTGCTTCCGAATATCCCATTCCGGGGAATGGCATGTGATAGCCAACGAAGGGGATTTTGTCAGCGGTAAACATGTCGAACATTTGTTTACGCGTTGCAGCAGCCTTGGCTTTATCCATGTCGAATTTGACTTCCCACTCTGGGTACCCCAAAGACCATACATAGTGGTTCGCCATATCAGCCATCAAGACAAGCTGCTTGCCTCCCGACTCCAGCATATAGATCATGTGACCAGGCGTATGCCCGAACGCAGCCATCCCTGTAATACCTGAAACGATGGATCCGCCGTCTCCGATAAATTCCATTTTCTCTGCCAACGGTTGAACCTTGGCTTTGAAGTTGTCGTTGTCCTGTTTCGCCCATGCATCATATTCGACCTGCCCGGTAACGTACCTTGCGTTAACGAAAGTGGGCGTGCCGTCTTCACCAGATAAACCGCCAATATGGTCACCGTGCATGTGAGTAATTACAACGACGGTGACATCTTCAGGTGCAATCCCGGCACTAGCCAATGGGGCAGTGATACCTGCCGGGTTGAGGCCCGTGTCAAACAAGATGACCTCGTTACCTGCTCTGACGACCGTAGGGGTAAAAAAGAACTGTGCAGCGGTTGTTGGGATGAAGTTAGCTTCACTGACAGCCGCGAACTCCTCAGCTGTTACGTTCATGCCAAAAATTGACTGAGGATTGTCAACTGTTCGCGTGCCAGCCAACAACGTTGAAACTTCGAAATCGCCCATTGTGAACGTGTTCTTTATGGCATTGGATTGAGCACCTTGAGTGTGGCTATTCGCTCGTGCGTCACCAATGCTGCCCGCAATAACTGCCGCAGCAGGGACCGCTAGCGATGCCGCTAGCAACTTTCTGCGTGTGATCGACGCCTGTGGAAGCTCTATCGCCCTCGCTTGCCCAGCGCGCATACGCATTTGTAAATCAGAGTGCTTGCTCAACGATTGTCTCCTTGGAATAACCAAACATGGCCTTACGCCACATGTTTATAAACTTACGAAAGCTCGTAAGCATCGGATGCCTGAAAATGCCCTAGCTTGCATTAGACAGCGCACAGCAGGGGCCAACTGACTCATGCATATATTCGTGGTGTGAAAGCCTACAAAAGTTCCCAACGTCAATCTTACGTCGTTGCCATTTAGCGCAGAGATCAAAAAGCTCATCGTCTGCCATTACGCTTAATTTTCTGAACAAGCACAATGGCAGACTGATGGCCTCAACGCATTAGCATTGTCACGTAAACAATGAATTGACTATTGCACTCTTCTATCGCGTCTAGCGAAACCAGCCTCAGAGTGAACCGTGCCGCGTCTACGGAGCCAAGGAGTACAAAAGCCCGAACGCAACGATTCCATCTGGCCGAAATTTCTGCTATGTCAAACGATCTGAGAGTCAAACTGTCTGCAACGCTATCGGATTCAAGCAATGCCAGTTTTAGAGCTAAATCCATTTATAACTCATTGCGTTTCACAATTTTTGCGAAAAAGGGCTGAATTATGAGTTACCGGCACTAGCGCACCGCAGGTAAAGTTAGAAAACCATCATCCACAGTGGCTAAAACGGATACCATCGCCCACCGTGCAATGTTTCCAGATCGATACACTGGATCACCGTCACACGTTGCCACAACGTACTTTTATCCAGTAAATGAAACGACAAACGCTTTTAGGGCAAGCCACAATTCCTGGCAGTGAGCGGGTTCTGAAGCTATACCAAGGCAAAGATGACTGCACGATAGTCATCTCCGGCCGAGGCGAACTCATGTCCACGCGTAAGCATGCGTCCGAAAGCGCTCTGGGCACCTTGCCTTGCCAGCTAATAGAGCGCGTTGATGCAGCCAGCGTTCTCATCGGTGGCTTGGGTATGGGCTTCACACTTGCCGCAGCATTGGCAGCAACCGGCAAGAACTCACGTGTAGCAGTAGCAGAACTGGTGCCTGAAGTTGTCGAATGGAACAGGGGGCCATTGGGCGACTATTCCGGTCGGCCGTTGGACGATGCTCGAACAACGGTGTACAGCGGAGATGTGAGTGATCTGCTGCGCAGCGCAGAACAGCGCTACGATGTGATCGCCCTTGATGTCGATAACGGACCAGAGGCGCTAAGCTCAAGTGGCAACGACTGGCTATATTCGCGGCAGGGAGTGCTGAGCGCTCGAGATAGCCTGACGCCGGGCGGCGTTCTGGCTTATTGGTCGGCAACGCCTGATCAATTGTTCACCAGGCGGCTACGCGAATGCGGCTTGAAGGTTTCTGAAAAATCTGTTTTTGCGCATGGCAACAAAGGCACTAAACATACCATTTGGCTAGCGAGCGCCACAAAGACAAATCGCTAGTGCTGCAGTGAAAGCAATGCGCGTTTCATCAATAGTCTATTCGACATTAATTCCGATCAATTCGACATCGAATATCAACGTAGAGCCAGGCTTGATTTTACCTGCCGCTCGATTACCGTAAGCCAGATCGCTGGGGATGAAAAAACGCGTTTTTTCGCCCTCTACCATTAGCTGCAGGCCCTCTGTCCAACCTGGAATCACCTGATTCAAGCCAAAAGTTATTGGCTCACCTCTGTCAACTGAGCTATCAAAAACAGTGCCGTCGATCAACGTGCCATGGTAGTGCACTTTGACACGATCAGTAGCGATTGGATTTGTACTGCCAGCACCAGCTTCGAGCACCTTATATTGCAATCCGGAGGCAGTACTCTGGACCCCTTCCGCTTCTGCATTTTCAGTCAAGAATATCTGACCCAGCCGGATATTTTCTTCACCCTGGCCACGGTTTAAAAACTGCTGAACGATGTACCAAACTGCCACGACTGCAAGCAAAATAAAGACGTATTTCATAACTGATTTCTCTGGGCAAATCTGACAGGGGGCTGAGCCGTGAAGAGTAGCGAACTTCTGGCCTGAAGAGCAACGAGTATTTAAGGCGGTACCACGGCGCAACGCTAGCACAGTGGCCAAAATCGACGCTACCGCATACTCCAATGACCAACCAATAGATGCTTCTGGGTATCAAAACCCTGCGCGGAATCGGGGCTGGCTGGCACATTAGCGTCTTGCGTGGCCTGAAGCGTGCCGTTTGATTCTGACATATCCTTGTATCCCAGACACTCAAGCACAGCCATTAGCCCTTCGGTATCAGCGTTACGTTGAATATAGTCTTGGTCCACCCACACAAGCTTCCCTGAACGTACGGTTGCGTATTCTTTCAGAGTGTCCTGATCAGCCAGCAATACACTCTCAACCGTTTCTACACAGCGAGTGATGAAATCTACATTGACTGCTGGCGTCAGATCATCTGGCTCAAAGATGTCATCCGCACATTGGGCCGTGATCTTCACCTTGCGGTACCGATCAATATTGAGCAGCAACTTCACGTCCAGTACGACAAACTGATTATTGCATCCAAACGCAGCTGTTCTCGGTAGATCACCCTCTGGCACATCGTTATCCAGAAATTCAAAGTGTACTTTTTTTTCCTTCGAAGTAACCCATGACAAGAATAGCGCTGGCATGCCAGTGAACGCTTCTACATTATGATATAGAAGATCGTCAACCGCTTTGTACCTGCCCGTCTTCTTGCCACGCTCCCATGCTCTGACGACAGTTTCTGCAGGGTGTGTCACCATAAAAAAAAGAAACACCCGATCTCCAAAACGTGTCAACAATTTGCTGCCTGCAGTGCGATCAACGTTCAGGACAAAACTATCGAATCTGAAACGATCCACCAGTAAGTGAGAGATAAGGCCTTTGTCAGCTTTCGCAGCCATATAACGATCAAGCTTTTTGTCAACGATTTCCAGTTCACGCCCTGTCAGCATGGCACCATACTTGTAGTGTTCACCCAGGGTTGTGTAATCCAGAAGGTATTTACGCCAATAGTCTGGACTGATCAAAGCAAAGTCTTCCCAAGGAATACCAAGCTCTTGGGCCAGTTGGCGCTGTTGCGGGCGAATAGTGCTTTTGCCAGAGGCTGATGCACCTTTCACATTCATGATTACAGGCTTATCTTGAGGTGGCAAATACCTATAGCCTTCCGCTGCGACCGCCGCATGCCAACGCGTATCCACAATGTCGTCCACAATCAGACTTCCGTGTGTATTGATCACCTGATTTACAACAAGCCGAGTGACTAATTCATGGTCAGGCAACATGCGCCCCCGATGACCAACAATGGTGTCTGCACATTTAGCAAGACATTGAAGGCACGCTTTTTCCAATGGAATATCGGCGCTTAATGCATCTGCCTTCCAACTCTGAACGATGGCCACATCGCTTGGTGCAGTAGTCTCAGCTGATTTGACCGGGGCTTTGGATCGACCAAATAAACGCTGCAAAAACGTCGGAGCACTATCGGCCTTAGCTTGCACAGCAGCAGGCCTGAACGCGTCCGCAAGCAATTTAGCCACCAATGCTGTGGCTCTCGCACGCTCTTCGACTAAAGCGTTTTCAATGTCTGGCAACAATGCCTGCATATGCCGAGTCTCAATGCGCTCAACCATGGCTCGCAAGTTGATACCTAGCTGCGCGTATTGTGGGCCATCAGGTACAGTCAGGTTAGCAGTGACTCTTACCAGCAACGCGTGTGTAACCAATCGTTCAGGGCGTAGAGAGACTAAATCCAGAATTGACAGACCGGTCAGGTCGGAAAGCTCAGACGCCTCAGCAAAGCTGACAAAGGCATTCTCTTTTCTAAACACCGTCACTGACGGAAACAAGCGTGGTGGGATATCTGACGTTAGGCCCGGGTTCCAGGCAGTTTCTGAGGATTCCTGCATCAAGCTTGCCTGTCCTTTATTACCATTGGTTGTTGGAATCATGGCAGAAGAACGAGTCTTGGTACATTCAAGAGTTTTCAAAAAGGATATCTGTAAACGCAATTACCGTTTACAGACACCCTGTTCAACAATCAACCACTAGAAAAACAGTGGTCTACTCGCCCATTTTTGCCAGCAGCTCTTCGTGACGCGCCACCTGTGTTTGCCAGTAAGCTTTCTGCTCGTCAGCATCCATCCACAACGGTGACAGACTCTCAGAGGCCATATACTCCTGCCACTCGTCACTCTCGTAGATTGTTTTAAACAGATCCTGATAGTACTCAGCAGCCTCTGGAGACATTCCAGGCGCACCTACCACAGCTCGTTGATTGTAGTAGCTGAAGTCTTTACCAAGCTCTGTCACTGTAGGAATGCCTGACACCAAAGGCAGACGATCATCAGAGAATGATACCAATGGCACAACATCACCATTCTCGAAAAAACCTTTCGCCTCGGAAGGATTGTTAACAGAAGACATGATCTGCTGACCGGCTAGGTCTTTAGCAACAGCACCGCCCCCTTTGTATGGGATGTACTTGATCTTCATGTCGTAATTCTGCTCGAGCCAAGTAGTGACCAGAGAATCCTCTTGGCCTTTACCAGTACCACCCATTACCCACTCACCGTCGGCTTCTTTAACTGCCGCTTCCCATTCTTCAAACGTATTGATACCACGCTCTTTGTGAACCCATAGTACAAAGGGATCGACACCCATCATGGCAACAGGTGTGAAAGTGCTGATGTCGATGCCCAGACCTTTCTGTCGCAATGGTGTTGTGAAGAATGAATTGAGCGTCACCAGGATGGTGTGATCAGGATCTTTGCTGTTATTGAGAGCGATAAGAGCCTCTGCACCCGAGCCACCACCTTTGTTATTAGGAATCAAAGGCCGAGGCGTGAGATTTTTTTTCTCAGCGACCGACTGGATAAAACGAGCTATCTGATCGGCACCACCGCCAGCACCGGCCATGATGACGAAATCAATGGGCTTGGTTGGCTCCCATGCGTGTGCAACCGTACCAAAACAACTGGCAGCGAATGCCGCCGTCGCAGCAAGCCCAACGAGTGAGCGCCTTGTTCTGCTTCTTACCATTTTCGTTATATCTCCTTCCATAATTATTAGAGTCCGCACGGCAACAAAACCTTGAAGCCTTAGTGCCAGTGGACACAGAGGAATTGACACTACGCATCCTGTGGTGAGGACCGCCGACTCGCGACGAGAGCATCAATTACGTACCTAATACTGAAGTGTCAGGAAGACATACGCACCCGGTTTTTGTAAAACCTGATGGTAGCTGCCTGTAGGAAACCTTATCCCTTCCCATTGTACGCTGCAAGCTAAACTGCAGATTCTCTTAAGCGAGGGTGGTAATAAAACCTGATCTAACCCTCTATTGCGCCCTATTCTGCGCAATGCGTCCATCGATGATTTCTACCACCGAATCCACGGCATCGGAACGCAGCCCCAGCTCTGACGCTACCATCTGTACCAGTTTGTCCACACGTTCGATGCTGCTTGATCCTCCGTCGATCGCACGTGCCACTGAAGAAGGTTTAAGCAAATTCTCAGCAGCTTTTGCATACTTTTCAAACGGCACAAGATCGGCAGCGTCTGCACCAAGCTTCTGTGCCAGCGCGTCGACCCACGCGTACATATCGCTGGATTGAGCGCTATTCGAATGCACGGCCTCTTTGATGGGTCGTACAGAATCCGGGGTGACACAACGATAATTGCCCGTTAGCAACATACTCCACTTCGCCATGGGTACAAACAGCGATTCATACACTCGCAACTTTACGGGTACATCCTTGCCATCCAGGGTGACACCCGCAATGTCTGCTTCCAATTGTCGAAGCATCACATTGTGCTCATCACTTTCAAACAGCGCCGCTTTGAAGTTTGTTGGCAAACCGACGTGCAGAAAATTAGCCCCCTCTTCTGGCGGTCGAAACGCTTGAGGGTCAGGACTACAAAGGCTGACAAGGCCTGGATCGAACCCATCCCATACGGAAGGATCGTCGTAGCACGCACTAAGATCTGCCGTTCGCAGTGAGTCAATGCGAGTCAGATACGGTCGTGGTGGCATGTTCATGATAGATAAACATGGCACTTCGGCGGCTGCAATGCGACCCATAAGCGCTTTTACCGGTCCAGACGAATACTGCGGCTCTTGCATTGCCAACGCCACCATATCGTAGTCTTGCGGCTGCGTTTGCTCAGGGGTGGCTGCATTCACGTTGCCCGGCAAATCGTTGGAATTGATGACTCTGTGATCTGGCTCATCACGCAGTTTGAGGCGGACACGGGTACCTTCTTCGTTGATCAGCTTTGCAGTGACATCACGACACACGAGTGTGACGTCGTGACCTGCCATTAATAATTTTGTTGATAGAAGCGACCCGTAGGAAGCACCCAGTATCAGTACCTTCATCCGTACAATCTCCGTGTTTCAGTGTTTAAATCAACGTTCGCCAAGGCACACAGAACCTGTTTGCGTGAAGTCTGTTTGCGAGATACGTTAGCGTGTGAACGCGCGTAGAACAAGCCTAACATGGGCATAAAGTACAGGCTCGGGTCATCCTGCTCACTGACTTTCGTCATCCCCGACATCGCTCAGATGCAACGCAATTGACGGTACATCGAGCCGGATATCGATACGCCCTGGTTTTCTGTCAAGATGACCTTCAGTACCGGCAACCGCTAAATCACTCAGAATCAACGATGAAAAATAACTCGACAGTCGCTGTCATCGGCCTAGGCTCGATGGGCTATGGAATAGCCCAGTCCATTGTGCGTAGCGGACACGCCGTGCACGGATATGATGTTAACGAAGCGGCGATGACAAAACTTGCCAGTGAAGGTGGACAAGCAGGAGCACTTGCCGACATTGCAAGCACCCTGGACATCGTGCTGGTGTGCGTTCTGAATGCAGCACAAACCGAATCCGTACTTTTTGGTGGCCCAACACCTCTGGTACCCACATTGTCGAAGAATACCGTGGTCATAGCCTGCGCCACAGTACCACCAGAATTCGCACGCACAATGGACGCTAAATGCATGGAACACGACGTTGCATATCTGGATGCACCCATGTCTGGCGGCTCCATCAAGGCAGCCAACGGCCAGCTAACCTACATGGCATCTGGCAGTAGCGAGGCCTTCGACATGGCAAAGCCGGCTCTCGATGCCAGCGCACAAACTGTGTTCAGACTCGGAGATACAGCGGGCGCCGGATCTGCCATGAAAGCCGTTAACCAGATGCTAGCAGGCGTGCATATCGCCGCGATGGCGGAGGCCATTACCTTCGGCATGACACAGGGTGTTGAGCCTGCCAAATTTCTTGAAATCATCTCGCAATGCGCTGGCACATCCTGGATGTTGGAGAATCGTGCACCACATGTTGTGGCGGGCGATTACACAGCGCATTCAACGGTAGACATCTGGCCAAAGGACTTGGGCATCGTGATGGACATAGCCCATGCCTCCAAGTTCTCAGCGCCCTTGACAGCCGCAGCTCTTCAGCAATTTATCGCCGCTTCCGGGTCCGGGCTGGGTCTCGAAGACGATGCCGCGGTGGCGAAGGTGTATGCGCGAAATGCCGGACTCACATTACCGTAACGCCAGCATTGCCTCGATTAATTCGCAAAAACGCTGCTTATAATCAGTAATGATTGGGATTATATGCAGCGAAGCGCTATTGAATTGGTGCGGACGGCCGTTATTCTGCCGGTGGATACATTCATCGACTACTACGACCTGCTGCATGTGCAATCTGATGCGCCAGCGCCAGTGATCAAGGCGAGCTATCGTGCCATGATGCAAAAACTCAATCACCATCCGGATCGCGGTGGTGATGTTGGGTTCGCGCAGCTACTCAACGATGCCTCCAAAACACTGTGTGATCCCGACACCCGGGCACTTTACGACGCTCTTAGACTGCAACACCAGCAAACAGTCAGGCCCCGCCGTACCGGGGAAACACGAAACAAAACAGATTCTGGATGGGGTGAACCTGGCGGCACGCCGGGCGATGTTGACTCGGAGACAGCCCGCGACGCCGAAAACGTTCGCAACACGCAATCGCGTGAAGGCAAATCGACTGATAATCCTGACCACTCGAGCGCTGTTGCCACCTATCAAACAGCGCTATCAGCTGGATCCCATTGCCTGTTTTGCCGAGCCCCGTATAGCTTGCTCAGCTCAGACCCTTATGCCGCCGCAGGCTATTCACACCCAGCGCGATGCCGGACATGCAACGGTGCAAGAACCCCCATCGAACAGCAGCCTCGTTCAAGTAGTGAAGAACTGCGCTCCATGCGCCGCCAACACCACAACAGCAGTGTGCAATTGTGGCGACAGTGGCCATCTACAGATACCGATACCGTGCAGCTGTATGATTTCTCGCCGGAGGGCTGCGCACTGCTGTGCAACCCCTCTTTGCAGGTCAGCCAAACCATCATGCTGGAATCACATCTTTTCAATGCAATATGCACCGTCCGCCATTGCAAGCCAAAAGACAGCACCCACTACATCATTGGCCTTGAATTTCTGACTCTCGACATGGTGGCGCCCCCGGGTGCTTTGTTAAACGCTACAGCCTAGAAGCCGGGAACGACAGACGTTTCATGAAAAATTCAAGCTAGCAGGCTACCGGAACCCAGCCCATCTGACGTACAGCCGGGTTATTCATGGATTGTACAGACGCTGTCTCACCCGTCAGATTGACCATGACCCAGAGGCCCGCTTTTGGACAAACACAAGCGTCGACAACTTGCAATGTTGCCTGAAATGCAGATTCACGCATACGCTCACCACTGGGTGTTCGATAGACAACCCCATCCCATTCACCCACAAGTTTTGTCATGGCGTTCATGATCAGAAAAGCATAGGGCTTGTAATTCAGGGTGTCGTTATGCTCTACCCATACCAGTTCGCGCTGCGCGCCAGCTTCACTGTCGTTAGCCGCAGTGGCCGGCAGTGTGTGATCAGCGTTAAGCTCCAGCCTCTCGGAAGGGGCAACCTGATAGTGAATGACGTCGTTATCACTGTGGCGGAATTGATACACAGGCAGACGATACTCACGCCCGTCCTCGACAAAATGCAACTGTCCAACCGTGCGCTGTGGTTCGCTATGCCGCGCATCCAGCTGCACTGGGCTAAACGGTAGAGTACTGGCGAGCTGTATTTTCATGTTTGCGTGACAACCTTTTCAAAAAGCCCGGCCAAACCGGAGCGTTGATTAACAGACCTTCAAGAGCGTATTCGGGCGGCCCTAATCTTCGCCCTTATTAAACGACATCAGCCCGTACACCTGATGGCTGCATTCCTGTGCAATTATGATGAATTGTGACTTCAGCGAATATCATTACCAACGATTGAAGTGTTGAGGACCAAAGGCGGCATCCCCCCCTCTGGACTAGCCCACAACTCACGGCTGGCACGGTAATTTCACACTAAGACACCGTTGCACATTCTTTTTCCACGCTAGAATATAGTGGGTTCTGCAAAAGTTTCACGTCTGATATGTTGGATGCGGACTATGGTCCAGCTTTTGCGCATGAATTCATGCATCACGACGTCATTAACGGGATCTTGCCACCAACACATAAATTGCTGTTGGCTACCCGCCAAGTGGCTTTCCACTTACACCCTCCACGCTGTAGAACCGCAATGACCGAGACGGTAGTGCTAACGGTAGAAATGGCACTCGTGCTATGTCTGCTTGCTGCAACGGTCTATCTGTTTGCATTCTCCGTGGTGCGTGTCGATGTGGCAGCGCTCATCATCATGGTGACTCTGGGGCTTGTGTCTAAAGTACCGGGCATCGAACCCATCCTTAGCCTGAAAGAACTCTTTGCAGGTTTCTCCAGTAACGCTGTCATATCTATCATCGGCGTTATGATAATAGGACGTGGGCTCGATAAAACAGGACTCATGGGACGTCTCGCGCAGTTAATACTGAGTATGGGCGGTAAGTCCGAGCGTCGCATCAGTCCCATCATGAACGCCATTGCAGCGCTTGCCTCAAGCTTTATGCAAAACATTGGCGTAGCCGCCCTGTTCCTGCCGGTGGTTAGCCGAGTGTCTGCCCGAACCGGCATTCCGATATCACGCCTGCTCATGCCGGTTGGCTTTTGCATCATCTTGGGCGGCACTGCCACCATGATCGGCTCTAGCCCACTCATCCTGCTAAATGATCTACTGCTGTCCTCTAATCGCCAACTTCCAGAATCCATGCAGATGGAGAGCTTCGGCTTGTTTGCTGTACTACCCATCGGCATTGCACTGAGCCTTACGGGGTTGCTGTATTTCTTTCTTGCGGGTCGTTTTGTCATGCCGAAAGTGGATCCTGACAACAACCGCACTTCACGTACCGATGACTACTTCAAGCGTTTGTACGGCATCAGCGGCGAACTACTGGAAGCCCAAGTCACGGTCGACAGCCCCATGGTAGGCATGAGCATTCACCAAGTGGAAGAGGCGTACGATAAAACCCCCTTCATGCTCGCCCTCTACAGCGGAGATGTCATAAAAGTTCCGCCTGATCGCGAAGAGACAATCTGGGTAAATACACGTCTGGGGTTACTCGGTGATAGAGAAGAGGTCGAGGCGTTCTGCAAGGAATACCACTGGACCCTCAAAGGCGAACCTGATCGTTTTGCCAAGGTACTCAATGCACAGTACAGCGGTATTGGTGAGGTGGTTATTCCGCCAGCCTCGACCTTGGTCGGGAGAGCCATCGGCGATATCAAGCCGCGTCGAAATTTTGGCGCTAACATCATGCAAATCTATCGGGCAGATCAGATAATCAGCCGTGGTTTTCGGGACACCGTGTTACGTGCTGGCGATACGCTTGTGGTGCATTCAAGCTGGAAAGACCTGAACAAACTCAAATCCAATCGGGATTTTGTGGTTGCCACCGACGTAAAGTACGAAGACATTCGCACGCACAAGCTACGCCCGGCCATTTTCTTTTTCGTGACCTCACTGTTGCTATTCCTGCTCACCGACACACTGTCAATTTCCTTACTGGCAGGGGCCCTGGGCATGGTGCTGTCAGGCGTGCTCACCATTGATGAAGCCTACGATGCGGTCAGCCTTCAAACGGTGTTTTTGCTGGCCTGCCTTATTCCGCTAGGCATTGCGGTGGATCATTCGGGGGCGGCTCTATGGATCGCTCACCACCTTCTGGAGGTCATTGGCGATGTGCCGATCTGGGTGATGCAGACCGTCATCGCAGGACTCGCCACCTTTTTCACTCTGGTGATGTCCAATATAGGGGCCACTGTCTTACTTGTACCTCTGGCGGTAAACATAGCCGTGAGTATCGGCGCTGATCCTGCCATGTTCGCCCTCACAGTAGCCATTTCAACGTCTAACGCCTTCCTGATTCCTACCAATCAGGTCAATGCCCTGATCATGGGGCCCGGCGGCTACAGCGTTGCCGACTTCATGCGCGTAGGCGGAATAATGACGGTGCTGTATCTTATCGTCAGTCTTCTGGTGATGAATTTGTTCATGTAATACCTGAACTGACAAACGCGGCTGTGTAATACTGAGTTTTCGTGTTTTTTTGTGAAGCGTTCACATGCAGCTGGTTCCGCAAATATCAGACAGAGTCAGTGAGCAGCTCCTGACCATTTGTTGCCGGAACACGGCAAAATCGGTTATCCCGCTCACGCTTTCCATACTCTTCACCTTTTTCTTGCTACACGAAAAAGTTGAAGCGATGCAGTTGCAATTGTGGGCGCTCCTATCATGCACAATAGTACTAGCCAGAGTTGTATTGTTGCGCCAGATAAGCGAGGCCAGTTCGCTTGATCATCCGGCAAAGCGGATTTGGGCTACCCTGCTCACGCTCTTGCTGGGCGTTGGCATCGCATCGGTTCTACTTTTCTTTAATTCCGTGGATCTGTTCGAACGGGCGATGCTGACAGCCATCATGCTTGGCCTGTGTACCGCCTCGTACAGTATTAACATCGGTTATCCACCGTTACTCATTGCATTCATAGGACCACCGCTTGGCACACTAAGCGCCTTGTGGGCAATTAATTCAGGTCAGGACATCAACACGCTGTTTGCTTTGGTCGTCAGCATCTGCATCCCTATTTTGTCAGTAACACTGATTCGCAACGGCAAGTTCATGTTCGACGTTTTTTCCCTTGCCATTGAGTCGTCAACCAAACTGGAAGAACAATCACAGCGACTATCAGAAGCACTTCATCATGCCGAGGATGCCAAAAGTGCTGCCGAGACCAGCAGCCAGTCAAAAACACGATTTATTGCCGCTGCAAGCCATGACCTGAGGCAGCCCGTTCATGTGCTGAATCTTTTCAGTGGCGCGCTGAAAAACGCACCGCTGGATGAGCGAACCCGTGACATCGTGGACAGTATGAACATCGCTGTAACCTCGCTGTCCTCACAGCTGAATTCATTGCTTGACATCTCTGAACTGGATTCCGGTAGCGTTAAACCCAATATCAAAAGCGTCGACCTTTGCAAACTGGCCCAAACCCTCATGGGTGAAATGAACAAGCTGGCAGAAGACAAGCATCTGGAACTGATCAACGAAGTCCCCGCTGCTCTTTATGTTATGACCGACGCTGCAATGCTGGCACAAATTATTCGCAATCTATGTGGTAACGCAATCAAATACACCCATGAGGGTTCAGTCCGCCTTCAGGCCACTACGCATGACGCCAACGTGATTCTGTCAATTGTTGATACCGGCATCGGCATAGAGATCGGCGACAGCGACAAGGTATTCGAAGAGTTCTATCAGGTCTCTAACCACACTCGCGACAAAGCGAAAGGACTTGGACTAGGATTGTCCATTGTCGAGCGTCTCGTCAACACGCTAGACCACAAACTCAGTCTAGACTCGCAAGTAGGCAAAGGGACATCCGTGAGCATCGAGCTACGCCGCTGTGATTCGAATGCTGAATCGCTAGCACTGGACACTGAGTTTGATTTCTCTCAAGGCACAGCCAGCCTGCCTCATGGATTCTGGGTTCATCTTGTTGATGACGAAAAGGCTGTGCAAAGTAGTGTCAAAGCCTATCTCGAGACCTTCGGTGCAAAGGTGACCATCAGTGAATCCTCGGCTGAAGCCATTGAGTTCCTGTCAGCCAATCAACCCGATGCGCTGCTTGTTGATCTGCGCCTGCAGGATGGAGACTCCGGTTTGGCCGTTGTAGATTCCGTTGAAGATCGCCCCTTGCCTGTCGCCGTGGTAACCGGCGAATCCATCTCTGGCAGCAACCTGGCGTGTAACTACCCGGATCTGCTCATGTTGCAAAAACCAGTCTCTAACGAGGCATTGTTAGAGCTGTTGAATTACATGTTGACAGACAGCAAAAAAAGGCGACCAGAAGCGCAAGAGCAGTAGCCTGTGGACGGATGTCAGTGACAATTGCAAACTACTAGAGTGTTTTCCACCGAAGATTGTAAAGCAGAGCCAGTTACGGGTAAGCTTAGGTGCACTAGCCATAGATATAGTCAGTGACAAGCTGCGGCCGCGAGAACGATGGATGTCTCAACATTCGACACGAGCCAATGGTTTTTTGCGACTTATCAGGTACCACCATAAACACGCCCCAGCTATAAGGGGCTGCGCCTGAGTGTTCTGTACTCCCAAAGTACACGTCCATTTTAGTGCTAACGCGAATTAAGGGTAATTGATGAGTTCATCCGTTCACGCGTCAAGTAAAATACGAGGCGCTGCAGTGCGCTTTGAGCATGTGCAGAAGAGTTACGATGGTGCCGTCCTCGTTGTCAAAGACCTGAACCTTGACATCGCACCTGGCGAATTCGTCACCATGCTTGGCCCCTCAGGATCGGGTAAAACCACTTGCCTAATGATGCTCGCAGGCTTCGAACCTGCCACACACGGTGAAATCTTCCTCAACGATAAACCCATTAACAATGTGCCACCGCGCAAACGTGGCATCGGTATGGTGTTTCAGAATTACGCGCTGTTCCCACACATGAGCGTGGCTGAAAATCTGGCGTTCCCGCTTGAGATTCGCAAAATGGGTAAAGCTGAGCGAGAGCAGAAAGTAAAACGTGCTCTGGACATGGTGGAGTTGGGAGCATTCGGGAATCGACGCCCTATACAGCTCTCTGGTGGGCAACAGCAGCGGGTTGCCGTAGCGCGTGCACTGGTTTTTGATCCTGACCTTGTGTTAATGGACGAACCATTGGGAGCATTGGACAAGCAGCTTCGCGAACAAATGCAATATGAAATAAAACACATACACGAAAGTCTGGGTGTCAGCGTCGTGTACGTCACCCACGACCAGACCGAAGCACTAACCATGAGCGACAGGGTCGCGGTATTCCAGGACGGTGTGATTCAGCAACTCTCCCCTCCCGACGATCTCTATGAAAGCCCGCAAAATTCTTTTGTTGCCCAGTTTATCGGTGAGAACAACAAGCTCTCTGGCGTGGTTACTGATATCAACGGCCAGCACTGCGCCATGACGCTGGACGATGGAACAAAAGTGAGCGCAGAGGCTGTCAATATTGGTGCCGTAGGATCACGAGCAACCATCTCATTACGCCCTGAACGCATTGAGCTATCTCCCGATCAATCGCGCGAAAACATCGTAGATGGCCAAGTCAAGGAAGTGCTTTATCTGGGCGATCACTTACGCATCGTCATGTCAGTGGCCGGCAATGACGAATTCATTGTAAAACTGCCCAACGGAGGTCGTCACCCGTCACCCGTTGCTGGACAAAACTATTCATTGGGGTGGAGTGCTGTGGATGCTAAGGCACTTGACCCGGTTGACTAGTCATCGCATCTAACAAACTCTACGCCAGTGGCCGTGCAAGGTGCAAAGATACCGCACGGCGGCACCATGAAGCACCCAAAGATTTACACCGTAAGCAGCGCGGTATCGGCTTACAACAACCTGTGTACGAAAGCACGACTTGCTGTTTAGGTCAGCCGCCATACATGATTTTTATATGACCATAAAGAGGATACTCACTATGAAATTCACAGCCGGATTAACTGGTCTGTTTGCACTAAGTGCTGTGGCAACTGTTGTCACGGCCATGGACGCACTGCCTGAGTGTGAAAACTGTGGCAGCGACGACATGACCATCGCGTCGTGGGGCGGAGCCTACACCAAGTCGCAAGACGAGGCTTATCACAAGCCCTACTCTGCTATGACAGACGTCAGCATCATCAATGATGACTCTGGTGCCAAAGCTGTTGCCAAACTGCGTGCCATGAACGAAGCAGGCAACATCACTTTTGATGTAGTCGATGTAGTGGCCGCTGATGCCATACGCCTCTGCGATGAAGGCCTTGCGCTGGAAATCGATTTTGACACCATGCTTGCAGCAGCGCCTGATGGCACCCCTGCATCTGAAGATTTTGGTGACCTTCTTGTATCTGACTGCTTTATCCCGCAAATCGTGTATTCCACAACATTCGGGTATCGCACTGATAACGAAGCTTGGGCAGGTGCAGTTCCTGAAGATGTTTGTGCAGTGTTCGACACTGAAAATTTCCCAGGCCAACGTGCTTTGGAAAAGCGACCTATAAACAATATGGAATGGGCGTTGATGTGTGACGGTGTTGCTACAACCGATATCTATGACGTGTTGTCTACAGACGAAGGTGTGCAGCAAGCATTCGATAAACTGGCGACTATCAAAGATGAGACCATCTGGTGGTCTGCGGGCGCTGAGCCACCACAACTACTTGCTGACGGCGAAGTCGCCATGAGTTCCGCTTACAATGGTCGTTTATTCGCAGCCATCGAAGAAGAGAATCAGCCGATCGCCATGTTATGGGATGCTCAGGTATTCGATCTTGACGGCTGGATCATTCCTACCGGTATGAGCGAAGAGCGTACTAACCGTGCACTGCATTACATCAAGTTTGCCACTGACACTCAGCGTCTGGCAGATCAGGCTAAGTACATCTCGTATGGCCCTGCCCGTGCATCATCAGCGCCTCTGGTTGGCCAGCACGCAGAGCTTGGAATTGATATGGCACCACACATGCCAACAGATCCTGACAATGCTCAAAACACGTTTTTGTACAACTACGAGTGGTGGGCTGACAACAGTGACGATCTGGACGCCAAGTTCCAAGCCTGGTTAGCACAGTAAGTTCATTGTTTGTATTCCGAAGCAGGCGTTGCCCTTTCTTTTAAGGGCAATGCCTTCTGAATCATCCGGGCTATGCCCGGGTGATCCCGTAACCACATTGCACCCAGTGTGTTGTGGTTACGGGATCACTCACCCGTAGGGAGTCGTTCTTGTCCGCGCACATTCAAGCACCCATATCTGATCAGAATCTGGGGCACATCGCCAGTACCGATCAAGCGCCGCTAACACGCGATGGCAAGCCGCTCAAGACTAGCCTTGCCAAGGCCTTGCGCCGAGACAAACTCCGCGCCTTCCTGCTTATTCTCCCGCTTCTGGGTTTTATTATTGTCAGCTTTGTTATGCCCATCGGCGATATGCTGTTTCGGTCGGTAGAAAACAAAATTGTCGAACAGATTCTGCCGGGCACTGTCACGGCCTTGGCAAGTTGGGATTCGACAAAAGACGAGCTACCCAGCGAGTTCGTTTTTGCAACCCTCGCTGACGATCTGATGCTAGCTCAGGAACTTAAACGCCACACTCGTCTTGGCAACCGCATCAACTACGACCAACCCGGCATCTCCAGCGTATTCAGAAAAACCGGTAGACGCATAAAACGCTTTGACAACACGGCCGCTATGGACGCGTTGTCGGCGATGAATTCTGTCTGGGAAACACCCGCAGCCTGGTCGTCCCTGCGTTCATTGCCAGATTTTTCAAGCACCTTCCCAGCTACCGCTCAATCCTTGCGAAACTGGACGCGCTACGTGGCCAGTGAAGAGGGAGACGATGTAGACGCCACCTCCCTGGTTCCTCACGGATTTACCTACTCACTGCTTTACCACGACTTGAGCAAGCTAGACTCCGGTGCGCTACAGACGCTGGAGAGCAGCGCAGCTGATCTATTTGCGGGTATTAGCGCGCAACTGCCCACTATGACGTCTGAGAATTTCAGACAACAATTCGAAGATGTCGACGACGGCTGGATTGACTTGGCAAACTGGCAAACCATCCAACGCCTGTCCCCACCTATTGTCGACAGCTACTTCCTTGCCTCAGTAGACGCTGAGCGAACAGCCTTGGGGGTTGAACGAAAGCCTACGAATGAGCGCATCTATGTACTGCTCTTTCTGCGCACAATAGCCATCAGCCTCATCATTACCATCAGCTGCATCTTGCTAGGCTATCCGGTTGCCTACCTGCTAGCCACCCTGTCGGTACGCACGTCCAACATGCTGCTTATCCTGGTGCTCCTGCCTTTCTGGACATCCCTACTCGTCAGAACCAGTGCATGGAAAGTGCTTCTCCAACAACAGGGGGTTATCAACGACATACTCGTGTGGGTTGGCCTTATCGACCACGCGGGACGACTGGTCATGATCAACAACATGACAGGCACCATCATTGCCATGACACACATACTGTTGCCGTTCATGATATTGCCGCTGTACTCAGTGATGAAAACCATATCCCCTACCTACATGCGGGCCGCAAAATCCATGGGGGCAAGTGACTCACTGGCGTTCTGGCGCATCTACTTTCCAAACACCGTGGCTGGCATCGGCGCAGGCTCTATATTGGTGTTTATCTTATCCATCGGGTACTACATAACGCCGGAGCTTGTCGGCGGTACCACGGGCGTCTTTATATCCAATCGTATTGCGTACCACATCAGTTCCTCACTGAACTGGGGGCTGGCTTCAGCATTGGGTGCCGTCTTGTTAGTGATGGTGCTCGCCTTGTATTGGGCTTACGACCGAGTCGTGGGCATTGACAAAGTAAAACTGGGATAACGCCAATATGAGTAGCCTACCTCCCTATGCGTCCACGGGCCAACGCGTCTGGCACTATGTGTTTCGTTATGGCATTTGCGGCTTTGTCCTGTTTTTTCTGGTCGCGCCCATCATCACGATTATTCCCTTGTCGTTTAATGCACAGAACTTCTTCACCTTCACGCCAGAAATGCTGGCTCTGAAACCTGAAGGCTATTCGCTGCAGCATTATCAGGATTTTTTCACTAGTAAGGATTGGCAAAGCGCCCTGAGAAATTCATTTGCCATTGCGCCTATGGCCACACTTATTGCTACCGCCTTGGGCACCTTGGCAGCCATTGGCTTGTCGCAGAGCCATGTGCCGTTCAAACGCACCATTATGGCCATTCTCATCTCTCCCATGATAGTGCCGTTGATTATTTCAGCAGCTGGCATGTACTTCTTCTACTCCCGCATTGGCTTGCAAGGGACCTACTGGGGCATCGTTCTCGCCCATGCGGCACTAGGTACACCCTTCGTCATCATTACGGTCACAGCCACCATGGTGGGATTCGACAACTCACTAACCCGCGCTGCAGCAAGCCTTGGCGCTGACCCGGTCACCACCTTTTTCAAAGTACAGATGCCACTGATTATCCCAGGCGTGGTATCGGGGGCATTGTTCGCCTTCATCACCTCGTTTGATGAGGTAGTGGTTGTGCTGTTCCTTGGCTCAGCAGCTCAAAAAACCTTACCTTGGCAGATGTACAC
>JALZVU010000109.1 GCA_023301795.1 Granulosicoccus sp.
GTTGCAGATCTTGCTGGCACCTCAAGGGGTAAGGCCATGCCGGCCCGCAAGTTTGCGCGGGCGGATGCCATGTATTTACCAACCTCCATCTTCTATCAAACGATTACCGGCGAATATGTTGACCTAGAAGACATGCCAGATCAATGGACAGAGTCCGATCTGGTGCTGGTGCCTGACTACTCGGCCGCTACCGCAGTGCCCTGGTCAACCGATGTAACACTACAAGTGGTGCACGATGTATTAAATCAGGACGGTAGTCCGAATATGATGACGCCGCGCAATGTGCTCAAGCGTGTTGTAGAGCAGTACGCTGTGCATGGCTGGCGCCCAGTGGTTGCACCTGAGATAGAATTTTATTTAACAAAACCCAACATTGACCCCAACCTGCCTGTGGAGCCGCCTATTGGCAGAACCGGCAGACAAGGCATTGCCAGGCAGGCATACAGCATGAGTGCTGTCGAGGAATACGGTCCAGTCATTGACGATATCTATGATTTTGCCGAAGCGCAAGGGTTCGAGATAGACACCATCATTCAGGAGGGAGGTGCAGGTCAGATAGAAATAAATCTGCAGCACGGCGACCCGGTAACACTTGCCGATCAGGTATTTTTCTTCAAGCGCCTGATTCGCGAGGCCGCCATCCGCAACAACTGTTTTGCCACTTTTATGGCCAAGCCCATGGAAGAGCAACCCGGTAGTGCCATGCATATCCACCAAAGTGTGGTGGACGACACCGACGGGCAGAACGTATTCAACGACGCAAACAATGAACCGTCCGAGCTGTTTTACGGCTTTATTGCAGGCCAACAACAATTTCTGCCCAATGTCCTGTGCATGCTGGCACCTTACGTCAATTCATACCGTCGATTTCGTCGCGACGATTCAGCGCCTATTAATCTGGAGTGGGGTTTTGACAATCGCACAACCGGTATCCGAATACCACTATCCACTCAGCAAAGCAGGCGCGTTGAAAACAGAGTCGTTGGCATGGACTCAAACCCCTATCTGGCGATAGCGGCAAGTCTTGCTTGTGGCCTCTTAGGTATGCGTGAAAAAAGCACACCGCGCGCTAATCTCACCAGTGATGCCTATTCCCTGCCACACAACCTGCCGCGTGATCTATCCAGGGCACTTGAGCTGTTCAACGATGTCCCGAAGCTTGAAGAACTACTGGGCCGTGAATTCTGCGGGCTATACAGAGCAATAAAAAGCCAGGAGTCAGATGCTTTTCTACAGGTCATAAGCCCTTGGGAAAGAGAACACTTACTACTGAATGTGTGACCTCTAGTGGATAAACCCTTCCCACATTCGAGCCTGCCTTGAAACTTCTCTACGCCAACGATCAGCCAGGTGAGCATGCACCATCCTGGTATGCAGCAACAAGCTCAATAGCTGCCCTTCCATCTCTGGAAACACATCTGCAGACCGAAGTCTGCATCGTTGGTGCAGGATTTACAGGACTGGCAGCTGCACTGGAACTGCGCTCGCAAGGCATAGAGTGTGTGGTACTAGAAGCGCATCGTGTGGGCTGGGGTGCATCAGGGCGAAATGGGGGCCAGCTGGGCACTGGCTTCAACATGGATCAGCAGGAGCTTGAGGCATTGCTAGGTCAATCAATGGCGCACAGTCTTTGGGATATCTCAGAGCAGGCAAAACGCTGGATTCTGGAAAACACCAAACGTCACAACATCGATATCGACTATCAGCCGGGCATTGTTTACGCACAGCACCGAAAGCGCTTTTTAGCGCCGCTGCACAATTACTGCTCCCACCTGAAGCAACACTACGGTTATGAGGATATGTCTCCTCTTGGCGCGGATGATATCCGCGCGCACGTTAATGGTCAGGGTTATTTCGGAGGCGCGGTAGATCGAGGCGCCGGACACATTCACCCACTGAAGCTGTGTCATGGACTGGCGAAGGCGGCCATGGAAAATGGTGCAACGATATTGGAAAAAAGTGAGGTCCTGCAAATACATCGCAGACCAGGCTCACAGATGCAACGTGTAGTGACAGCGACTGGCAGTGTGTTGTGCGAACGTGTGGTTGTGGCCACCAATGGCTATGTGGATGCGCTGGATGAGCGTATGCACAAACGCATGATGCCCATTAATAATTTCATCGTTGTCACTGAACCATTAGGTGAGCTTGCCGAAGAGCTTCTGCCAGAAAACGAGGCGGTGGCTGACTCACGGTTTGTTGTTAACTACTACCGACGTGTTGCGGGAGACCGGATATTGTTCGGCGGTGGCGAAAACTATTCTTATCGCTTCCCACAACACATTGCACCGCTGGTTCGCAAAGCCATGCTGGGTGTCTTTCCCTCACTGGGTGATACCCGTGTGGATTACGCATGGGGCGGCACCTTAGCTATCACCCGCAATCGCCTGCCGTTTATCGGTGAAATATCGCCTCAGCGATACGCTGCAGGTGGCTATTCTGGACATGGGGTTGCGTTGGCCTGTATTTACGGGAAAGCCTTGGCCGACCATATGGCCGGTAACAGCGAGCTTTTCGATGTATTGAGCCAGCTTCCCAATACTGCGTTTCCGGGTGGTGTACGCAGTCGTCCTGCTCTACTGGCCATGGCAATGACCGGCTACTCGTGGCTGGACAAGTGGTAAGAACTTAAACTGCAGAAACCGACGAATACATCAATTACTGGGTATCATGGAATCGAGCGCCGAATGGCGCACAATGTGTACCCCTGAATTAACAGTGTTTTGCAAAACATTGGCGCCTGAATCCACCAACAGGAGGTGCGTGGAGTAGTATCAACGGCCGCGGTCGAGCGGCAGTAAACGGAGAGAGAGGCATGATTGCCGTATCAGACATAGTATTGATCGTTGTTTCCGCCGCGGTGTTGGCCACGGGGCTCTTTCGCTGGCAAAACAACGTTGAGCAAGCTGCACTGGCAGAATTTTCAGGGGCCACGGCCAACCAGGCTCAACAGCAGCCCGCCGTTGCGACCAATTCACAAGCTACCAGGCAAGTCGGCGAAGAACGTCAAGTTCCCGACTTGAATGGCACCGCAACATCAAACGCCGTACAGGGCAACGTCTCTCAAGATGCTGGACAACAGCAGAATGTGAACACGCAGGTTCTGGTAACAGAGCCCCAGACCACTGCCATTAACGTGGCTGACGACAGCGCCACAGCGACAGATAACGAGGCCGTTCGGGACCTACCTCCGTATGGAAGTTATCTGGTTCGATCTGGCGATTCTCTCAGTCTCATTGCTCGGCAATATGGCACCACGGTGGCTGTGTTGCAGGACATCAACAATCTCCAGGGAACACTCATTACAGTGGGACAACAATTGAGTTATCCACTGCCTGTCAACTGACCCCCGATTTCATGGCTCATTCCTATTTTGCAAATCTGTTTGAAGGCCGAACCATTGTCATTACTGGTGCAGGCAACGGTATAGGGCGAGCCGCATTACAGGCTTTTCATGAAGCTGGTGCCAACGTTAT
The DNA here is from genome assembly GCA_023301795.1 of Granulosicoccus sp. Taxonomy (GTDB): domain Bacteria; phylum Pseudomonadota; class Gammaproteobacteria; order Granulosicoccales; family Granulosicoccaceae; genus Granulosicoccus. The sequence continues at coordinate 3,477 of JALZVU010000109.1, forward strand.
TGCACACCTTGGCCGCAATGAAAGTTACGGCGATGGCTTACCGGGCGATATCGCCCATACCACCGGCGACTTTACTTTGCCCGAAGACCAGGCGGAATTCATCCGGTTTGTATCACAAAGAACCGAGACTGTAGATGTGCTGATCAACAACGCTGGAACCATGTTCGGGCGTTTTCCGGCAGAAACTTTGACCGAGGAGCAATACAGCAATATTGTGGAACTGAACCAACATGCGGTGGTGCGCATTACCCGTGGTTTGTTACCGTTGATCAAAAACGCTCAGGGTGCATCCATTGTCAACACGGTCTCCATCTCCGCACTAACGGGTGGCAGCCCAGGCTCGTCAATCTATTCTGCCAGCAAAGCTTTTGTATCTACCTACTCCCGTGGCCTTGCTCGAGAACTGGCACCGTTCGGCATACGCGTGAATGCAGTATCTCCAGGTGTCATCCATACCAACTTTCATGAACGCTATTCCAGTGCTGAGAAGCTTGAAGCCACGAGGCTTCAAATACCACTGCAGCGACTGGGCACACCAGAAGATTGTGCACCGACGTTTCTATTTCTTGCCGCTAACGAGTTGTCAGGGTATGTGACGGGGCAAGTTATTGAGATTAATGGTGGGCAGCGCTGACGTCCTGTTGTTGATCACACGAGATGCTGATCAAAATTGGGTAATAGGTGTCTCATAGTTCCTACACTCAAACTGGCTGATTTAACGTTGTTCTTCAGCTTGACTTTGTAGCCACGCTTTGTTGCATGAATTGCAGACCAGATTTCTGAGAACAACGGTTTTTCATGAATATTTTTGCTGACATCACCATGTAAAAAGCCCCAGTTTCTTTAGAAACTGAGGCTTTTTTATTTAGCAATCAATAAGTCGCTGAAAATTCAAATTTATCTATTTTCGAACTTCCATTGTTGATTGCCGTTGGTATTGCTAGATTGCCAGAGATAAACATTCTGACCATTAGACCCACCATTATTTCCATCAATTGAATAGCCTGGTGCGTTTCGTTTTTCCAAACGATAATTGTTGCCAATCATCACTTTTTTCCAGTGCTGGTTTTGATTATCGGTCGAACATGTCCACAGTATTACGTTTTGGCGATTCTCACCACCATTACCACCGTCCAAACACGTATTGGTGCCGCGTTTCTTGTAAGAGTAGTAGGTATCGCCCCTGCTAATCTCTTCCCAATGCTGATTCTGATTGCCAGACGCTTCTGACCCAAGAAAAACGTTCTGGTTATTCGAACCACCAGAATCTGCAGCAAGAGCGAAAGATGCACTGTTTGATTTTTTCATAGTGAGAAAATCAGAACCTGAACCTGTAACACCACCGCCAACGGTAAATTCAATAGAAGCCTCTGTTCGTAAGCCATCATCGTCAGTGGCGACTGCAGTCAGCGTATGTGCTCCTGCGGGAAGGTTTTGCAACTGTGTATCTCTCACGCTCCACGCGTATGGCGCTTGCCTCTCCGTTCTGACGAAATCACCATCAATGGAAAGGTTCACTGATATGATATCTCCATTAATATCATCAGCATCCACCAAAACAGACAAAGCCGCACCTGCATCCAAGTTGTCGCTCTGCTCTGGACTTACGAAGCTGACTCTAGGAGCCGAAGTAGGAGGCGTAGGGGTAGAACCTTCGTCATCATCAGTAGAGACAAAAGCAAACATACCTAAACCTGGATGAGCAAAATTATTATCTTCCGGTGAATAGCCTCTACTTGTTAATACAGCTTCTGTATTTGGATGAGGTAGGCCAGCCTTTGAAAAAAGTTTGGCAGACATGTAATAAACGGGTGAGAAATCACCGCGATCCTCTTCAGCAATTACATCACCTCCAAGGCGCGTTAGATTGCATGGATTGGGAATATCTAAACTAAACGGCAGATCATTGAATCCCAGATTAAATCGAGCGTGATATTCCACACCGGCAAGAAGCCTGTTGTCTGCAAGGTATACCAAGTCGTCTCCCTGATTCCACATGATTAAGGCAGCTTCGGTTAGGTGCGCTATCCCACCCTGCACATGACTTTGATCTCTTCCGGATTCCCAGGATTGTCCCGTTGCGTGAGTGACGTAATCCGTAACCGAGGTACATCCGTCATCTGTATTTGGGTAACCAAATTGGAAAGCATTGACTTGGTAATCGTACGCAGACTCATCATCCATGAAAATTGCCATCGACATATTCCCACCTAGCGCCGAAGTTCCCCAATTAGATGAGCTTTGAATGCCTGTGTTGGTCCATGGGTCATAGATGACCGATTTAAACCATGTTTTAGCTGCATCAGCATCAGACTGACGCCAGCCAGCTTCTCCATTGAATCCATGCTCAAGAATTTCAGCAGCTTGAGCCATTGCTCCAGCACCCGTACTTACAGTGAGGGTTGGGCCATAAACGTCAAAATCTGTCACCCTGTCAACCCAGTGATTGATGACATCAATAGCCGCATCTGAATAGGCCTTATCGCCGGAAGCAACCCATTTCATGGTTAAAACCCAAGCACCAAACCCAGCCCTGTGCATAGAGCCATTGTTAGTAATGAGAGCATCCTCGTTGACTGAAAAATTAGCATCTGGACCTTCATTTTCAGCGTCATTCCAACCCGTAATCCATGGTTCTTGTTGTGCAGCTACGTTGTTTCGAATCTGGTCTAGGTCATCTTGTGTATGCCACCCGCCAGGATGAACTAAATCGGCATTTGCGGAGCTGCCCATGACACACATGAACGTTATGGCAATAGATATTTTCGTAAACACAGGATGTACAACTTTGAACAAACTGCGCTTTTTTGGTTTTACAGGGTTCGTACTTTTAATGCTGGATGTTGTCATAACCGCTTCCGTATAATATTAGTTTCCAAATAAGAATTTTTTACTACTGACTCGTACTGTAGTTCTTTGAATAATTTTGCCTGGCTGGATATTTCGTATGTGATTTAGTCGCCCTCTTTTTGACAGCATCAGTCATGAAATATACAACCGGCACTTACTTCCAAAATTAAAAATGCGCACAGCCACTGCAGAAAAGAGCATTCACCAAAGTGCGGAAGAATATTGGGCGTCGGATGCACAAGTTACAATTTCTTGTCTGCACAAGAGTGCTCAGTTATTAATCAACATTGAAAAACTTGTGTTAAAAGTCGATAACCATGAGGTGTTTCGTACCTTACATGTTTGTACCCTAGCACTTCTAAGGTGCAAAAGAAAAATCGCTAACGCACCCCCGTCAACGTTGCATCACGTGTCCTGCTCTCTAGGATTGGCCATCAAATGGAGAACAACCGCGCCCAGTCAACGACTGAGGCCAGCCGGCGTGTTAACGTCACGAGTTGAGGTCTTTGCACGCTCTATCCGAATTGTCATCATCAGGCCAACCAAGGACATAAGCATGGAGGCTGTAATCATCACAAATATCCAGATATCGATGAGCGGTAGCAGATAGCCAACCAACACGCTCAGCAAAACACCCACAGCAGTTTATAAGAATACTAATCAGTAAAGTCAGCAACCCTTTAAAATAAGGTTGGCGAAGCGGTCCTGATGCGCCTAACAAGAGTCGTGCATCATTTCATCAAAGCGGAGCTCTCCATTTTCGATTTATGAAATACAACCATGGACCAGTGGCTAGTAAAGTAGACAACACCGATATAGGCCTTACCGCAGTTATTGGGTATTTGTAGTTCATCCATCTACGGAGCTCACTTTCTAAAATGTCAATTACAACAGACCAACTATCTGACCAACTACCTGAATAGTCAAGAAGCGTAGCGACTAAAAATAAGCAATATGCAATAAAAAACGAAAGAATCGGGACCATCAGCCAACTTCGCTTTACCAATGCTAACTTTTTACGACGCAGAATTACGAGCACAAGCATCACCAAAAATTGTGGTATGACAATACTTTTCCGACCAGCCCCAAAATACCACCAAAAAATATAAATGAAAAATCTGATAGTGTTTTACTAGAGTCTGGATACACATAAACTTGGTGAAAAAATTCAAGAATACCGAAAACAAGGGTGTCTAGAAGAATATAGCTAAACCACCATAGAAAAATCTGCTTGATCGTTGCATAAGAACTGTTTGAAGTGACTATGGTATTTCCCTCCACTCCACTCCGTTGTTAATTTTAACTAGCGCCTCACCAAGCCTTATTCTATCGGCAACGTTTGTGTAATCAAAGTCGCCATTTGGCCAGAACTCTTGCACGACCATATAAGTATCCTCATCGCCTTGACAAAGTACAGTTGCGCCAAATCCTGCTACCCATTCGTAATTTAATAAACTATTGAGATTGCCCATGACCAAGGGACACTGTGAACTCCGATCAACAAAGTATTCAGTAGTTAATCTGGACAGTTCGTTTTGCTCATAAGACACCAATTGCAAATCCAGCCAGTCTCCAGAAAGCTGCACACCACAAGTACCTGGAGGTGCGCTTGGGTCAACATTTGCTATGGTTTCACCAGAATACAAACTCAAAAACGTTTGTACGTTCTGCTCCGCCAATCCCAAATCCGCCCAAAAAATATAATCGCGAGTCTCTTCCTCAACTATATCAAATGCATTGGGCAGTCGTTGATCTATAATTCTCAAAGCGTCTTCTTCGTTAACCTGAGACGCCGCCAAAAACCAATCGGTCTGGCGTGCACTATCAGCACTATTCGTCGTCTCGTGAGCCCAGAGGTAGAAGTTACTCCGACCTTGGAAACCTGACAACTCATCTTCTATAAACGCACGTATGGCTAACGGATTATTATTGAGTTCTTGCATCCTCTCTGGAGACAAACTATCTCCAATAGCCCATAGCCCCCACACATCCGTATTCATCAACGCATAGGCGTACGTATTGTCGCCACCAGCTAATCCGATGGGATCACTCGTCAGGTATCGTCCCGTACCCGGATCGTAATCTCTAAAATAGTTGTAGTGTGTATCTGCTTCGCTATCAGCGTACTGGCCTGGCAAACGCAGATTCAGTATGCGTACATTGAGCGTCACTGTGGCACGGCCGAACGGCGTGCCTTGAGAATCCCAAAATCACATCCCTGCGGTAACGGACCACTAGTGAAATATTTAACTCAAACTTTATGAGAACGTGACATGCAGCATTCTGATTTTCACAGTTGCTCATCAAAACAACTCCGCAAACCCTCCCCTTACCGCTTCAAATCTCTAAACCTACGCTCAAGAAATATTGCCCAAGGAATAGTGGCAATAATTGTTGACACTAGTGACATAGGTATCAACATGTGCATCCAAGTGCGATAATCGATAATCTCCTCCGCCACCCAACGTATTGTCACATGCAAGCCTTCACCTACAATTTGCGGAACGAGTATTATTCCGAATCCAACAAAAAAGGAAACTGTTGGCAACAGAAACCAGTAGCGCTTCAGCAACAACAATCTCTTTCGATAAAAATACGCAAAAACCAGAAGGCATGGTGACTG
>JALZVU010000110.1 GCA_023301795.1 Granulosicoccus sp.
TGACCATATCTTCGGGCTGGACGATCTACGGCAGATGGCGATAAACCTGCGCAGGCCCATCGATGTCTGGATAGATCAGCCAACACGTACTCAGGTTATGGCAGCCTTCGGCTACTGCTTTCATCAGGCACAAGGCTCTAGTTACCCAAGCTTTTGTAATGAAAAAACACTAACTGCACATCAGCCTTTTAACGTTGAGGGACCAGGCGGCGCGGTTAGCATCAACACGCTTGTTGCAGAGCATGGTGACATAAACGCGCTGGGCGTAAGAATCAACAACGCTGTGTACCTACCTGATATGAAAAGAATCTCCAACCCCACATCGTTGCAATTGCTTGCCGATGTAGACGTGCTTATCGTGGATGCACTTCGCTATAACCTGCACCCCTCACACATGAATCTGGAAGAGTGCCTGGCGTTCATTGAGATGGTGAACCCTGCCAGAGCTATCCTGACCAACATGCACGCCGACATTGACTACCAAGGCGTCAAATCCGAACTACCTGCAGGGGTGGAACCAGGATATGACGGAATGCAAATCTTGCTCTAAATTCTGAAGCAAGCTCTAAATCGAGACATCAAACAAAGGAAAACTAACCCCTATTGCCCAGGCTAACGCCAAACCTAAACCGATACCTGCCGCAAGCGGTCCGCATCGCTGGGCTACCCAGCGTCCCATCAAGCCGTGCACCAGATAGAACAAAATAAGCACGGGCAATATCAGCAGCAAGAATATCAGACGCTCAGGATCAATAGCCGCCGCAATACCCAGAGAACTTATCAAAGCCACGCGCGCAACAACACGCCGCCAGAGACGCCCGCGTCCTGCATGAGTGATGACGCTGTCTGCCACCATGAACACGATTGCGCCCAGACAGAGAACCCCGATAATGCTCAGGCGCCCTGATGTCGGTAGAAAACTAGCGGCATAGCGGTCTAGTGCAACACCAAATACAGCAATTCCCCAAACCGCCAAACTGATCGCACCTACTGTAACGGTGCTCATTGAAACAGATAGCATGGGGCGTAGAATCAACAGCTGCAATGCACCGTATAGCGCAAGATGCAGCATTAGATAGTCAGCAACCAATACCGGTAGAAATTCAACAGCCGGCAATAATGCAATAGTTGGCACAACAACAGCAGGAAGCAATGTCGCCAGCCAGAACATGCGTGTCGACACATCCGTTAATACTAGAGGTGAGACGGGCAGAAAGTGCGTCAGAGGTTTGAATAACAAGACGATCCCCACAAGCATTAACAGTATCCAACCGCCTATTCGTAGCACCTCGCCATCACTGTGACGCTCGAACGTCATATCCATCCAGTCACGTGTTTCCTGAAGTGCAACCTCGCTGTACAGGACACTGACATGTTCAACATAAGGCGCTGCAATCACTCTACGCACAACATCATCACGGGAGACCGTATCACCTTCCTGAGCTTGCGCATCGAGAAGTTGTAACTGTGCAAGCGCAGGCGCACGCAGGCGACTTTCCCATTCACCATTGATGATGAGCAAGCTGGGCGGCACCTGTTGCGTGATCGCCTCAGAGAACATGGAAATGCCCACCATCGTTGCAACAGGGCTACCAGCGTCCGCCTCAAGGATGGCGGCACGCAACAACACATCAGTGGCCATGGAGTGTCCCAACAAGGCAATGTCAGCTGTTATACCTGTTGATTCTTGTTTAAGCTCTCGGGCTGCTGCAATAACCCGGCGCGTCTCTTCCACCAGCAAACGTGTTGTCCCGTCGATGGCTGTCACATCACCTGACATCGGAATCGGGTTTCGGCCGTGGCCTTCAAAATCAAAGGCCAGCACATCATACCCAGCTCTTGCCAGCGTCAACGAGTAAGCTTGCATCAGCTGACGTGACCCTGCAAAACCGTGGGCAACAACAACCATGGGACCGTCGGTGCCGATCAAGCGATAGCGTGTGGCCGGTGTACTACCGACATTAAGCGTTTGAGTATCAACACCCTTACGCGCGTCTTCCAGATGATAAGCAGCAACGGCAATAGACAAAAACGCTAATAACAAAAAAACAAGATTTTTAACGATTGAGGACATGAGCAGTTGCTATATCAGGTTGCGCTTTAGTGACTGCCGTTAGTACCTACTGTTTCAAAGAAAGCACTACGCACTCTTGCGTTCGATAACTTTCATAGCCGATGCAACACCACTGACACTCACATCGACACCCAGAGCCATCAAACCCATTTCAACACACCCCAGTGTTCCCAGTAAAGAATGTGGATTCAGATGCCCCATGTGTCCGATTCTGAACACGTTGCTGTCTGTCGTCCCACCGTCGGGTGCTAGACTCAAACCCACTCCCAGAGTTAACCCAGTTTCTTTTTCGCACCATGCGCGAAGATTCGACGCCAGACCATCACGCGTCTTAATCGTGGTAACCGCTAGCGAGCGGTCTGAGACAAGCGCTACGTTAAATGTAAGCGCACCTGACTGAGCCCATGCATCCACAGCAGCCCAAACCGCTGCAGCTTGAACATGATGGCGATGCCATACGTTCTCCATGCCCTCTTCCAGTAACATGTCCAACGCTTCACGCAGACCATAGAGATGATGCGTGGGCGGAGTCCCACAAAACCGCGCTGCAAAATAAGCCGGGTAAACACGCGAATGCCAATCCCAATACGGTGTTTTTAAATCAGCCTCCTTGTGTCTTGGCCAGACTGTATCCTGAATGAACACCAGTGCAATCCCGGGGGGCGTCATTAGCCCTTTCTGGCTCGCTGTAATCATTACATCGACACCCCAGGCATCCATGTCAAAGCGTTCACACGCAAATGAGGCGATACAATCCACCATCAACATGGCAGGATGATCTGCCGATGTCATGACCTCTCGAATGGCCGGTATGTTGTTTGTAATTGATGTGGCGGTATCAGTCTGCACGGTAATTACCGCTTTAATCTTGTGCTCAGTATCAGCCTGAAGTGCTGCTTCAATTTGCGCAGGATCTGCAGATTGTTCAGCACCAAAATCCAGCACCTGAACGTCAAGGCCTAAGCCTTCGGCAATCGCTACCCAACCTCGCCCAAAGCGCCCGGTAACAAGAGCCAGCACCTGATCGCCGCGGCTCAACAGGTTGACCAGACTGGCTTCCCAGGCAGCGTGCCCGTTGCCAATGTAGATAACGACCTCACCGCTGTTTCGGGCAATAAGGTTTAAATCACGGTAGAGAGATTCGCTATGTTCAATCAGCTCTCCCTCATAAATATTGGGTGCTGCCCGATGCATGGCCTGTAGCACCCTGTCAGGCATAACTGACGGGCCCGGTATGGCCATGTGGGTTCTGCCGAAGGCAAGGGACTTGGACATAGTGGCTAGCGCAGCAAAGGTAAGAAAGCTATTTGGCAGACCCTCGACAACGAGTCGAGGGTCCTATTTCACCTGATGATGTCAGTTGGTTAACGCATCAACAGATAGTGCAGTAGCGACTAAATGGCTGACTTCAACAGACCATTGAACGTATCACTAGGCCGCATGATTTTATCGCAAAGCTCTGGATCAGCTACGTAATAGCCGCCAATGTCTACAGGCTGACCCTGCACAGAATTCAGCTCTTCCACTATCTTTGCCTCATTCTTGGTTAGCGCTTCAAACAGCGGCTTGAAGTGTGCGGCAAGGCCGGCGTCGTCTGTCTGGCTCACAATCTCTTCAGCCCAGTACAGACACAGATAAAAGTGACTACCCCGATTATCAAGCTGCCCCACTTTACGTGACGGCGACTTGTCGTTGTCTAGCAATCGCCCGGTTGCGGCGTCCAGCGTAGTGGCTAATATCTTGGCTTTCTCGTTCTCGTGCTTGATGCCGCATTCTTCAATCGATACCGCCAGCGCCAGAAACTCACCCAATGAATCCCAACGAAGATGGTTCTCCTCGAGTAATTGCTGAACGTGCTTGGGCGCCGAGCCACCAGCACCTGTTTCAAACAATCCACCACCTGCCATCAACGGCACAACAGACAGCATTTTGGCACTGGTACCAAGCTCTAATATCGGGAACAGATCTGTCAGGTAATCACGCAGGATGTTACCCGTAGCGGAAATAGTATCCAGGCCCCGAGCCACTCGCTCAAGCGTATAACGCATGGCACGTACTTGCGACATAATCTGAATGTTCAGCCCGTCAGTGTCATGATCCTCGAGATAGGTATGAATCTTCTTGATCAACTCGTTCTCGTGCGGCCGGTAAGGGTCTAGCCAGAATACGACGGGGGTATCTGATTCACGGGCTCGACGTACTGCAAGCTTGACCCAATCACGAATAGGCGCATCTTTTGTCTGACACATACGCCAGATATCACCTTCTTCTACGGCTTGCTCCATCAGCACTTCACCGGTATCAACATCTGTAATCCGAGCGATACCAGCGGAGTCGGCCTCAAACGTCTTATCGTGAGAGCCATACTCTTCCGCTTTTTGCGCCATCAATCCAACGTTAGGCACTGTGCCCATGGTGGCGGGATCAAAATTACCATGCCATTTGCAGAAGTTGATCATCTCCTGATAGATACGCGCAAACGTTGACTCAGGCATAACCGCCTTACAATCATACAACTTGCCATCCCCACCCCACATCTGACCACCAGAACGAATCATGGCAGGCATTGAGGCATCAACGATCACATCGCTGGGCGAGTGAAAATTGGTAATACCGCGAGAAGAGTCCACCATGGCAAGACGCGGCCTATGAACCTGACAAGCGTGCAAATCACGCTCTATCTCTTCGCGCTTGGAGCGTGGTAGCTCAGCAATCTTTTCATACAACGTAGCCATACCGTTGTTGACATTAATACCCAATTCATCAAAGTACGCACCATGCTTGTCAAAAGCATCCTTGTAGTAAATCTTTACGGCGTGACCGAACACAATAGGATGAGACACTTTCATCATCGTGGCTTTTACATGCAAGGAAAAAAGGATGCCCGACTCGCGGCAATCTTCCATCTCCTGTTCATAGAATTCGCACAGTGCCTTCTTGCTCATGAACATCAAGTCAATGACTTCACTGTCCTGCAGAGCAATCTCTGGCTTCAGTACAGTGGTTGTACCATCTTCCCCTACCAACTCCATTTTCACTTTGCATGCTTTGTCCAGCGTGATGGACTGCTCGCCGTGGTAGAAATCACCTTTGTGCATGTGCGAGACATGGGTGCGAGACCACTGCTTCCACTCTCCCATGGAGTGCGGGTGCTTCTTTGCATAGTTCTTGACTGCTTTGGGCGCGCGTCGGTCTGAATTACCTTCACGCAGCACCGGATTAACCGCACTGCCCAGGCTTTTTCCAAAACGTCGGCGCAGCTCTATCTCTTCGTCAGTTTGCGGATCGTCCGGGAAGTCGGGAAGCGCAAAGCCCTTACCTTGTAATTCAACAATACAAGCCTTGAGCTGCTGCACAGAGGCGCTTATGTTAGGAAGCTTGATGATGTTGACATCAGGATCCTGTGTCAGCTTGCCAAGCTCTGCCAGATTGTCATCCACCTTTTGATCATCGGTGAGGTAGTCAGGGAATTCTGCGAGCAAACGAGCCGCAACCGAGATGTCGCTAAGGTCTACCTCGATACCAGCCGCCGAGGCGAAGGTACGGATTATCGGTAGCAGTGACCGGGTTGCCAGCGCTGGCGCCTCATCAGTCTGGGTGTAGATGATTTTCTGCTGTTTGTCTGGCATTGCTAAAGGTCCTCGATCACGTACGTTAGAAAGCGATGGTCGAACGCCACAGTGTATGCGACATCAAAACCACCCTATTGTCCCGCTATTGTAAACGGCTCCGCGTTCTGGCGGGCATTCATTAAGTGTCGCCAAGGCGTCCATTCCGGCAGACTAATACTGCAGTGCCACCCCTTAGCGGGCCTACTGACCGCGCAATCGATGGGCATAAAGTACCAAGCGAACAAGCTAATTCCTTGGTCCGTATGGCTTGGACTAGTCGCGTACTTGCTTTCGAGGCTTGGCACGCGTGGTTGGCGACGCCGCAAGCGGATCGTCAGGCCAGATGTGCTTGGGGTAACGTCCAGCCATCTCCTTTTTTACCTGCTCATAGCTGGTGTTCCAGAAATTCACTAGATCTTGGGTAAGTTGCACGGGACGGCCTGCCGGAGACAGCAACTCCACTGTCAGTGGCAATCTGCCCATCGCAAGACTAGGGTTTAGCGCGCAGCCCAACATCTCCTGTAGTCTGACACTCAGTCGAGGCTGTCCTGGCTGGGTGTAGTCAAGTCGGATTCTGGAACCACTGGGCACCGTGTAGCGCGTGGGCAACCAGTCGTCCAGCAGCGTCTGTTGCCGATAATCCAGAATACTGGACAGAGGCTTCATCAGCTCTAGCTGCTGCACCGCTTTCATTGAACTGACACCGTTAAGAAATGGCAATAGCCACTGTTCAAGTGAATCAGCCAACATCTCATCATCAGCCCGAGGCCAGTCTTGTAGTTCAGATTCAGACAGCACATCACGCATTCTCAACATACGCGCCTGCCACTGACGACACTCTACATTCCATGGAAGACAAGACACCCCCTTACGAAGAATGGCTGCCAGAAGTGCGGTGGCTTTGTCCGAATCGCTAACCGTCAACATAGGCCGAGTGCTTACTAGCAAACTTCCAATCATGAGACGTTGTTCGGCGACTACGCGTTGATGATCATCGTCCCAATCCAGATGATCTACCCACTGACTGTGAGTGGCGCTGTGCTGATCCAGCTCGTTGATGTCCAACGCTATGGCCTTGAATATCCGCGCTTGTGATCCTGCACCTCCAAGCTGCGCAACCACCAGCCATTGTGCATGTGCCAGTGGATCATCCTTGTCGATAACAGCACCTGCACCGCAAGCCAGCTGAAACCGTCCGGGCTCGCCGGGGCGACGTTTGGCGATCCAGTCTGGATAAGACTGAGCCAGCAGAACTGCTAATGAAGGGCGTGATATGTTTTTCTTAACAGACGAGCGGGGCTGTTTAAAAATCGCCGCTAGCTGACTGGTTGCTCTTTCAACATCAGATGATGGTTTTTGCCTGGTTAACAGCTCGATGTCCGCACTGGAACTACCGGTCTGATAATTTTCCAGTACAGCGGCAACCTTACAGGCTTCAAAACCAGCACCTCTTGCTGCAGCCCAGACAAGCATGTGACCAAGACGCGGATGCACAGGCAAGCCTGCCACCTCGCGCCCACGAGCATTGATTTGCCCGTGCCCCCATAAACCGAGCTGTGCGAGCAGCGACTGTGCCCGGGCAACGCTGGCTTGAGGAGGCTTTTCCAACCAGGGAAGTGCATAGATATCGCTGGCTCCCCACAACCCCATCTGCAACATCAAAGGTGCCAGATCGGCTCGAAGAATTTCTGGCTGCCAGTGGGTTGTGCGTCGATTGTGACCCTCCCTACTCCACAATCGATAGCACACACCCGGCGCTGTTCTTCCTGCTCGCCCGGCCCGTTGTGTGGCGCTGGCCTGACTTGCAGGCAAGGTCTCAAGCAGTTGCGCACCGGTGGCACTGTCGCACCGCGCGCGGCGCTCCAGACCTGAATCAACAACCACACATACCCCATCGATAGTGATGGAGGTTTCAGCTAGGCTAGTCGATAAAATAAGGCGACGGCAACCCGCCTTTGAAGGCATCGTAGCGTTCAGAGCAGCCGACTTTCCAACACCGCTGTGTAATGGATGTATGGCAACGGATGACCCATCCGCATGTGGCGAAAGCGCTCGAGCACAACGGTGTATCTCAGCAACTCCAGGCAAAAACACCAGGATATCCCCGGCGTGCTCTTGCATCGCTTTGACGACTGCTTGCGCTACTCGCTGCTCGAGACGATCACGGCTTTCACCGAGGTAGAACGTTTGCACCTCATGCTGGCGAACCGCGCAATCAAATAACGATAGCCCCGGAAGACTGGCCTCGAGTTGCTGAGCATCAACCGTTGCCGACATAAGCAGAATCCTCAGATCGTCGCGTAACGCTAGCTGCACCTCTAGACAGAGAGCCAGTCCGATATCTGCATGCAAGCTGCGCTCATGAAACTCGTCAAAGATAACCAGAGCGACGCCTTCAAGCAGAGGGTCGTTTTGCAGAATACGAGTTAATACCCCCTCGGTTACCACCTCTAACTGCGTTACGGCCGACACCCGCGTGTCAGAGCGCATGCGTAATCCAACACGCTGGCCCACTTTCTCATTCAGGTGAAAAGCCAACCGCTCAGCCACCGAGCGCGCGGCAAGCCTGCGCGGCTCAAGCAGGATAATTTTTCCACCAAGATTCGCCTCCAGTAAAAGTGCCAAAGGCAGAGCCGTACTTTTCCCGGCACCAGGTTCGGCGCGAAGCAGTACGTTGCCGTTAACCAGTGCACTTGCAATGTCGTCTGACAGCGCAAGTGCTGGTAAGGATTGCAACGTTGAGGGTAGCGCCGAGATTTAACAGACTCCTATAGGGTAGTGCCAGCCTGCGGTCATGACACTCAGCCGGCTCAACGGATGTATGGCAGCCTGCCTTTTTTCGCTGCAGGTCTGAGCAACACAATTGTCGCTGTAGCGCAGTGTAACCAACACAACATCACTTGATCAAACAGACTTAGGAGTTTTGACTCAACGCCACTTTCTACTCAGCAATACCCAGACTCGCCCGGAAAAACTCTCCCATGTGCCTGTGCATCTGATCATGAAACTCATAACGATCAAATCCTTCGGCGTCTCCACAAACCATCTCGTACTCCACAGGGTCATCCAGTTTGAATGCTTCACGGCACGCAACTGTCATGAATGCAAAATGGTTTGCATTATCAATCCAGCGAGTTTGCGCTGCGCGCGGCAAGTTGTCAGCGATATTTTGTGCATTGGATTCAGTGGGCACCCTCATATCAGACTCACCAGACCAGAGCTGCACGGCGGTAGCAACACCTGCAAGTGACTGGCGAGAGTAGGCAAACCCAAAACCCGGTGCTGCGATGGCAGCAGCCTTTATGCGCGGATCGAAACCCCAGGCCTTATCAGGAAGCTCAGACATATCGGCACTGAGCATCGCGTCCAGCATGCCTTCGGCACACACGAACTCCTCAGGCCGCAGCGCACAGTGTTGTTTTCCAAGGCTGAAATCTGGAAGCGCACCAATCAACCCTAAAGCGGTATGTCCACCCGCAGAGAATCCGTACACCGCTATCTTATCCGCATCAATGGCATCTGCCGTTAGCGGATCCTCCAGTAAGTGATCAATGAGCAGGCTCACATGGCGTGGCCTATCCAGCGCCCACTGATCGACAGAGGAGCTCATATCCGACCATGTGTTTCCAGTGTGTGAGGGTGCTGCCACAATAAAACCCTGATCGGCTAGGGCTGCCGCCGTGTCGGCGTGGCCAGCGTACCATCCACCAAACCCATGCGATATCAGAATCAGGGAACCGTTAGTGTCAGACAACGAGGCATCTACCGCCATCGGCAGTTCAAACTCTGTGTTGGCCTCGTTGGGCACTGATTGATCACTGGGATACCAGACACCCACTTTGATATCCGGGTGTCCGGGATCGGCGATATGCAGGCTCCGGAAACCTGCTGCCTCTATACTCATTGATGACAATGCAAGAATGCTGGCGAGTAGCGAGCGCTGGAAGCTGGATTTCATACCGACGTACCCCTTGTTAGTTGAGGCTCTAGTATCGGCATAAGCTATTGATTTTGAGACCTAAAACAGGATTCAGGTCGTCCTGAATCACGATATAGAACACGGCAACACGCTATTCCACTAATGACATCGTTACCTATCACTTTCGTTGTGGCATTTTTGCTGCTACTTCTGGTGGCCGCCTACCGGCCACAATTCAAGGAAACCCCCACCGGCGATGTGTTTGCGCTGGTGCTCTACGTGAATGCTATATCCCTTGTACTCATCGGGCTGCGTTGGTCAAAAGATATGGTTGGCCTGTTGCCTATCGTTGCGACACTTGCAGTGATCAGTTCAGCGCTTCTGTATCTGGCCTTTTGCAGTCTGGGCCGACGCGGACCGGTCATCGTCGTTGAGCGTGACTGGAGTCACCTGTTACCCATTGCTTGCGTCGCGCTTAGCGCCATGTGGTTCCGGCAATGGGTCGACTTCTCCCTGATTGCCACTAAGTGTCTTTACATCACCCTGTTCATCCGACTGGCGTGCAACACGAGTAACTCGTTGCAGTTAGTCAGATTAAGCTGGCTAAGCAACACTCAACGCGCACTGTGGGGCGCAATTGCGCTGCTGTTTGCTGGCATCATTCTGGATGTGACCATCTATATTGACTTTGCCAGGTTTGACGGCCAGCACGCCGAATCACTCGTTGGCATCGTGAGTTTTGGCACTCTGCTTCTGCTGGGATGGATTGTGGTGCAAGCAGCCCGTGGCAGGACGCTGGACACGGCTATTGAGGCGCACTTAGAGCATACGCCACGCAAGAATCCTGCAACCGACGTCAAAAGTGTCAGTCCTGAATCTACACTCGGGCCCGCACTCAAGTCCGCAACTGACACGACACCTGACGCTGCAATCGAACCAGATACTGCCGAACTGGTTAGTCAGCTAACGACACTACTGATTGATGACGGTCTGTATGCCGACACTGAACTCAACCTACAGCGGTTAGCAAGGAAAGCCGGCGTACCCTCTCGAATAATTTCTCGCGCCATTAACGCTCAGACAGGGCAGAACGTTTCTCAGTGGGTCAATCGCGCCCGGATAGATGCAGCTTGTCATTTGCTGCAAACCACGCAACTCACGGTTAGCAATGTCATGCTCGAATCCGGTTTTGTCACCAAATCAAACTTTAACCGTGAGTTTCGACGGATCAAGGGATGCAGCCCAAGCGAGTGGCGTGGTTTAGCTTAACTAATTACTCTAAAACCCTATCCCTTGGTCGAAGTTAGGGCCTATTCAATCAAAAGGATGTAGCACAACGTTTTACATTTCATTAGCCTGCTTCAAACAGCTGACGCACAAGCGTGTGCAGTAAAGACTGAAAGGCGATTGATGTATGCACCGTTTCGTTTTAATAATATTGAGCAGCGCCTTTGTCATCCTATGGAGCTCCGGATGGACGGCATCGCACTTTGCAGTAGCGGGTTCGAGTGCGCTGAGTATACTCACCATGCGATACGTTGTGATGCTGGTAGCTTTACTGTTACTCGTTACATTTATGCGTTGCTGGCGTCGGGTGAAGTTACACGATGTTATGTGTCATTTAACAATAGGCGCCCTTTGTCATGCTGTTTATTTACTGGGTAGTGTCAGTGCTTTTGAGCTAGGCGCATCAGCAGCCGTTGTCGCCTTTATCAGTTCGCTACAACCCTTAGTAACTGCATTATTTGCAGGACCTCTTACGGGCGAGTGTATGCAGCCCAGACACTGCAAAGGTATTCTTCTGGGCGTGCTGTCAACAGTGCTCATGGTGTCTGCAAGCTATAGCAGCGGCGTAACAGCGTTTGCATTGGCACTACCGGCCATAGCGATGCTCTCCATAGCTGCAGGTACTGTGCTTAACAGGCGTCAGGAACTTATCAGACAGCACCTGAACAAGCGCCCACTTCCCATCCCTTTGATCATGCTGATCCATTCGCTGGGTGCACTGTTAGTGCTGCTACCTCTGTCTGCCGCACAGGGCCAGATACATTGGCAATTCTCACGTTCTGAATGGGGCGCTATTGTGTGGCTCGCAATAGCGGTCTCACTTTGCTCCTATGCCCTGCTTTTGCTTCTTTTACGTCACTTGTCAGCGATTAAAGTATCGTCGTTTACCTACCTTGTGCCGCCTGTCACCATGCTGCAGAGCTACCTGATATTTGGCAACACATTCTCTATCACTGACGGCTTTGCATTTGGTTTGGCAATCACAGCTGTCTATGTTGTGATGACAGACTCAAAGAAAAAACTCGCATTCAACAGCATCTATGAAAAAAGTGCTTTTCTTGCAAATCGCAGGCTAACAATACTAAGAAAATCATCGGCCACATTGGATATTGAACTGTAGCCAGATCTACGATAGCTATTTAGCCTGGTTTCCTCCAGGCAAGCAGCTTGTTGTTCGCAGGCATATCGATTATTTCGGCTTTTAAAAAGCCAACATCGCACGCTAACTCATCAAGTTCGGCAATGTCACGAATACCGCTTAGCGGATCAGATGATCTAAGTTGTTCATCAAAGGCTTCATTGCCATCGCTGGTATGCTGCCCGCCTACTTTATAGGGACCATAGATAATCAGTTTGCCATCACCAGACAACATTGATGCGGAACATCTGAACAACTCTTCCACCATTTTCCAGCCAACGATATGCAATGTATTAGCGCTGTAGCACATCGTTGGAACAAACTCAGATGTGCATTGCAATGACAGATCAAGCTCTACGGGTGGCAGTATATTCGAACAACCTGAATCTGCAATCCACTGCCGAATACCAGATAACTTGTCGCTAAGTTCCGACGGCTGCCAGATAATATTTTGCAATGCAGATGCTATATGGCAAGCATGCTGACCTGTGCCACTGCCAAATTCAAAAATTCTCTCATTATCTGACAGCAATGGCAGCAACGCTTGCAAAATAACTTGCTTGTTACGATCTGCAGAAGGCGCACACGGTTTGATGTCAGTCATAAGCGATACAGTTTTTGTTATTAGAAGACCCATTCGCCCGAGCACTGTTAGTCAACGCTGTGATCAGTGCCTGAAGCTCGGGCGACATCACCGTGTTCTCTCGCAAGGACACCCCAACAGGACCTCCGGGGAGCTCATCTTCCAGCGGAAGCGCTTTCAATGTTCCTTCTTCGAGTTCATTCAAGACAACACCTTTTGAAACGAACCAGACAGTGTCCGAGCGCTGCACAACACTTCGACCAAACGCTAGAGAAACATTCTCAAACATTGGATCAGGATCGCTGATGCCATGGTTGTAGAGATACGCCCGCACAATGGGGTAGATAACCGCATCGGCTGGCGGCAACATCAACGGATACGCCTCTAAAGCGGTGTCCATCAATGTAGTGTCGGTGCGTCCATCACGAAACAAGGGGTGCTCAGCACGCACTACCGGAATCACTTTCTCAGAATATAATTGCAAAAACGTCAGGCTATTCATACTCACTTCCAGAGTCATCCGACCAACAATAATGTCCAGCTCTCCTTCGCGCAACTGTGACATCAGCATGGCATTAGGCCCTGTACTGACACACACAAGACAATCAGGACGAGTTACCATAAGTTCCAAAGCGGCGTTGGGCAACAAGTCTGTTGACGCGGTGGGCAAGGCGCCAACTTTAAGTCGAGTTTTCTGTTGCGGTGCATCCTGCACCAGCGCGTGTGCACGGCGAAGATCGATCATCACAGAGCCAACATACTGCTGGTAAGTTCTACCTGCTCTTGTGAGTGTCAATTGACGCCCGGATCGATCAAAAAGATTGACTCCCAGAATGTCTTCCAGCTCTCGCACCGTTTTCGACATGGCAGGCTGACTCACATGTAACGCCTCAGCAGCTGCAGACAACGAGCCCAATCGACCTATTTCGAGAAAACAGCGGAGATGCCGCAACCGTAATCTTGGATCGATCACTGTTAACCTCTGGGTTATATATACTTCTATTATATATAATTTACTTTCATCGCTGGCAGTAGTAAAACATGAAGTGGAGATATTATGAATTGTATTACCTACGATGGCGTGTCACTGCATGTTCGCGATGAAGGGGACATAAACGGCAGAGTTGTGATGTTTAGCAACTCGCTAGGAACAGACTTACGAGTCTGGGACGCCCTGCTGCCACATCTACCCGAAGGCCTCAGGCTAGTGCGCTACGATTCTCGTGGGCATGGCTTGTCAGATTGCACACCTCCTCCTTACACCATTGATTCTCTTATCGATGATGCTGTCATTGTCATTGATGCCCTAAAGCTCACTGACATTACGTTTGTTGGGCATTCTATTGGCGGGCTAGTGGGACAGGGCCTGGCAGCCCGAGAGCCTGATCTGCTTCGCGGGCTGGCTCTAATGAATACGGCCGTGAAAATTGGCGACCATGACTTCTGGGCCAAACGCATTGAACAGGTACTCGCTGCGGGTATTAGCGGCATGTCCGATACCGTTTTGTCTCGATGGTTCAGCACAGACTTTCTTAACCAGGAAGCCAGATTAGCGCCTTGGCGTAACATGTTAAATCGAACAACTGTAGAAGGTTATACAGGGTCATGTTCGGCAATAGCCGGCGCTGATTTCACCAAAAGTACCGCCAATCTTAAGCTACCCATTTTGACCATCGCAGGCGAAAATGACTCATTGACGCCACCCGAGCTTGTGCAGGCAACGGCTGCTCTTTGCCATGCTGACTTTCAAATCGTGGAAAATGCCTGCCACATCCCTAGCGTCGAACATCCCCTTAAAGTCAGTGCATTACTGTCGGATTTTCTAGCGGCCACTGAGATACCTCAAATCGCCGCAGCAGGTTAATGAGGTATGAAACAGCTGGGTATCGCTGAACTTGCTTACGCTCGATGAGCGTTAGCCCATTTGACCATATGTGGCTGTCCGGCCTGTTTCGTGATGAGGCAATGGCTGCGATCTGGTCTTCAGATGCTACGTTAAAACACATGCAGCGCTTTGAAAGCGCCTGGATTGAGGCCCTACAAGCGGTTGGGTTGTGTCATGTTGGCAATGCCAATCAAATCGCATCGCAGATTACAGATTTAACTATTGACCCTGCTGCACTGCGCAGCGGCACAGCGAGAGATGGCGTGCCGGTGCCAAACCTTGTTGCCCAATTACAAGCTGCAACTCGATGTCCTTCTATCCACATGGGCGCAACATCTCAGGATGTAATGGATACCGCTTTGGTGCTTGTTCTACGCGACACTTCTGAACTCATATCGAGCCGTTTGAATACGCTGGGCGAGCACCTGGAGAACCTGGCAATACGTTTTGGCGACAGACATCTGATGGGGCGAACGCGGATGCAGGCCGCGACCGACATTACCGTAAATGATCGCTTGCGCACGTGGCGTACACCATTAATCACTCAACAACAACGACTAACACAACTACGCCCAAGTATCGAACAAGTTCAGATCGGCGGCGCCTCAGGTGATCGAGCGGTTCTGGGGGAGCATGCGGAGCGTGTTATCGCTCATGTTGCCAAGGCCTTGTCGATTGCGCCTTGTGATGTCACGTGGCACACCATGCGCGGTGGCATCGTTGACTACTCATCGACATTGTCTTTAACAACAGGCTGTGTTGGCAAAATGGGCCAAGATATTTTACTTATGTCACAGCAGGGTATCGATGAGATCTCCTTAAGCGGCGGTGGCGGCTCGTCAGCCATGAAACACAAGAAGAATCCAGTACTGGCAGAACTACTCGTCACGCTTGCACGCTTTAATGCAGTACAGCTCAGCGGCATGCACCACTCGATGGTGCATGAACAAGAACGATCCGGTTCCGCGTGGATGCTTGAATGGATGATTCTTCCGCAGATGGCCATGGCCACAGGGCGTGCATTGGGCGCCGCGATTGAATTATGTCAGCAGATCGAGAGTATCGGTACAAACGACTAATTCATCTAACTTAAATAGCACTTACTAAAACGAAAATACTATCGATTATCATCCGCACCTCTGCCGGAATGACAATCTTGAATAAACACTATCCACTAAACTACTGCAACAGATCCGGCAGCATCAATGCAATCTGTGGAAAGGCGATAAGCGCTGCCACCATTAGCAGCATCGTGAGTACGTAGGGTATGGCGCCCACCATGACATCGCTCATGTTTCCGCTTTTTCGAGCACCCTGAACCACATAGAGATTAAGCCCTACGGGCGGCGTGATAAGTGCCATCTCCACCAACACGATCATCAGAATGCCAAACCAGATGGGGTCATAGCCTTGCGCAACCACCAACGGCACTATGATGGGAATCGTAACAACCATCAATGACAGGGTTTCAATGAAAAACCCCAGAACAATATAAATGCCCACAACGACCATAATGGTCATAAACGGTGTGAGCCCCATATCACCCAGAAAGCTCTGTAGCTCACGCCCCAACCCGGCGGATGCCAAGGTGAAATTAAGAAACGATGCACCGATAATCACCAACATGATCATCGATGTGATCTTGATGGTTCCCAGCAAGCTGTCCCGAAACATGGCAATGCTGACGCCACCAAATACAGCCGCAATGACAATAGCACCCGCAACGCCGACAGCGGCGGCTTCAGTAGGCGTTGCCCAACCCTTGTATATCGTACCTATGATCATGGTGAACAGCAGCAGAATGGGCACCAGTTGAAGCAATGCGCGCATTCGTTCCAACAACGAAAACAATCTGCGCGTGCCACCCAGGCTTGGCTTTAACGCGCACAAAATAAGGGTGACCAGCATAAAACCCGCGGCTAACGCCAAGCCTGGCACCAGCCCAGCAAGAAACAAACGCGGAATGGACGTCTGCGTCAGAAAACCATAGACAATCAAATTTATGGAGGGCGGAATCATGATACCCAATGTGCCGCCTGCAGCAATGGCACCTGAAAAAAGTCGCTGATCGTAACCCAGCTTTTCAGCCTGGGGCATTGCAACGGTAGCCACTGTGGCAGCGGTGGCAACTGATGAGCCAGACGTTGCAGAAAACATAGCTGCGGTGGCGATATTGGCATGCACCAGTCCGCCTGGTAACCAACTTACCCACTTGTCCAATGCATCGTAGGTGCGGGCAGCGATACCAGAGCGCACCAGAATCTCACCTAGCAAAACGAAAAATGGAATAGCAATGAGCGTGGCATTGTTAGAGGTAGACCAGACCAGATTTCCCAGCCCTTTTATCAACGGAAATGGGCTGAAGAATGCATCGACACCTAAACCCAGAAGAAACAACACAATGCCAACCGGTATAGACAGACACAACAACCCCAGCAGACCAACACTAAGTGCACCTATCATGAGTTTGCATCAACCTCGTTTACCAGCCCGATAACCGACTCAGCAGCCTCATAGTCTTTGCGTAGCACGAGTTGAGTGGCAGCAATAAATGTCAGCCAGGCAACCACCATAAAATAGACCCACCCGGCAAACCAGGGAAGCTGCACAAACGCAAGCGGGGTTTCCAGCGGGGTATTGGCTCGCGACCCGTTCGTCAACGAACGCGACAATACCGGCCAGCACCAATACGCTATCAAGGTAATGGTACTGGCCAGAGACAACATACCGAAAAGATCGAACAGTGCACGGCCTTTTTCAGCAACCCTGCCGCGCAATAAATCAATTCGGACATGCCCAAGTTCGAGAAGCGTGTATCCCATACCCCAAGAGGTAGCGATGGCCATGACATACCCACTAATTTCATCAGTGCCGCCTAACGAGTGCCCGATCTGACGAAGTACAATGTCGGCGACGACCACTGCAACACAACACAGCAACAGGACGCCGACAATGAGCGCTATCGTCCTGTTGATTTTTCTAAGCATTAGTAGCATGTCAAGCGTGCACTCGTCAGTGTTAAACGGCTGGTGGTATTACTTGGTTATTGTTACACCAACCACACTGCCCACCGTTTCATTCCAGCGGGCTGTCCATTCGTCCCCAGCACGCTCAGCCCATTCAGGCAGAACCTGATCCACCAGCACAGCACGGGCATTATCAAAATCTGCATCCGATACCTCAACCAGCGTCATTGAATGAGAATCACCGGCAGGACATTCCCCATTACCGGTCAGGCAGGCAATATCGTTTACCAGCGCATCTTGTGCACTGGCCCAGGCTGGCTCTTCAAATCCACTGACAATCTGTTCGCTGATCAGCGATTGTGTCGCCTCATCCAGACTATTCCACTTATCAAGATTCATCGCTGTAACAACACTGTCCCAACCGCCTAAGGGTATAGGTAGTAGATGACTGGACACCTCCCACCAACCGGCACTATAACCAGAACCTGCTCCAGTGACAGCGCAATCAACGACGCCTTTTTGTAACGCACCGGGTACTTCTGCAAAACTGACATTGACACCTTCTGCACCTAGCGCTTCAAGAAACTTTGCCGTCATGCGTCCCGACGCGCGCACCTTGAGACCTTTCAGATCATCCAGGCTTGCAATATCAGCATTACAGAAAACCACCTGTGGAGGATATGGCGCGATAGCCAACACGTGGCTGTTAAAACGTTCGTGATAGATATCAGTAACCATCGGACGGGCAGCATCAACCATGGTTCGCGCATCAGCAGCACTCAATGCCAGCAGAGGCACATCAAGACCTTCCAACTCAGGCGCATCTGCGACCGCATAGTCTGCAACCGTCATGGCCACATCATAAACACCATCGCCCAACAAACGAAATACGTCACCCACTCCCAGATTCATCTGGTTATGAGTTGTCAAGGACACCTCAATTTCGCCTTCAGATGCCGCGGGCAATATCTCGCTCCAGAACGGTACCTCGTATTCATTATGTAGAGGCAAACTGGACCAGCTGCCTACCACGGACAATTCTTCAGCCATCGCTGGCATGGCTAGCGCTGCCGAAACAGCAAGAACACTGATAGTTTTTTTCAAGATCACAACTCCTAGGTTAGGTACTGATGGGTTAATCGAAATGCTTTATATCGTCTGGGAAACTCTAACGAACAGGCATTGCCAACAATTGAAATTGCCTGAACTTTCTTAATGAAATATTTAACATGTAGCCGACATGAGGATAGGACTCTCGGCATCTTCGGCAACATCAGTAATCAGCATATGACCGGGTTTGTGCGTTATGCATAGTGGCAATCGCGCCTCTTCCAGCGCTATCTGCGGTGTGACACCACAGGCCCAGAATACAGGCACGTGACCCTTCTCTACCGGCACAACATCGCCCCAGTCTGGTTTGGCAAGATCTGTGATGCCAATGGATGCCGGATCCCCCCAATGGACAGGTGCACCATGCGCCAGTGGAAATTTTCTTGACACATCAACAACAGTATCGATGTCGGCCTCAGGTATGGCACGCATGGAAACAGCCATCTTCCCGGCAAACGGTCCAGCGCGTACGGTGTCAATATTTGATCGGTACATCGGCACGGTCTTGTCGTGATCAATATGCCACATGGGTATGCCAGCGTTCTGCAGTGCGCGTTCAAACGTAAAGGAACAGCCCAAGGCGAAGACCACAAAGTCATCTTGCCAGAGCTCAGTTATCTGCGTGACACTTTGCTGAAGCGATCCGTCAACATACACATTGTAGGCAGGCACATCAGTACGGATATCAATGTCCCGGCCCAAGGTGTGCAAAAAAGGCTTGCCGGTGTCAGAAACACCAGTAACAGGGCACGGCTTGGGATTGCGCTGACAAAAACGCATGAAATCCAGTGCATAAGGCTCAGGCATTATGGCAAGATTTGCCTGTAAAAGACCCTCACCCAGACCGGCAGTGTGCGAGCAGTAAGCACCCGTGCGAATGGCCTTTCGCAAGCTTTCCAGCCCGCCAGTTTTCAATGTGTGGTATGCGTTAATCACGAGCGCTCCTTGAATCAGCCAAGATTCGCAGACTTAACTAATAAGGTCAAATCGAATATTTTTGTTCATATCGATTAATATTTTTGATCACTTGGATGTCTGACCCTTGCCGGGCTTTACGCCGTTTAATCAGCGTGCCCTTTTTGGTAAGCACAAGCGATTTCGTTTGCCAGATTGGCAGCCGTCTCCACCATGTGACTCTTCGGCTCATCCAGAAAAGACGCTGTAAACAACAAAGGTGACGGCACCCAGCCAGGATCAAACTCTCGTATTCTGCCTTGCTCTACATAGCTGTTTCCAAGCACTTTGGGCAACGCAGCCACCCCCAAATCCGCTTCGACAAGTCGAAAACAGGCAGACAACGAGGATGACGGAAACATTGAACAATCTGGACCCACGCGCTCAAAAAGAAGCGCCTTGAGTTCGCGATAGGGCCGAGTATGGCGCGCGTAAGTAATAACCGGTTTTGAAAAAATCAATGCCTCTGTATCTTCCAGAGTTGGCAAGTGTGCGGTGTACCAGGCCAAATCAAATCCTGGCAACTCAATATTATTGACAGAGTAGTCCGATACAGGCCCCAGTAAAATCCCCAGATCAATCTCTCGATTTAACAAACTTGCTCGCAGGTTTATCGAAATATCAACATTAAACTCAATCTCAAGGTTCGGGTGTTGACGGTGGAGCGCCGTTACCAGATCGGGTAACCAACATTGCGCAATTGTTTCAGAAACACCCAAACGCAAACGACCCTCGATGCCAGCAGGCTCCACAACATCACGTTCAACCTGTTCTGCCAAGTACTCAAATTTCTCAGCATGTGCAAGCAGCAACTCACCACGCTTGGTCAAGCGCATACCCACGGATGTGCGCTCAAAAAGCTCGCAGCACATCGAGCTTTCCAGATTTTTGATTCTGGCGGTGACAGCAGGCTGAGTGAGATTCAATCCAACAGCAGCTTTTCGAACGCCACCCAATCGAATAACAGCAAGAAAAGTACTCAATTGCTCAAGATTAATACCTTTCATAAATGAGTCTACTTGTGTCCAACATAAGCCTACACTGACAGCATAATTTAACAAAACTCAAAAGCGCCTTTGACGGCTGATGGACAAATCGTGTACCCACACTATCCGAACAAGCAAGAATCATTTCAATTTTTAACAAATCCGGCCTTAAGACAGGCTCCTGGCTTTCACACAGATTCATGAGATTCCACTGTTAGAGAGAACGGCGTTGCGCACTGTGAACCAGACAGGCTTCACCTGATAATTAGGGAACTGTCGACCATTTTCGGTAATTTTCCAGTCATACCTATCACTTTCATGACCGCGACAGCACGAATTGATAGCGCCTAGTTGGTACTATCGCTGTATACGTTCGCTGGCCTTGTACCTGTTACGCGGGCTTAAAATATCTTTAATGCAGCGCACAGCCTCTGGGCCTTTCCCAAAGCTACTGCTGCTGGAGCAACAATCTTGATCGAATCGGCAATTTTCAACACCAGCTGGATTCTGCTGTGTGCTTTTCTGGTTATGACCATGCAAATCGGCTTTTGCATGCTCGAAGCAGGCTTGGTGCGACAGAAAAACAGCATCAATGTCGCGTACAAGAATCTCATGGACTTCGTGGTGGCAGGCCTTGTATTCTGGGTCGTTGGCTTTGGCATTATGTACGGCACTGGCCATAGCAGCGGCCTGTTCGGTACAGACATGTTCTTAAAGAGTCATGCGGAGGGCGCTACCGCCTTTTTCCTGTTTCAGCTGGTGTTTTGTAGTGCAGCTGCCACTATCGTTGGTGGCGCGCTTGCAGAACGAACACGACTAGCCGGATATCTTGTTATCAGTGCTCTGGTAGCCGCAGTGTTCTACCCACTAATGGGGCATTGGGCGTGGGGCGGTGTACTGGGCAATGGCACCCCTGGGTGGTTGGCCGAACTTGGCTTTATAGATTTTGCCGGATCCAGCGTGGTGCACGGAGTAGGAGGATGGCTGGCACTGGCAGCGGTTATGATCGTTGGCCCACGCATCGGGCGCTTTGACAAAGACGCCCCACCCATACGCGGCAGCAACTACACCGTGGCAACCGTTGGTGTCCTTGTGCTGTGGTTCGGCTGGTTCGGTTTTAACGGCGGCAGTGCACTCGAATACAACGCAACCGTACCCAGCATTCTAGTTAATACATCATTAGCAGCGGCGGCTGGTGGCTTCGCACTGCTCTCATGGGCTTGGGTGAAGGAGAAAAAAACTGATATTGCCGCCTCATTGAACGGCACTATTGCAGGCCTAGTGGGCGTTACCGCAGGAGCCCACGTCTATGAGGCAACCGATGCTGTCATAGTCGGCGTTGCCTCCGCAGCTGCCTGTGGACTTGCCACAAAATTGCTTGAACGCTTGAAAATTGACGATGTAATCAGTGCCTGGCCAGCACATGCCGTCGCTGGCGGAGTTGGAACATTGCTGGTTGCGTTGCTTGGCGACATGGCAGCTTTTCCCGAAGCCACATCACGCCCCGAACAACTACTTATTCAAGCCACTGGGGTTCTTGCGGTGGCCGGCTGGGCATTCGGCGTTGGCTATGTAGTATTGTTCGGATTAAACAAAATCCTGCCCCTGCGCGTTTCCGCTGAGGCTGAAATTATTGGTTTGAATGTGGCCGAGCACGGCGCCTCAACTGATATTGCAGATCTTATGGGCGAGATGCACTCACATCGTGACAAGGGTGATTTCAACGCACCGGTAGTGGTTGAACCGCATACAGAAGTAGGACAGATTGCCACTGAATACAATCGCGTGCTGGAACGGGTGCGACTGGAAATCGAAACACGCGAGGAAGCCTACCGTCAGTTAGAAGAGGCCAGTGAGTTTCGTTTTATCTTTGAAAATGCCCATGAAGGCATTCTGCAGTTTGCGCGCAATGGCAGTGTCACAAAAGCCAATCCCGCTGCGATTGCTCTGCTTGGCTTCCAGTCTGAGGAAGGCCTCATCAACGGCATCGGTAAGTGGATGTCCAAACTGGAGGGCGTTGACAAAGAGCTTGAACTAAAACGCATGATCAGCCTACTTAACGACAAAGGCGTGGCTCGCGAAATAGAGCTGTCGTTTACCAGAAATATCGATGGCCGGTCAGGATACGTACAGATTGATCTTCGCAAGGTAATGGGAACAGGTGATGCACCCACCACGGTGCTTGCATCCATCATCGATATCAGCGACCGTAAAGCCAATGATCGTCTACGCATAGAACGCGATGCAGCAACTGCTGCCAGTCAAGCCAAAAGCGAGTTTCTGGCCAACATGAGTCACGAAATTCGCACACCACTCAACGGCGTAACCGGCATGCTCGAGCTACTGTCGCGCACAGAGCTGGACGCGCGACAATCACGATTCATACATGTGGCTGGCACCTCAGCTGATTCATTACTCTCGGTGATTAATGACATCCTTGATGTGTCCAAGATTGAAGCTGGCAAGCTTGAACTTGAAACCACCGCATTCGCGCTGCCCGAGTTACTGGCAGACGTACTCGACATGTTCGCCCCACAGGCTGCCAGCAAAGGTATCGAACTTGCCAGCCTGTTTCCCACCAATATTCCTGAGCGCGTCATCGGCGACCCGGAAAGACTTCGCCAGGTGTTTGTCAATCTAGTCGGCAACGCACTCAAGTTCACCGAAGAAGGCACTGTCACACTGCGTTGCAAGACAACGTACAGAGGTAGCACTGATGCCCAACTGCATTTTGAAGTGCAGGACAGCGGACCGGGTATTGTGCCTGCCGAACGCGACCGTCTTTTTGAAGCATTTAGTCAGGCAGATACGTCCACGACTCGTAAACACGGCGGTACCGGTCTCGGCTTGACGATTACCCGACAGCTTGTCGAGCTGATGGGTGGGCGCATCAATGTCGAAAGCGAGCTGGGACAAGGCACCACTTTCAGCATTGATCTGGATCTGCCCGTTGTGGAGGCTACCCGTGCCCCAAGCGACGCCAAACCTTTGGGTGTGGATACCGGATCTCAAACTGCCTTGCGTGTGCTGGCAGTGGATGATCATCCGATAAATCTTGAGCTATTGGATGGACTGCTGGAACCTGAAGGCTTCTCGGTAACCTCCGTTGATGGTGCACAGGCGGCGATGACTCAGCTTGAGCGGGCGATAGAAGAAGATTCGCCATTTTCGCTTGCGCTGCTGGACTATCAAATGCCCACGGTTGACGGCAAAGAGCTTTCGCGCATGATTCGTTCCGACAAGCGATTTGATGATTTGCAAATCATCATGTTGACATCGATTGATCAGGCGCTCACGACTACCGAGCGCACAGAACTTAACATCCACGCAAGCATCACCAAACCTTTGCGTCGTTCGCGTCTATTCGATGCCATCAACGAGACACTCGGGCGGCCTCAGCTCGCATCGTCACCGGCTGTTGCCACATCAGTCACCGACCTTGCAGCAGAACGTGTTGCCGCAGCACGCAGCTCCACACCCGAGTTAGCGGTTCGGCAAGCATACCAACAGACTATAGTTGAGCCCGCGTTGCCAACGCCTGTCAGCGCTACCAACGGGCGATCGTTGTGTGTGCTCATAGTCGAAGACAATGCAGTCAACCAGATGGTTATAGATGAGCTATTACGCGGGTTCGGCCATACCACCGTACTTGCTGAGAATGGCCAGCAGGCATTGGGTTGCGTCATACAAGGCAATATCGATCTGGTACTGATGGATTGCCAGATGCCTGTCATGGACGGGTTCGAAGCCACCCGACGCCTGCGTGATATGGAAGCAGAACAAGGCACACCACGGTTGCCTATCATTGCAGTTACGGCTAATGCCATCAAAGGTGATCGCGAGCGCTGCATTGCTGCGGGTATGGATGACTATGTCAGCAAGCCCATTAATACAGCGAAACTGACAGAAGCAATCCTCAAGCATGCACCAGCGTGAATCAGAGGATCTGTAGTTATTCTTCACTGAGGGTCTGTTAACGCATACTATGGCTGACTGCACTGACAAGAGCGATCGTCAGTGCCTGTCAGCCACACCCTGAAATAGACCCGATGACATCTGAAAAATCCACCCAGTTCAGCTCGCTCCCCATCCGCCCCGAGCTCCTCCAGTCTTTAAACGCCGCTCAATACGTGCAGATGACCCCCATCCAGTCAATGTCTGCCGAGGCCATTCTTGGTGGCAAGGATGTTCTGGCACAGGCAAAAACAGGGAGCGGTAAAACCGCAGCATTTGCCATTGGCCTGTTGAACCGCCTCAACATCTCCATGCTTAAAACGCAGGCATTGGTCATTTGCCCGACGCGTGAATTATCTGATCAAGTGGCGGCAGAAATACGCAAACTGGCAAGCTCATTAGCCAACACGCGCATTGTCACCTTATGCGGAGGCAAGCCCATGCACGATCAGCTGGCATCACTCAAGCATGAACCCCACGTTGTAGTAGGCACTCCAGGGCGTCTCAAAAAGCATCTGGAGAAAGGCACACTCAGGCTGGAAAACGTCCAGACACTGGTATTGGATGAAGCTGACAGAATGCTGGACATGGGGTTTCACGATGACATCATGCATATTATTGATGGCACTGAAAACGATCGCCAAACGCTCCTTTTCTCAGCAACCTATCCTGAAGATATTGTAAGAGTAAGCCGTGCCATTCAATCCGAGCCCGTACAGATTCGCATTGAACCTGAAGAGACTGGCGCACAGATAGAGCAGGTATTTGTATTTGCTAACGATGATCAGAAAACAGGCAGTCTGCTTAGAGCCATCAGTACCTACGGTCCATCTAACGCTATCATTTTCTGTAACCGCAAGCATCAGGTACAGACACTGTGCCAAGACCTTCGCCAACAAGGTTTTCATGCGGTAGCCCTGCACGGCGATCTTGAGCAGCGTGAGCGAGATGAAGCATTGGTGCTGTTTGCCAACGAAAGCGTCTCATATCTTGTTGCCACCGATGTCGCAGCGCGTGGCTTGGACATCAGTGCACTTGGAGCCGTGATCAATTACGACCTTACACCTGACCCTGAAACCTATCTACATCGCATTGGTCGAACCGGCCGCGCTGGGCTGGACGGCATGGCTATTACACTGGTTCACCCCAATGAAATGCATCATGTGAAAGCACTTGAGAGCTTTCTGGAACAAAAGATTACTTTTAGCGAACTCAAGCCGCCAGCTAAAGGCGCCTCACAACCCTACCCACCAACCGTCACCATCCTGATTCATTCAGGTAAGAAAGATAAAATCAGACCGGGTGACATTGTTGGGGCTCTCACCGCTGGCTCAGCACTGACCAATGATGATATCGGTAAGATCACGGTACTCCCCAAGATTTCTTATATTGCGATAGATCGCAACAAGGCGGATGTCGCTATGGAAATTCTGGCCGGGGGAAGAATTAAAAAACAGAAGATAAGGGCTAAGCAGATTCGCTAGTCATTGGGATAAACCGCCGAGTAATTTCTGGCAACTGCTCCGAGCGTCTATAAACAACTCGGAGCAAACACCCAATGGCATCTCCTTATTAAGGTTGCCGGCGACTTTGTTAAAAGCCTCAAGCAGTTACCACGGCATCGTTTGACCTTTCTGATCGAGAAAACGCCCGGTGTCGGCAAACGTCAGATTGTCGATGACTTTAAGGAGCCCGGCAGCACTCTCTGTCGCGCCTAGATCTGCGTTACCACCACCCATATCAGTGCGTACCCAGCCCGGGTGCAACATGCATACGGTGATACCACGCGACTGCCACTCCAGTGCGAGTGTTCGCATGGCCATATTGGCGGCAGCCTTCGAACTACGATAAGCAACACGATCACTAGCAGCCCTCTCAAGCGAGCCCATCTGACTTGTTAATGTGACAACACGCGGCAATGCAGATGACTCCAGATGCTTCGCAAAAGCCACTGAAATACGCCAGGGAGCAATAGCATTAATGGCAAACGAGGATGCCCACTGCGCATAGTCCATATCGTCAACAGATTGCCGATCAGACATTATTCCGGCATTGTTGATAAGTACATCCAGTGACTGCGATTCTAAGGTTTTGGCCAAAGCCGCAGTCGCAGCCTCATCGGTGACGTCCAGCTTATGGATCTCAAGCGATCCGGCAAGCGATGACAGCTGCGCTGCATCATCAGGATTACGACAGGTGGCAATAACATGCTCACCACGCTCAAGAGCCTGACGAGTCATTTCCAGGCCGATTCCACGGTTAGCACCAGTAATAAGGTAAGTCGTCATAAGTGGGTTCTATTCAAAATACAACAAAAAATACAACAAGATGACTACGCTTACGAGCACCAATGTGATCGGATGAGTGCAGTCGACTCAACAAACCATCAAGGCTGGGTAACGCAGGTCTGAAGTATAAGTATTGAGAGAGACCTCCACCCTACTGTTGTATAAAATTCCAGCCAAAGTCTCTCCCCGCCTCTATCTGCAACTCAATAGATTTGGGGTTCGCAATTCACGGCAGCGCCAAGGCTCACCCTATAAATCATTATTCAGCCAAGGAAAACGCAATTGTCTTCGCAACCAATACATCCAAAGAGTCAACGACGGGCACAGTTGCCTTGATATCGTTGGCAAGCAGAGAAAACTCAGAGCAACCTATCAGCAGACAGCTAGCACCGTTTTGCTCACACTGCGCAGCGGCGGCATTCAAGGTGTCGTTGTCAGCCACAGTTGCCCCCTGTGACTTGATACGACGGATAGATGCCAACATTGGCTCAGCCTGTTCGGGATAGATCACGTCCAGATCAAATTTGGCAAAGGCATTTTTGAACAAATCAATCTGCTGGGTTGCAGGGGATGCCAGGATGCCCACTGTAGCACCACGCCCAACAATCCTTACAATAGCCTCCCCTGCCAGTTCGATCATATTCAACAGTGGAATGTTCACAGCCGCCGTTATCTGCGGCGCGTAAAAATGTGCCGTGTTGCATGGCATGGCCAGAGCGCTCGCACCGCCACTCTCCAAGCCTTTTGCCATGTCGGCCAGAACGGGAGCCGGATCACGACCTTCTTTTCTTAATAGCCAATCAAGCCGTGATGGTATCTGGGGATTCATGTCAACCAGCAGGGGTACGTGCGAGGCATCATCGTTGGCTGTGATGCCTACCACTACCCGTTGCTGAAACAAGATGGTGGCTTGCGGCCCCATGCCGCCGAGCACACCAATACGTTTAAAATTCCCCATCACTCTCTCAAGTTGCAGATGCACCAGTCCAGCGACCGGTAAAATCGAATGCCGAGTCATAACCAAACAACGCGACAGCACCACCAGTGTGCAAGAAAACCACTCGCTCGTCTTTACTGAATTTACCCTGCCGAATCAAATCGATAAAACCTGCAGCGCCTTTAGCTGAATACACAGGATCTAGCAGTATCGCTTCAAGCTCGGCAAACATGGGTATCTGGAAAGATACATGACGAAAATCTCTTAGTAGATGATTCGCGCATACTAGGTCAATTAATTCGCCTTTGCCAATGCAAATTGGATGGCATGATATGCGTTTTTTCGCATAGCGCGAGGATTATCCGATGCGTCTTGAATGGATCGAGGACATTCTTTGTGTCATAGACACCGGCTCGTTCACTCAAGCTGCGCAAAAACGTCATCTTACCCAGCCAGCTTTTACCCGACGCATTCACGGGATAGGATAGGCGCTGGCAAATCCAACAGCCGCTACCGCCAGGCGCGTCTCATTTGCCTGCCAACACACTATCGCTACTACCATATCTCCCAGGCTTATCAGAGACCTGACACGCGATGGACAAGTCAATGTCAGAGTTCGCTCAAACAATCGCGATGAGTGCCTTATCAAGTCGCAGACATCACCCTGACATCGGGGTGAGTGATAAAGTCTCCCCCTCACTCCAACTGGCGACTTCCTATTAACACTCTGCCCTACACTATTGATGGAATACTTATCTGGCTAGACTTTGCCGGAGTGGCTGTGTTCGCCATCAGTGGAGCACTGGTTGCATCCAGAAAGTGCCTTGATCCGGTAGGTTTTGCCTTGATTGCTACGATCACCGGAATCGGTGGGGGGACACTGCGCGATCTACTGCTAGACAGAGATGTTTTCTGGATTCACCAGCCAAATTACGTTGGACTCTGCGTATCACTTGCGCTGATGGTCTACGTGTTGGCCCCACATATTGAATACCGATACAAGGTACTGCTCTGGGCAGATGCCGCGGGGCTGAGTCTGTTCTGCGTATTGGGCGCACGGGTTGCGCTTGAATTAGGATTCAGCGGCACCATCGCACTGGTCATGGGGCTGTTGACTGCAACGTTTGGTGGTTTGATTCGCGATGTACTGTGCAACGAGATCCCACTGATTCTGCGCAACGAGATCTACGCCACCGCAGCGCTTACAGGGGCATTGGTCTACGTCTTACTTGAATCGCTAGCACTACCTTACAGAGGTGCCGAACTCGGCGGTGTCTGTGCCTGTTTTATCGTACGAGCGTTTGGTTTGAGCCGTGGACTCTCACTGCCAAGCTACCGCCCCAGAGTTGGACGCGATTACCCAAAAGACGATCAGCCAAATGACTAGTACATACGGCAGATGCTGCCCTCGGCACAGGCAACCGAGGGTTTTTAATCAGACAATCAATCTTACTGGCTATCTTTGCCTATAGAGACAAGCGGGTCTGTTTTTGTCTGTGAAGAAGCGACACCTTCAATACTTGATAGCGCATGCTTTAGCATTTCAAGCTCAGTATTAAGCTGTTTGGCGGACTCTGCCATCATTGATGCTGCCACCTGTAAACGCTCCTGAGTATTGCAACCCGCAACTCTTTTATCAAAGGACTCCAACAAGGCGCGCCCAGCCGCACACTGTTCAGGCGTACCGCGTGCAAGCTCTATCATGAGTGCTGCACTGCGCCTGGCCTCAAACTCTGCCGGGTTTTCTTGATACAGACCTGCCCAGTCATAAAAGTCAAATTCGGATGCGACATGTTCAGCCATAAGATCTCTCGCTATCGTTGTGTTTGTCAGGTGATCAGTTTGCACACACCCGATGCGATGTACTGAGGTGTGGTGCACACGTAGTGCAGAGAACGGTGCAGCAAATGACAGTGTGCAGCTACTTTCATGATCCAAGTGGCAAAAACGTGTGAGCACCCGTTTAGATAGGTTCGACAGTCATTGTAGCTGCGGCACTCTAAGCAGAACGATTGATGTATCGATTTATTGCTGAATCGCCATATCCAGCAGATTGAGCACTATTTCATATTTCACCACTGATCAGAATTCTCCTACCCAAATACCAGCGCTTTTCCGATAGTACGGCAACGCGCGCTGTCGCATACTAGCTGTGCGGTCAGGGAAGGCCGTGGCAGTCACGACAAGGAACGTCGAGAATGAGTGGACAATGACTCAGGTAAAGACAGCCGGCAAGGAATGCCAGTGCTATCGGACGTCGCTAAGGACAGCAAAACAGCTTGTAGAACAGGCTGTAGAGCAAGGATGCTCTTCAAGGATCGATAGTACGTTCACCAAGGATGGTGCCCAAGCCTCCGGCTAGTAGTCGGGGGCTTTTTTTTGCTCAATTTTTTTGTTTAGTCGGTCCATGGTTTTGTCGATATCTGCACTTGAGCAACTGACCAGCACTTCAGATGTGCCTCTCTACTATGGGCCTGCAATATGGGCCTATAACGATATTCCAAAAAATTAACCCCGTTTTGCGCTTACATACGTTTAGGGAGTATTCAGTGCAGATTAACCTTCGTGGCATCTGTGTTTTATGTCTATAAACTGCTTTCAGGTACCGCCATGTTTTCACGAATCAAACCGACTCCCCTCCTCTGGATCATCATTACGCTCATTGTATTGAGCGCAACATTCAGTCGTGCTGCCAATACTCCTGCCTCACTAGTCAGCGATGATCTGGGCGGCAGCACACGCTACCTTGCCTACGTGAGCACCGACAAGCCCATCTACCGGGAAGAGGAAAACGTGTATCTGCGCACGGTTTTCTTAAATGCCAACGACAACACACCACTGGACACAGAACAAAGCACCGTTCAGGTGAAAATTAGTGGACCCAAAGGGGACGTCGTGCACGAGGGTCGGGCACATGGAGACGGCAGTGCTATCGGCTACCAATGGCAGGTGCCTGCTGGAACGGTTGGCGGCCAATACACAGCCACCATCAGCAGCCCAAGCCTGGGGGTGGCGCAAACTGAGCGAACCTTTGATATCCGCGCCTTTCGAGCACCTCGCCTTAACACACAGATTGAATTCACCCGTGATGGCTATGGCGCTGGCGACACAGTAAAAGCCAGTGTTTCAATAGAACGGGCAGAAGGTGGAATCCCGACGAATGCCTCCATAACTGCGATAGCAAGATTAGATGGCGAAGAGATTTACCGTGCCAGCAGCCTTAATGTGGCCGATAGCGGCGTACTAGACACAAGCTTCACCCTGCCAGAGCACATCAGTACTGGGATTGGCAGCCTTGCATTTGTTATCGAAGATGGCGGCGTGGTTGAAACCGCCAGTAAAAGCCTACCCATCGTATTGCAGGTGATGGATATATCTTTTTATCCAGAGAGTGGTGAGCTTGTCGCAGGACTTCAAAGCCGTGTGTATTTTCAAGCTGTATTGGCCAATGGCAAACCTGCTGATGTACAAGGCAACATTATAGAAATCCAAGGCGACACACTGGGTACGGATACTATTGCCAGCTTCGCATCCACACACGAGGGGCGTGGGTTGTTCGTATTCACACCTGAACAGGGCAAGCAATACACTGCCGTATTCACAGCACCTTCCGGGATCACCCAACCTGCACTACTACCAGCGACTAAAAAAATTGGTGCTGTTATTGAAAGCCTACATACAGCTTATGACTTCGACGAACCTATTGCGCTATCGATTACCTCCAACGTTGCAGGCTCAGCTGCGCTGCTTACTTTGCACAAACGTGAACTCTTGCTGGATAGTCAGGCTGTAAGTGCAAGTGCTGGCAATGTAGACGTCAACGACAATAGCAGTTCACTGACGCATAAATCACACAAAGTACAGCTTGATGCTCAAGACGCAGAAGGCGTTCTTATTGCAACACTGTGGAACGATAATGGCCAGCCTCTGGCAGAACGGCTAATCTACCGACATCCACGGTTCGGGCTCAACATTGAACTGACACTTTCAGAAGGCCCGTTCATTCCAGGTGCCAACGTCAGCGTCGACATACTGACTACCGACGAGCGCGGCAAGCCGGTAGAGGCTGTGGTGGGCTTAACTGTCACAGACGATGCCGTTCTTGAGTTAATTGAAACAAGACAGCAAGCACCGCGCTTACCAACCATGGTGTACCTTGAAAACGACGTGCTGGATCTGGCGGATGCACACGTCTATCTGGACCATACCGATGACAAGGCTGCTGACAACATAGACTTGCTGCTAGGAACGCAGGGCTGGCGTCGATTTGTACTGCGCGACTACAACGAGATCAAGCAACAGCATCCTGCCAACATTGCACGTGTAATGGCCGAAATGACTCAGCCTGTCCCACAAATCATGATGCTACAGCGGGCAAACAACAGAGTAGAGGACATGCTGATGGACCAGGCCATCGCCGCAGTAGCAGTGGAGGATATTGCAGCTGTTGAGGCTGTTGAGGCTGTTGAGGCTGTTGAGGCTGTTGAGGCTGTTGAGGCTGTTGAGGCTGTTGTTCAGTTTGCACCACCGTTACCCGAAGCTGAAGAACTTGTGGATGTTAACGTTCAACAAAACGATGACATGGCAAAAATAGACCTTATGGGCGAGATGCCTGCAATTGAGGCCATAGCCATAGATGGGATGGATAGGGAAATTATGCGGGCAGAACCCATCAATAATCGCTATATCCGAGAATTTGCGTTTCAGGCAAACGCAGACCGCCAACCCAACAAGCGAACTGACTTCACCGAAACGCTCTATTGGAATGCCGGTGTAAAAACCGGTGCACGCGACGGACGCGCTACTGTTGAATTTTCATTGTCCGACAGCGTAACCACATTCAGAGTGATGGCAGACGGCTATGGACGCAACGGCGCACTGGGTGCGGGCGATACCGTCATTGCCTCTGTTGAGCCTTTTTACATCACCACCAAAATGCCATTGAATGCAGTGGCTAACGATGTGATTGAACTACCCGTCACGCTTGTGAATACCACGACGACAACCATCAATAACGTCAGTCTTGCTGTTACTGGACAAGGCATCAATACCAAAGAAATACCACCGATGAGATTGAAACCAGGAGAGCGACTGCGCAGCATTGTCACTATCACAACAACCCAAGCTGGCATATTCCCGATTACCGTAGCTGCACAGGCTGGACCCTACAGCGATACAGTGACACGCGACCTCACCGTCTCGCCTGCAGGCTTTCCAGTATCAGAAAATGCGGGTGGCTTACTGTCCGCCACAGCACCCTTCAAAACCACGGTGACGATTCCAGAGGACGTAACTGCCGGCAGTCTTAAGGCAACGGCCACTGTATACCCATCACCCTTGGCCAGTATGGAAGGTGCATTAAGTGCCCTACTACGCGAACCCTACGGCTGCTTCGAACAAACCAGCTCAACCAACTACCCGCTGGTTATGGCGCAACAGTATTTTGATAGCCACACCGGCATTGACCCTTCAAAAATAGCGGCCTCCATGGGCTTACTGAAAACCGGCTACGGCAAGCTCACAAGCTTTGAATCCGAAGACAGTGGCTATGAATGGTTTGGAGCTAACCCTGCCCACGAAGCACTCACCGCCTACGGACTCATGCAATTCACCGACATGGCAAAGGTCATGCCTGTCGACAACACCATGATAGAACGCACTCGCCAATGGCTGCTTGACCGGCGCGATGGCAAAGGAGGTTTCAAACGTAACGATCGCGCTCTGGATAGTTTCGGACGCGCACCAACACCCACCACAGATGCGTACATTGTCTGGTCTCTACTGGAAAGTGGTCAAAGCCCTAAGACTCTCGAGCTGGAAATCAGTCAGATAAAAGCGTTAGCGCTGACAAGCGATGATAGCTATATCGATGCACTAGCGGCCAACATCCTATATCTGTCTGGCGACACGATCAGTGCTGATGTGCTGGCAAAACAACTGGTAGACGCCGTAGGCGATTCTGGTGCTGTGGATGGTGCAACTACTTCAATCACTGGATCAGGCGGAGCCGCATTAACCATTGAAACAACAAGTTTGGCACTGTTAGCGTGGCTTCGCGATGACGAAAAGTGGGCCGCCTCGGTAGAGACATCCATTAAGTGGCTATTTGAGACGAGCAAGGCCGGCCGGTTTGGATCAACGCAATCCACGGTGTTAGCATTAAAGGCCATTAACGCCTACGACGCCGCACGTGCAGTACCTAAACAAGCAGGAACTGTTCAGTTGGTTATTAATGGTAAGGCATTTGGAGAGCCTGTTGTGTTCACACCAGAGTCGAAAGGTACTATCGACCTACCTGCATTTAGCCATCTCCTGGCATCCGGTAAAAACGACATTGAGCTGCGTATGAACGATGGCAGCAAGATGCCGTTTGCACTCGACATACGGTACAACAGCTCAAAACCTATCAATGCCGACACCAGACCGGTACAAATAACAACGGCACTAAGCCATAACACGGTAGTCGAAGGCGAACCTCTTGAGCTGACAGCCACCATCAGCACAGGTGAAGACAATGTACCTACACCGATTGCCATCATTGGTATACCTGCAGGACTTGAACTACGCCACGACCAGCTCAAGGAGCTGGTAGGTAGTGGCAGCATCAGCTCCTATGAAGTACGACAATCAGAGCTGGTGCTGTACTGGCGTGCACTTAAAGGTGGCGAGAACCGCGTGATATCGATTGGCTTGACAGCCGAAGTGCCAGGGAATTACACGGGTGCTGCCAGCCGGGTATATCCGTACTACACCGATGAGCAGAAGCACTGGGTAGCGGGGCATTCGGTGGAGGTTGTGGCGCGTTAGGGGTGTGTTTTCGGGTACGCCGCAACGCTATTGCGGCAGCGCTTCGATGTTGTTACCCCTGTAAATACAGTCGTGTGATCGCTTGACACACCTTTGCTACGGTTAACCTTGCGGCGTTCCACAATGCGAGTTGTGGCATTCGACTTAAGTCGCGCTACGAAGTAAACACCCTTGTCTGTAAGGGTTTTGTACAATTCATAATCTGTGTATCCGCGATCAACAGCCACGATACTGCCTTTTGGAAAATCCACGCGCCGTGCTTCATTTACGGTGAAGTTCATCTGGGGTCCAAATTCACCACGTAATTCACAACCTGCACTCTGAGTGTGTCTGGTTTTTTAAAAAACCAAGACGCAGACCAAAACCCAGTTGTCGATGATCCGCTGATACAAAATCGCATACTCGTCACCTTTAAACTGACAGTGCCAGCGTATCGTGAAGTGCGCAAGCAAGAGCGTCACCGAGATCGCAAGAAGCAAGTGCAAGCCCTCCCAGGCAGCTGATCTGAATTCGCCCGCAAGTCATCGCAGGCAGGCCACAGAATGATTTTCAACTGCCATGCAGGTTCGCAAGCTACGGCGGACCGACATTAATCACAAACAACACACTCTAAATCTTGGTAACCACTGGCGAAGGCGCACGTACCCGGCAACGCACGAAATGCATCGGTGAAATTTCCTCCAACGGCGGTCGCGCGTCCCCGCAGGCAGGCTCCACAACGGGACAACGAGTCACGAACGGACAACCAGCTGGTGGTTTCATCGGACTCGGCAGATCACCCTCCAGTACGATTCTCTTGCGACTATGACGCAAGGACGGATCAGGCAGGGGAATGGCCGACAACAGCGCCTCCGTATATGGATGCACCGGATTGGCAAATACGGTGGCCGCAGGCCCTTCTTCCACGACCATGCCCAAATACATGACCGCCACGCGATCGGCAATATGCCGGACGACACTCAAGTCATGTGCAATGAACAAATAGCTCAGGCCCAGTTCACGCTGCAGTCGCATCAGCAGATTCAGAATCTGACTCTGAATGGACACATCCAGCGCGCTGACGGGCTCATCGCAAATGATCAGTTTCGGTGACAACGCCAGAGCCCGGGCAATCACGACGCGCTGCCGCTGCCCTCCAGACAAGGCACCCGGCCGACGATCTCGCTGATCCGGATTAAGACCAACCAGCCCCATCAGTTCATCGACACGCGCCTTGATCTGCGCGCGTTCATAGCCATGAATCTGCAACGGCTCGGCAATGGACTCGGCAATCGTACGTCGCGGATTGAGCGCCGACACCGGATCCTGAAAAACGACCTGCAGGTCGCGCCAGACATGACGCCTGCCTGTCGCGTCCAGCGTAGCTAGATCCTTCCCCTGAAATTCGATACGACCCTTCGTCACCCGCGCCAGGCCCAGAACCGCATTGCCCATGGTCGATTTGCCGCAGCCAGATTCACCCACAATTGCGACAGTCTCGTTTTCATCGATGCTTATCGATACCCCATCAACGGCCTTCACCACGGACTGGTTGCCACCGAAGC
This sequence comes from Granulosicoccus sp., assembly GCA_023301795.1. GTDB lineage: Bacteria > Pseudomonadota > Gammaproteobacteria > Granulosicoccales > Granulosicoccaceae > Granulosicoccus. The sequence continues at coordinate 36,044 of JALZVU010000110.1, forward strand.
GTCCGGTGCGAACCGGGAAATGCACTTTCAGATCGTTGATCTGCAACAAAGGGCTCATAGGTCGCCTCCCAGCGCATGGTGACAGGCAACTCGATGAACTTGCCCACTCATGAAAGGACGCTCTGCACACTGCTCCATGGCCCGATCGCAGCGTGTTCTGAAACGACAACCAGCAGGCCAGTCATGGGGGCTAGGCACATTGCCCTTGATGGCAAACAGCTCCTGCTTCGGCTCTTCGTCCAGACGCGGGATGGTCTTAAGTAGCATGCTAGTGTAAGGGTGACGCGGCGCGGCAAAAAGCGCCTCCACGGGAGCTTGCTCGACCACACGACCGCCGTACATGACACAGACTTGGTCGGCCAGTTCAGCCACCACACCCATGTCATGAGTAATCAGCAGGATGGCCGTATTGGCCTCTTCTGCCAACTCAGACATCAGCGCCAGTATCTGTGCCTGAATGGTCACATCAAGCGCTGTGGTCGGCTCATCGGCAATCAATAATCGAGGACGGGAAATCAGCGCTGCGGCAATCATGACGCGCTGACACATACCGCCCGAGAGTTCTGTGGGCAATTGCCTCGCCCGTCGTTCGGGTTCCGGAATCCCGACTCGCCTGAGCATTTCGACCGCCTCCCGGTTGGCGCCGTCCACCGACGCGCGTCCGTGGACGATCAGACTTTCAGCCACCTGCGCCCCCACCGGCGCAAGGGGGTTCAATGAAGAGACGGGCTCCTGAAAAATCATGGCAAGTTCTGATCCGCGCAAGGAGCGCAGCTGCTCATCATCAAGCTGAGTTAAATCAGCACCATCGAAGTGAATACTGCCGCGTCGTCGTTGCAGACCATCAGCCAGCAAGCCCATGATCGACAGGGCGGTCAGTGATTTACCCGAACCACTTTCACCGACCAGCGCCACAACTTCACCAGGCTCGACACTGAGCGAGACCCCATCCACCAGTGACAGCTCACCAGCACCGATGGCCAGATCATCAATGGCGAGCAAGCTCATTTCGCAGCTACCGCCGCAGCCCAAGGGCTGTTCGGATGAACCGCACCAACATTCGGCGCGCCCTCTCTGCCGGCCTGAACCATGGATGGAATGGCGAACTGCACCGGGTGCAGGGAGTCTTCGGTAATCTGTACCGGATACACACGCGATATGGCCGTAGCCGTATCCGTCGTCGCCAGACGATTAACCAGTATGGTGGGGGTACTTGCATCGATACGAGGCGTATGCACGGCTTCCTCGAGTGACATGTCTCGGTCGATCACGCAGGACAGCAATTGCAGTATGGCAGGAAATATCTGGCGCCCACCAGCGGCACCGATGGCAAGGTCGGGCTTGCCATCGCGCGTCGTAATCACGGGAGACATATTGGCCAGTGGTTTCACACCACCACGAATGGAGTTGGGCTGGTCTGGACGAGGGTCGAACCACATCATGCCGTTGTTGAGTAGCAAGTCCAGGTCTGGCGCAACGAATTTGGAGCCAAAACGAGACAACAGGGTGTTGGTGAGCGAGACCATATTGCCCAGCCCATCGATGACTGACAGATGGCTGGTGCAATCACCGCCGGACCCGGCATGCCCCATTTGGCGCAAGCGCGATTCATAGGCTTGTCGTATGGCTTTGGCATACGCAGCTGCAGCCTCGGCACTACTGGCAGCCGCCAGATCCTGCTCTCCCAGTTCAGCCAGCGCCTGCAGCAGGCTAGGCCCGCCGGAGAGACCCGGTATGGTATGTACCAACCGGTCCCGGTAAACAATCTGTGCAGCATCTTGCCAGACAGGACAATACTCGGACAGGTCACGAGCCGTCATTTTTGAACCACTCTCGTTGAGGTTCTTCAGCAGGGTTTGCGCAACCTGACCTTCATAGAAGTCCCGAGCGCCGTGTTCGGCCAGTCGCCTCAACATCGCCGCCTTGGCCGGCATCGGCAGCAGACGACAACTGGGATCTTCCGGGTCGGCTACTCGTCGTGATGCATCCAGAAACAGACTCTGTGCCGCCTTCTGACTGGATAGTCCGGGCGTGTCGATGGCCAGCGCCAACTCGGCAAACCAGTCGATGCGCATGCCTCTCTCTGCCAGCGCAATGGCAGGCGCCAGGGCAGCAGCCCAAGACAGCGTACCGTGTCGCTGCAGTGCCTCGGCCAGTCCTGCCACGGCACCGGGCACACAGATTGACATGGGGCCGATCAGATTGCGATTCTCTTGCACAAAAGGCCAGTTGAACCAGTCACCCCCGGCGCCTCCCACCAACGGATAATCGGCAATATCCGCTTTTTCCGGCGCACGAAGATTGAAGTCCAGCGCTTCTACCGCGCCGCTCTTGCCTGCATGGAGTAAAAACCCACCGCCCCCAAGGCCACTCAGCCAAGGTTCTAGCACTGACAGTGCCAGTGCCGTTGCCACCGCCGCGTCCATGGCATTGCCGCCGTTCTCCAGAATGGCGGCGCCCACCTTGGCAGCCTCCTCATTCTGAGCAGCAACGATACCGCCCGAGCTCTCTACCTGGGGCTTGGTCACCGCCCAGGCCTGGCCCGACCGACCATGAGACGAGCTGCTTTGCCGTTCTCTGCTCGCCGCGTTATCCATCTTGTCTATTCCTGTCGTTGATCGAAGTGAGCTTCTCGAGCGTCACATCCAGAGCGTTGGTCAATGTCTTGTGGTGTGCAGCAATCTGTCCACAGCTAGTGCACCAGACCGACTCGTCGTCAATCAGATTGCGCATGATTCTCTCCAGCATCTCGACTCGGGCAGCACGACCGGATATCCAGTCATGCACGGTCAGCATGAACAGTCCACCGTCACGAGTCTGGGCCGCCGCATCGTTGACCCACTGCAGCTCCACTTCGGCATCCGGTCGTGGTGACTTATCTCCAGCCCCGAGAAACTTGAAGAAAATCGCATCATCGTTATCCCAGCGTACGGGAACTTCAGCCACCCCGGCAATGCTGTACGGCACATCCTCACCCATCAGGGAGCTGTCCCACAAATCATGGCGTGCCAGCTCGTTCAGCATATGCGGCGTCATCTCCCAGGCAGGAGAGCGAAAACCCTGTGGCTTCAAACCGGTCTGGGCCACGAAGATCTCGATGGAAGACTCCAGCGCCTCGGAGAACTGTTCATCGTTGATATCGGATACCAGCTCATGGAAGTAGCCATGCAGTGCAATCTCGTGCCCACGCTCCAACAGTCCCGGTAGCAGCTCCGGATTGTCTTCGGCAACAACACCCGGTACGAAAAAACTGCCCTGGATGCCGAGTCTGTCCAGCATGGCAACCATCCGGACAAGGCCGGCTCGCATACCGTACTGACGATGCTCCCGAGCAGCCAATGCCTCGGGTAGATTTGTCCGATTCTGCCAGTACCACGGTGCATTGGCATCGACGTCGACCGAAAAACAGGCAGCCGAGCGTTTGCCCTCAGGCCAGTCGTACGGTGTGCGATTCCAGATCACAGCGGCCGCTTCTTGGCCTGAAAAACATCCATGGTGCCGGCAGAGTTGCCACCGTCGACTGCCAGCGAGGTACCCGTGATGTTCTTGGCTGCCGAGGAGGCGAGAAACAGGGCCGACTGTCCGACATCCTCAGGTGCTGTTTCACAGCCCAGCGGAATCGCAGCAATGACCCGGTCGATATGTTCCTGCGACAGTGACGACACAGCACTGCCTGCTGCAAAACCCGGCTCCAGCGCATTGACGCGAATACCGAACTCGGCAACTTCCAGGGCAAAGCCCTTGGTCATCCGATCCAGCGCTGTCTTGGACATGCAATAGGTGACTGCTGTGCGCCGCATCTTGCGCGCTGCACCAGAGGAGATGTTGACGAAATTGCCCTTTACACCCGCCTCGATCATCTGCAGGCAGAAGCCTCGCATTAGGACAAACGGGGCACGCACATTGACCGACATGATTTGATCCCAGTCAGCCACGTCCATATCGAGCAGAAAGGAGGATGGATAGAGTGCGGCATTGTTGACGACCACATCGGGTGCACCCCAGCGCTGCTTCACCTCATTGAGCAGGGTGTCGAGCCCCTCGTCAGTAGTTAGATCGGCAGCAACGGCAAAACCCGGTAGACCTTCGGCTGTTCTGTCCGTTAGGCACAGCTCGGCACCTGCCTCTGCAAAGGACTTTGCCAGGGATTGCCCCATGATGCCGGCAGCACCGGTGATGACCACACGCTTGCCCTGAAATTCTGATCCAAAATTCATTTATCTACCTTTTCCTATCTGATCACTCAGGCGATCGCCAATGAGGTTTGCCGACAGCACCAGTAAAAACAATGCAAGCCCGGCAAATGTTGCTATCCACCAAGCAGACGCAACATAACTACGCCCGGTCGAGAGCATGGATCCCCAACTGGCGGTTGGAGGCTGCACACCCAGGCCCAAAAAGGACAAGCCGGCTTCGAACAGCACCATCAGACCGAATTCGAGCGTTGCCACCACCAGCAAGGGTCCAGCTATATTGGGCAATATGTGTGTGAACAGTACTCGCGGCGTGGATGCACCCATGGCTCTGGCCAGCGTGACGAATGGCCGATCGGCCAGTGCCAGCGTCTGCCCATAGGCCACTCGTGCATAACGCGGCCAGCGGGTCAGTGCCAGCACCAGAATGACATTGATGAAGCCCGGCCCCAGAACGGCCACAGTGATGATGGCCAGCAGAATCGCCGGGATGGAGAGAAAAATATCCACTAGACGCATCAACACGGTTTCTACCGTACCGCGCAGATAACCGGCCAGCATGCCGACGCTTACCCCCACCACACCCGAGAGCGCCACCGACAGGAAGGCCACCGAGATAGAGACCCGTGCGCCGTAGATCAGGCGACTCAGCACATCGCGGCCTAGTTCATCGGAACCCAGCCAGAAGACATGTCCACGCGCTTCGAACCCCGGTGGTTTCAAGCGTCCCAGCAGGTTCTGCCGATCTGGATCAACCGGCACGATCCAGGGAGCGAATACCGCGAACAGCACCAGTGTGGCCAACAACAAGGCCGGCCACCAGGACAGGCCGGTGCGAACAAGGGACATTGAACGCGCCATGATCACGAGGGCTCGGTCAGGCGCACACGTGGGTCGACCACTGAGTACAGAATGTCAGCGGCCAGATTGGCACCGATGGTGACGAATGCGCCTATCAGCACGACCGCCTGTACCACCAGAAAATCACGCGAGGCAATACTCTGCACTGTCAGCAATCCCAGGCCGGGCCAGGCAAACACCGTCTCCACGATCACGGCACCTGCCAATAACTGAGAAAGCTCAAGCGCCGTGATGGAGATGACCGGAATCAGGGAATTACGCAGCAGGTGATGCTTGACCAGTCGCCCGGTCCCCACACCTCGTGCACGCGCCGAACGTACATAATCCTTGCCCAGCTCATCAATGACCGCTGAGCGAACAATACGGGCATAGGTTGCTAGCGATAGTAGCCCCAACGCAATCGAAGGCATGACCAGATGTGCCAGCGTGCCGGTACCTGAGGGCGGCAGCCATTTCAGCCACACACCGAACACCAGAATCATCATGATGCCGCTCCAGAATGTCGGCATGGACTGGCAAGCCAGTACCACACCCATGATCCAGCGCGACACGAGACGGCCACGCGTCAGCGCCATCAACAGCCCCAAAGGCATACCGATGGCAAGGGCAACAACCAGTGCCCCGGCCGCCAGTTGCAGGGTTTGCGGCAAGCGACTGAGAATGATTTCCAGAACGGGGGCATTCTGTACGAATGACTGCCCCAGATCCAGTCGAACCACATCACTCAGGAAGTCCAGATATTGCACCCACAAAGCCCGGTCGAGACCAAGGCTTGTTCGCATCGATTCAATATCCGCCTGCGTCGCGGTTTCGGGCAGTAACAGAGCTGTCGGGTCACCGGCCAGACGCTGGATGAAAAACACCAGCGTCACCACACCGAATGCTGCGACCAGTGCCTGTCCACCGCGATGCAGAAGGAAACGGAACATGATCAGTCAGACCATGTCATGCGGTTGAGGAACATGCTTTCGTTGGCAGTGGGCACGAACGACAGCTTAGACGACGCACCGTAGAGAACCGCTGCCTGATACAAGGGCAGTGCAAGGACCTGCTCACGATTCATTTCATGCACTTTGCGATAGGCTTCCTCCCGAACACTCTTATCTAGAGAAACTCTAGCGCTGTCAAGAAGTACATCGAATTCCGGCTCGTTCACACGTGACCATAAGCTTTCAGAGTGCAGTAAAGGGTAGGTAATGCCATCGGCATCCTGACAGGCGCAGGACCAACGACCAAAGCTGAGCTCGGCGTTGTCTGCCGGCTCGGAACGCACGATGTTCAGATAGGTTGGCATGTCAGTGACCGAGATGGACACATTGAAGCCGACGTCATTCAACATCTGTTGTAGGGCCTGAACGACACGCTGGTCGAACACGGGCGCTGTTGCAAAGTTGGCAGGGGTCGCAGCCAGATCAGCCTTGGCAGCCGTTAGTTTCTTCGCCGCTTCCGGGTCATATACAAAGGGCTCGATTCCATCGGCATAACCGAAGTGTGCAGGACTGGCCAGTTGCGCCACGGGAATTTCACCGGCTCCCAACAAACCCTGCGTGATGCCTTCGATATCAATAGCAAGACTGGCAGCCTTGCGCATGTCCGGATCATTAAACGGTGGTTTGTCGAGGTTCATGCCCAGGTAGGCAACACGCTCGGTAGGCGCTGACAAAACCTGCACGCCGTCAACTCCTTGCAGTTGCAGCGTTGCATCACTGTTGATGCTGACAACAAGATCGGCAGAACCGGCTTGCAGGTTGGCGACGCGAGTTGCAGAATCCGGCACTGCTCGGTAAATGGCGTTGTCGAACGGGCCCGCTTGTCCCCAATAATCTTCGTTTCTGGACAGCGTGACCGAAACACCGCGCTTCCACTCCTCGAACTTGTAAGGACCAGATCCGACAGGTGCAGTATTGAAAGCCTCTTTACCGACCTCTTCGACGACGTGCTTCGGCACTATCGACAGCTTAACCAACTGCGACAGGAGTGCAGGATAAGGTCCGTCGGTAGTCAGCTTTACCGTGACATCATCAATGACTTCGGCGTTTGTGATCTGGTTGAACTGGCCCAGCTGGGGTGAGCCGAATTCCGGGTCGGTAATTCGCTTGACCGAAAACACTACGTCCTCGGCGCTCAACTTCTCCCCATCGTGGAAGCTAACATCGTCACGCAGGCTCAGGGTCAGTTCCGTATCGCCGGTCTGTTCCCAGTCAGTGGCAATCTGTGGAACGATGACGCCCTCATTATCTCGGGTCACCAGATTGTCAAACACATTGCGGTAAACGTAATAACTGTCCGGGTTCCACTGCACTTGCGGATCCAGTGAGGAAGGCTCTCCAACCAGATCGATGGTGATATCCCTGGCGAGCGCGGGCATCGAGAGCACTCCCAGAGTTATCCCCGTCAGCAGACCCTTGGCAACATGATTCATAGATTTCTCCGATTGGTTGCAGCGTCGGTCGGCCTGTGGCTGACTATTAAACCGCTGCGATGGCTAAGAGGCGCTTCGCTTTGTAACAGCTGGCGCATGAACAACTTTTCTTGGGTGTCGATCAGTCGAAGCCTCAGTGAGGTAATCGTGTCACCGTCTTCAGCCAGTACGGCTTCAATCAACTCGGCAATATCGACACGGTGCAGTGCCTGCCCGCCATGTTCATCTTCCAGAAACCGCGTGATGCGCGCGGAGTGATGCCATAGCTTGCGCAGATGGCGCGCCGTGAGCGGGTTGATCGCGCATATCAACAGGCTGTCGATGCGGTCGACATAATGCCGAAAGGACATGACGGCGCCCTCTTCACGACGTTGGCTCAGGGCGGCCGTCACTAGACCGATATCGGCGATCTCTCTGCGTGCCTCGGCTGATAGCCTAGCATTGGCCAGAGAAGGCTCTGCGAAACGCCGTGCCTCGAGCACCTGACCAATCAGGGCACCACTGATTGGCAGAATCTGCCAGCCCTGTCGTGCTTGCGGGCTTGCCCAATTGTCGTAGCCGAGGCGCATCAGGCCAGCTCGAGCTGCTGCACGTGTCAGACCGAAACGCTCCATGACATCCGCTTCAGTCACCGTGTGGCCAGGCATGATTTCACACCAGATAACCGCATCCAGCAGGCGGTCTTCAGCGAAGCGTGCCTTGGCTTCGGGCCCAGGAAGACTACCGGTGCTGTCGCCGACGCGTAGTAGAGGTGAAGCCGGATCGTACATTGACATCTCACGATTGCGTTTGTGACATGTTAAATTGTATTCCGTAACATTTCAAACAAATTCTCTATCTCTGGACAATGCCATGACGCAAGTTCCTGTTTCCATCGCTGGCGCCAACACCCTGCTGGGACAACATCTGCTGGCAAGACTGGCTGACTCCAGAACGTTCAGAATCACCAGCCTGCACGACAAACTTGCACTGCAAGGAGTTGATTCCATAGCTGATTCGCAGGACTGGTCGTTGAACCCGCAGGTTGCCGAGATATTCCGGCAGGTGCCCTTGTTGCCACCGGATGCAGCGGCACAGGCACCGCTGCTAGCCTCTTTCCTGCCGGATGACGACGCGCAGCGGATCGAGGCGCTGCATCTGGATCGCGGCACTCGCGTACTGACACATGGCGAATACGCTCGACTGCACCAGCCTCTGGCGATACCTGGCAGATTGAACGAGCTCGATCAAGGGATGCAGCACTGTGCTACGCCGAACTGCACCACTGCCATGTGCACTCTGCCCCTGCAAGCGCTGCTGAGCGACTACGGTATTCAGGCGGCCACCATTACAGCGCTGCAAGCGATCAGCGGCACCGACATACCCGGCATGCAGGCTCATGCCATCCACGATCAGGTGGTTGGACACCTTCCCGGAGAAGCGGACGCCTTGAGAAACGAGCTGGGCGTGATCTTCTCGCAGGCGTTTCCGATATACGCATTCGCCACCCGTGTACCGGTGTGGCGAGGACATACGATCACGCTGGCGGTTGAACTGAAGAAAAAGGCCGAGCTCGATCAGGTGGAGCAGACACTACATGCCATGCAGGGAGTTCATGTGGTCACGCCCTCCTCCCAGTTAAACAGGAGCAGACCCTTGTTCCATTCGGACAAGCCAATGGTCACCGTCGGTGCATTGCGAGTCGCTGCTAAGCGCGACCTCGGTTTATCCACAGCTTGTACAACTGAGTCCGGAACGCACATCGGTGGGCCTACGATCATGATGACCCTGACCGGCGATAATCTGGAAGCGGCAACCAGCGGCTTGATGCTGGCGGCGCTGCAACAACTTGCACAGATCGATGTATCGCTGCTGGAATAGCCGCGCTCAGTCCACGAACAGATCATTCATCAGAACCTGCTCTTGCTACTACAAACACATAGTGCGAGTAAACTCACACATCCGTACCAGCACACCCCAGATATTTAAGCGTTAATTTGGACAATAGAGTCTTCACCCCAACAGAGGTTCACCGATTTGAAGACGAAACGCCCGAAATACAACTATGATAAAACTCGCAAGCTGGGTGCTTTGATTTCACTGGAGCTAGAAATCAAAGTCAACAAGGAAAAGGAAACTCCTCAGGTAATCGTTAATCAAGTAAGAACGTCTCGTGGTGAAAGCTCATAGACTAAAAAGTAAATAAAGGTTATCACTAGTGTCCCGTTAACTTTCCAACAAAGGATAGCTGGTCGGGGTTCATGTGTATTTTCCCGGTCGATCTGCCATGTATCAAATCGTGAATGCACCATTTCTCGAACAAGTTCATTTGCAAAAGACTCAGAATCTGCTGCATCGATTTCTTCGATTTTGACAAGAACTTCAAGTAAGCGATCAGCAGGTAGACAC
>JALZVU010000111.1 GCA_023301795.1 Granulosicoccus sp.
ACCAACATTCTTCAGCAGAATGATCGGACTCGTTGGCTTGATGTATCTTGCCCCAATGAAGCAGTTCCTTGACGTCATCGCTGTCATCGGCAAACCCTAATTTACTTTCAGCGACTGGTGTGTCGCTGTTATTGGACAACTCCGTTGTGACAGAGGATTCTTGCTCTAACTGCGGAATCTTCAGTTGGTCAAGCTTTCGGTTTATAGCCCCTTTAACTTGACCAATGGGTGTTCTGATACTCACAGCTACTTGGTTGCTGGTATTTGCGTCGTGGTCAGCAGGTTCAGGATCGCTGGTGCATAAATCATTCAGAGAAGCCAACGTACTCTCTAACCTGCGGTACAACTCAGGAACTATAGGCTCTGGCAATTCAAGAGGTGTGGTGTGACCAGTCCTAATACCGCTATCGCATTGGGTGTCTAGATGTAATCCCATTGCGTCATTGACAGCTGCTGGGAGGTTAAATCCGCTCAGCATTGCATGATGAGAAACAAGGATACTTGTGTTCCGATTGGCACGCACGTACTCGAGTATGGCGTCGTTGTACGATATCCATAGTTCCAATGCGATCCTTGGCTGTTGCCAGAAAAGCAGAGCCTCTGAGTTAGTGTCAGGCGAGAAGACAAGATTTTGCGCTTGTCGATTACGCAAGGAGTGATAGCAGCTAGCGTAGTGTCTGAAGACAATCACAGCTGCAGGGTTTTCAAGTTGTCGATGCCACCACGGGAGTAGAAGACTGCTACGTGGGTCTTTGAACCCCATAGGCTGATCAGCCGGGAACTGTTTCAGTAATGTCCGCGCTTGATGTTCGAAGTTGGTAGCACTGGATGAAAGATCCCCGCCAAGCGTATACCACTCACGGTTATTGGCACTGAGTATGTCTTTATGGAGGCTCACAAATTCGTGATGTTCAAAGTGACCATCAGGGTTAGATGGATTGGAACCTATCAGATTGGTCCCCAAATTCAAGCCTGCCAGATGAAGATATTGTGCTGTAAGCGACGTGCCACTTCGATGGAAGCCGCTGATAATCAGCTGTGGCGCTTGTTTGTTTTGAGACGTCATTCCGTCGACTTGAAATAATCATGCCATCGATCAAGAGAATGCACAGCGTAGATCATGATCAATTGGCATTGTTAGCCATAGGAAGTAGTGCTCTGGCTAATCTGCCCTTTGTGCAATCGCCGTTCCGGCCACCCAGCCTGAGGACCAGGCCCACTGAAAATTGTACCCGCCAAGCCAGCCTGTAACATCAACAGCTTCGCCAATAAAATACAGATGGGGTATCTTTTTGGACTCCATCGTTTTGGAGGACAACTCGTCAGTGTCGATACCCCCGATGGTTACTTCTGCAGTTCGGTAGCCTTCCGAGCCCGCTGGTTGTAATGGCCAGGCGCTAAGTACATCGCAGATTTGTCGAAGTTGTGTATCACTTTGATCGCCGATATTTGCCTGTAGCTTCAAGTCGGTTTTCAGAAAATCAATCAAACGGCTTGGCAGATGCATGGACAGGATACTTGTAAGAGCCTTGCTTCCGGATGCGTTTCGCGCTTCTTTGAGTACAGAAAACAAGTCAGTGGCGGGCATGAGGTCTACTGTGATGGGTTCTCCTTCCTGCCAATAGCTAGAGATTTGCAGTACAGCTGGACCTGACAGGCCGCGATGGGTAAAAAGCAGGTTTTCGTTGAAGCTAGTGTCGCCTGTGGTGACTTGGCTGGGTGTGGCTACGCCTGCCAGCGGTTTGAATCTATCGTCGCTGAACGTCAGAGGGACAAGTCCGGGGCGGGGAGGCAGCACGTTGACTCCAAACTGCGTAGCAATTTGATAGGCGAGTCCAGTGGCGCCCATTTTTGGAATTGACTTCCCCCCAGTGGCAACAATCAAGTTTTTGGCAGTGACGTGGTGCTGTTTGGCATCGCGAGTTAGTGTGACGTGGAAGTGGGTGCCATCGTGGCTAATGTCCCCGATGTCTGTCTTTAGCCAAAGCTGCGCACCGACCTTATCCATCTCCGCGCGTAACATCGCAATGATATCTTTAGCCGTGACATCGCAAAACAGTTGGCCGAGGGTCTTCTCATGCCAGGCAATGCCGTAGTCAGACACGAGGCTGATAAAGTCCCACTGGGTATATCGGCTCAGTGCAGATTTAGCAAAATGTGGATTCTGGCAAATAAACTGATCGGGTGTTGTACCCATGTTGGTGAAATTGCATCGTCCTCCTCCAGAGATGCGAATTTTCTCACCGGCAGCTTTGGCGTGGTCGACGATTAATACGCTTGGTCCTGCATTGGCCGCAGCCATCATGCCGGCCGCGCCCGCTCCAAGAATAAGTGTGCTGATCTGCATAGCGTGGGGCTGAATTGAGATGGATGCCAGTTTAAGCGCTAACAACTGGAATGTCTGTGTAGATCAGCGCGTTCTCCTGAGATTGAGCTGTTAGTCGTGTGGGCTTGAAACTACTCGTGAGTGTCGTAGATTAATAAAGCAACAGGAGAAAATAGATGCGTTGAGTCAGAGCATGGACCAAGCCGGTGTGGAGAACCCTTGTCCGGGCTATACCATACCGGTGTGTATCGTAAGTCATCCCGCGTGGATGTTCACGGATGATCCCTGCGACTAGAGAAAGGCCAGCTCCGCAAGTTTAATTCATCGTCCGAAAAATAAAATCGTACGCCACATCGTCACCAGTTTTCGATGAATACAAGTGCTTATGTGAATTGCCAATATCGATTACATGTCATGTAAAAATTAATTATTTTCTGGTATGAAAATTACTTATTCACAGTGAAATGGACGCTCAGACTGGTGTGATCGACGGTTGCATGTTGTTCATAGTCAGTCTTTTTATAGCGTCACTACGCCCCGAATTCCCTTATAAACCCAGCCCCATGGGCGTTTGAGGTTATTTTCGGTGCGAATTCGGCTTATTTCAGGTCGAGAATAAAATGATGACTTCCGTGGAGAAATGTGCCAAGTTATGGGTCGAATTCACGACGACGGTCGGTAGCCTCCACTACAAATGCCTAGTATCAGTATTGTTAGAAGCGACGACTTGCGGCACGAGAACCGGCGTAGGGTTCTCAACGTCTTGCGTGCCAAAGGTCCCAGCTCTCCTGCCAGCCTCGCTAGTGAGACAGGTCTCAGTGCTGCGTCCATCTCCTCTCTAACCACCCAGCTTGCGGAGCAGGGCGTTGTGCAGAGTACGCGACGGCAAAAGCCGGGAAGCACCATAACTCGTGGGCGGCCGCAATCTTTGATTGCTCTAGACGGAAGTGCTGGCGACATTATCACTCTTAATCTCGCTATCGACTTAATACAAGTGAGTCGAATTAACTATGCGGGTAAGATTCTCAGCACGCAAACCAATGTTCTCAGTACACGCGACATGAGCGATACGGTGTTGCTGGACTTCATACGCAACGCAATTCAAAAGTTGATTGATTACGAGCCTGATCAAACTGTGTGCTGTATTGGCGTTGGTTTTCAGGGCGTCATTGAGAATGCTAGCGGTACGCTCATGTGGTCTCCAATCATTCAACAACGAAATATTCCGCTGGGTGCCATTCTTCGAGACACGTTCAAACTGCCGGTGACTGTCAACAACGACTGCCGACTCATATCAGAGGCCTTAAGTCAGACTCACCACGAGCTCTTGGGTAAATCGTTTGCGACAGTGCTTTTTTCACACGGTGTGGGATTGGGTCTGTATGTCGACGGGCAACCATTCTCTGGAGTGCACTCGTCTGCGTTGGAGATGGGGCATTTGCGTTTTGAGCGAAGTGGTGCCCTTTGCCGTTGCGGGAAAGGGGGATGCATTGAGGCCTATGCTGCTGATTACGGCATTCTCAGGTTAGCGTCTGGCGCGTCAATTGACGACGATCCGCTGGGGCGCGTTGAAGCGACGCAGATAAGTGAACTGTGTGAAGCTGCGACAAACAAAGATAGGGCTGCAATTCAGGCATTCGCCATTGCCGGGGCTGCCATAGGGGAGGGTCTAGCTACATTGTTTACCTTGTTTGACCCCATGCCAGTGGCTCTTGTAGGGCGAAGCAAGTGTGGTGTGGAGTTGATGCAAGCGGGTATGAATTCGGTATTCCGTGAACAACCAGGCAATACGGTAACCATCGATAACATGCTGCATTGTTTTGATGATGCAGAGCCGCTTCTAACCAACGGTCTGACCCTTAATACGCTGGCAAAGGCGGATAGACTATTTGCTTACTCGTGATGATTTAAGGGCTACTTTCGTCCGATAAGCGTGCGCATCTGATTATCGTCACCTCGCTTCGTGGACACTTTCATCTGCGGTCAAATGCTTGGCATCTGTTCAAGTTAAGCACTCATTGTTTACCTAATGGATTGATTAGTTTATGACTTGAAAAAACGGGTTTCAGTAATTTCTGGAACTAGGGAAGAGCCTGCGTGCCATCTTCCCGTTATAAAAGTTGATTGCTCTGATTGTCTGCATACAACGTAAAGGCTTATAACTTACGGGTTTTCAGATGTGTGGCAGGGATTGACTCTTGAGGCGTATCGGAGCGAATAGAGCAGATGTAACGCGCTAATATGCGACCAGTTGCCATCGGTGTATGCTGATATCGCTAAGTCAGCGGTGGTGGTTGAAACTGCGCGATTTTGGCATGGCATCATTTGGTTGAAGCTTGAACGACGCTTGCGGATTGATCAGACGCGGAAAAAGCTGATCAACCCGACACACACATGAGAACGACATATGGTTGATCAACACAGTCCTTCGATCGGTAGATTCGACAAGTCCTTTCTTGTCCATATGATCAAGGATTTTTTCTTTGTTTTGCTGGCTGTTACCGCTGTTGAATTCTCGGTAAAGGCGGGTCTGGTTTATTATAATTTTCAAGTTGATGGCGCAGAAGAAGCTGAGCTAGTTGCTGAAGATCTTGCCGATAATGTTCGCTCAATTATGCGCAATGCCGGTGGCCCCGTCGCAGCACGCACTTTGTATCCAATTTTGAACGAAAACTGGTCTGATCTGGGCTACACGATCGCTATCGAACCTGCGCAGGTGACTATTCAATCGATTGAAGAAGGCTTCGGTTATACACCCAGTGGAATCCCTGCCGACGACTGGCCGGAAGGTCGTTTTCAGGTACATCAAACTGAGATTGTAGCCACTGGGGAGTTCTGTCTGGGGTGTCACTCCGAAGCCAGCGTCGGCCAAGTGCTTGGCACGGTAACGGTGCGCAATTACCTGTCACGCGACTTTGCCCTCTGGCTTAAGGATGTACGCTTAACGGCGAGCCTTGCAGCGGGGAAGATCGTGTTGCATTCATTGCTGCTGTTTTTGATCCTGCGCGCTCGCATGGAGCCTTTGCTGGAGCTAAGATCGGTGGTCAGTAACCTTGCAAGGGCTTACGGCCGGCTTGATCACCGGGCAGAAATCAAGACATCAGATGAATTCGGTGTGCTTGCACGCGATCTCAATCTGTTTCTGGACCGGATTACGAATATTGTCTCTGAGCTTGATACTGTATTGAAAAAAGTGGTGTTGGCGAATGACGATATCATTGCTGTACAGGGCAACTTGCGCAAAACTGTTGACGATGTCTCTGGCGGTATCAGACAGCTTGAACGCAAGGCCATGTTAAGCGCAAAGCGAGAGCCGCGTTTGTCTAACGAGTGGTTCGATGCTGTGCGTGGCTCAATTGCCGCTCTGGACGACGCCTTGGAGCGTGGAGACGAATCAGCAAGTGCAGCGCAATTGCTTGAGACACTTCGTCAGGTGGTATCAAATGCTGAGGCTCAGACACAATCCAGCGAGGTCATTTTCACAAAGCTTGCTGACTTGGGTGATCAAAGTGAGACGCTCAAGGATTCAACGTTAGAGATGATACGGCTGGAAGAGCGATTGAAGTCGATCATCGAAAGCTGTACCACGCTGGTTCAAAGGCTCAAGTCAGCGGATAAGTCGTAACCGATGGCGAGCCGTTATCTGCACAGTTGGTAAGAGCGCTCATTCAGTACTATTGTCAAGCACGCGGTGAGTGAGGTGTTTACAATACTCCGTTCACCACTAGAGACTCTGGTCCATTGAGCGCGAAACGAAACGACCCCTGTATGTGTGGCAGCGGCAAGAAATATAAAAAGTGCTGTATGCAAACACCGCAGGGAAATTTGAGCGCCAACGAGTTGCATAGTTGCCTGCGTGCTCTTTGCCCCTTGCTCGAACGTTATTCTCAACAGCGCTTTGGTGATGCTGCAGAAACCGCAGGCTGGCAAGATTTCAGTCGCTGGGGTGAGGCGGCCATTGCCCATGAGAAGCAAATCTATCAGTCGGTTTTTACGGCATGGTGGTTGTTCTCTTGGCTGCCTGACGACCACTATTTGAAAGGTGAGCGATTCTTGGTACCGACCCCTGACCACGCCATTGCCGCAGACTACCTCGCAATGCACCGCACCAAACTCAGCCAGCTTGAACAACGAGTTATAGAGCGGGCACTGAAATCGCCTTATAGCTTTTACACACTCGTGTCGCTGGAGTCGGGTAATCGTCTGCGGCTTCAAGAGATCTACACCCAGAAGCACGTTATGGTCGAAGCGGATGCTAGCGCTATGTACTCTGTGGGCGACGTTCTATTCACGGCCGTTTTGAGTGTTGATGGTATGTCGGTATTACTAGGTTGTATGCCACAAGCTCTGGATGCCATCAGTCAGGCGAGAATAGAGGCGCATCGGCAGAAGTGGGGTTTGGAGTTGGGCAAGTCGATTGATCAACGCCAGCTCTATCTACACGACACAGATCTTCGGCGCTACTACTTTGTATTGCTACAGCAACTGCAGCAATCCACTCTTCATTGAGCGTGCTTGTCAGGCGGAGTGGGTCACAGTGAAAAAACATGATCGTAAAACAGAAAACAAGATTGTCAAGGCATTAAACAATACCTGCAATGAGTTGATGTCCGACAGCGTCGGGTTCTGCTGGTTAACGCATTTTGTGGATTATGCAGATGTGTCGAAGAGTTTGCGCATGGTTTGTGTGTTTGACACAAACCTGTCCTTGGCCAAAGCCCAGAGGGAGGGGCTAGCTCAAGCTATCCCTAGTACAGTAGAGAGGTATCTGAAAAAAGAGGGAATCCTGGTTTTCAATGTCGAATCGGCGGTGTATCTCGATACGGAAGAGAATGGGGCCGATGTAAATTCACCGGGTTGGTGCAGGAAGTATTCGTCGTCTTGAGGTACTACCGCCAGGCTACTGCTTGGATTTGTATGACGATACGCGCAGCGGCTTGGTAGTTGACGCTCTCTTGGAATTTCGTATTTTCAAAGAAAATCCCGGTGTTGTGTCAAACAATATGAAGGCGTTCGTTTAGAGGGATAGACAGTCAACATTCTCTCAAACAACGGACACCTGAACGATGAACATACGCCGCCTGCTTCCTATTGTCATTCTTGCCTCCACCTTAGCATCGTGTGCCGGTGGGCCCAAAATACAGATTGACGATGATGTCCGTAAATCGATAAGAACGGTGTCGATTGACTCTGATGTGGCACTGCCCGACAAAATCAGATACAACAGTCACACTCAAAATATCACTGCAAATTTCGGTTTGATCGGTATGTTGATTGGCGACTCGGATAAGAATAAAAAGACCGACGCACTGGAAGCTGCCATGAAGTCTCAAGGCATAGATATGCCTGACATGGTGTACAAGAAGTTTGCGCGTGAAATGGCCAAGCGGACTCCATACAAACCTCTAAAACAAGGTTCTTCATCTGACGCTACGATGTCCATTGACGTACATCTGTATGGGCTTGAGGCGGGTGGCGTGGACGGCCACATGTTTCCACAAGTGACCGTCAGCGCGCAGATGAAGGATGCAGTGGGTGATGTTATCTGGCGCAATCGGGCAACCGTTGGGCCGCTGCAGAAAAACAACGAGGCCAAATACTCCTACGCTGAGCTCATTGCAAAACCTTCACGGCTGGAAGAGATCCTGAACGATGCCGCCGGGTTGGCCGCTGAGACAGTTCTGGCCGATCTGTAGATGTCTGTTTAACATACATTGAAGTTTTGCCTGCCTCATCCGCTTGATAGCTGATGAGGCAGCAGCCGTTTGTGCTCGGGAAGCTCTACATAAAAAGAAAGTTGTCACAAGTCGTTGAAATTGCTTACAGTGGTGCCAGCTACCGGGAGTGCGCGCCACACTATGAACGATGTTGAAACAGAAACGTTTTTGCGTTTCGACAATGTCAAGAAAAGCTACGATCAGAAGAATCTGGTGGTTAAAGGCTTTGATATGCAGGTTAAGGAGGGTGAGTTCATCACGCTGCTTGGACCTTCCGGGTCGGGTAAGACCACGGTGTTGATGATGCTGGCGGGGTTCGAAAGCGTCACCTCTGGTGATATTGTCATTCGAGGTAAGTCGATCAACAAAACTGCGCCTAATAAACGCAATATCGGCATGGTATTTCAGAATTACGCACTATTTCCGCATATGTCAGTGGCTGAAAACCTCGCCTATCCCTTGTCGGTCCGAAAAATGCCAAAGGCGAAAATCAAGGAGCGTGTGGCCCATTATCTGAGCCTGGTTGAGCTGTCTGAGTTTGGCAATCGGCGCCCGGGGCAGTTGTCAGGTGGTCAAAAGCAGCGCGTAGCCTTGGCGCGAGCTATGATATTTGAGCCCATGTTGATCCTGATGGATGAGCCCTTGGGCGCGCTGGATAAGAACTTGCGCGAACAAATGCAGTTTGAAATCACGCGTCTTCATAAAAAACTCGGTTTTACTGTAATTTATGTGACTCACGATCAAACTGAAGCGCTGTCGATGTCTAGTCGAATAGCGGTGTTCAATGACGGCGTTGTGCAGCAATGTGCGCCGCCCTCAGAGCTTTATGAGCGACCTATCAACGCATTCGTTGCAGATTTTATCGGTGAGAATAATTTTATTCCTGGCAAAATCACCTCTGTTCGAGATGGCAAAGCTACTGTGCACACTGACGGTGGCGATGTTGTTAC
Organism: Granulosicoccus sp.; assembly: GCA_023301795.1. Lineage (GTDB taxonomy): Bacteria > Pseudomonadota > Gammaproteobacteria > Granulosicoccales > Granulosicoccaceae > Granulosicoccus. The sequence continues at coordinate 8,994 of JALZVU010000111.1, forward strand.
GCAAGTATCTGAAGGTCTCCCAGCAAGTGGATCTTGCCGAGTATCGATTCGTCCTGAAAAGCTGTTTATCCACCCGACAACGCACGCGCATGACAATGCTTTGAAGGTGCGGTTTACCACGAGAATATATGTTGGGGACTTCATCCGGTACTACTTCGCATTGCCTGACGGAACAGATATTATCGTGAAAGTGCTGAACGACTTATCGGCACCGGAATTCGAAGAAGGTGAAGAGGCCCAACTGCTTTGGTTGGCAACGGATTGTATTGCCTTTGCTTAATCGGAATCGGACAACACAAGGAAAACCGGGATCTTGTAAAACACCCGGCAGACACAGGAGAGAGAGATGAAGCAACAACTGACTTTACTGGCAGCGATAGCGCTGACAGCCAGCCCATTGATGGCCCAGGACCTGACGATCACATCGTTTGGCGGTGCTTATGGTGCTGCACAGCAGAAGCACATGATTGATCCATTTGTGGCCGAGACAGGCGTGAACGTACTGTTCGAAGATTACGGCGGTGGTGTCGCGGAAATGAAAGCTCAGGTGGAAGCGGGAAATATTCTTTGGGACGTTGTAGATGTTGAAGTGATCGATTTGGAGCGTGCCTGTGCGGAAGGTTACCTTGAAATCATCGATCAAAGCGTCTTGCCTGAGGGTGACGATGGCACCGTTGCAGCGGATGACTTTATTGAAGACGCGCTAGCGAACGAATGCGGCGTTGGCAACATCGTCTGGTCGATCGTTTTCGCCTACAACACTGAAAACGGTCCTGGCCCACAAAGCATTGGCGACTTTTTTGATGTAGAGGCATTCCCCGGGAAGCGAGGCTTGCGTAAGCGTCCTCAAGTGAACATGGAATGGGCGTTGATTGCTGATGGCGTTGCCCCTGAAGATGTTTACGAGACACTGGCCACTGACGAAGGGCAAGCACGTGCGTTTACCAAGCTTGACACCATTGTTGACGATATTGTGTGGTACGACAGTTGGTCGCAAGCCCCGGTACTGCTGAACGACGGTGGTGCTTCTATGGTTCAGTCGGCCAATGGTCGTATCTTTGCAGCAATGAAGGAAGACAACGCACCGTTCGAAATTGTCTGGGATAGCCACGTCTATGATCTTGATGTCTGGGCCATCATGAAAGGCTCTGAGAACGTCGATTTGGCGATGGATTTTATTAAGTCTGCCACGCGTACTGTGCCGCTGTCTGGCATGCAGGATGTCGCTTATGGTCCCACTCGCGTTTCCGCTCAGGCTTTGTTGCCTGACAGTGTAAAGAAAGACTTGCCAACCGCGCATCTGGACGAAGGTCTGAAAGCTGACGGTATTTTCTGGGCTGACTTTGGCGAAAGCCTGGGTGAGAAGTTCAACGAATGGCTTCTTAAGTAAAGTTCACAGCTAGGGGGCTGTCTTAGAATAATGATCGGTCAGCTTATTCTCAGATAGCCTCGCAGGAGCCTTCGCAGCCTATTGACATCTGCTGCACAGGCTCTCAGGACTCAACGAAATAAGGCACTACCTATTGGAGGCGACACACACGACATCATGACGAACAGCATCAACACACTAAACAAAGAAGACGCGGCCAACGCTGCGCGCGAAGTGCGCAAACGCCGACTTCAAGCGTTTCTGTTTGTCGTGCCTTTGCTGGTGTTTCTGGTGTTCGCGTTTGTTGCACCGATTACCACGATGCTGTACCGAAGTATTCATAACCCCACAGTCGCCAATCTTGTGCCTGACACATTGATCCTGCTTGAGGACTGGTCAGGCGAGGGTATGCCCGATGACTCAGTCTTGCTGCAATTTGCTGCTGACATGAAGCGCATGGCCAATGATCGCACTTCAGGTCAGCTTGCCGATGAAATAAACCGTGCGTTGCCCGGGATGTCGAGTGTTACAAAATCTACAGCGCGAGCCCTGCGGCGCGTGGAGGATGAAGACATCGCCGCCAATGGCGCCACGATACTGCTTGAGGCTAACAAGCGTTGGGCAGAGGCGGCGACCTGGAGAGCAATACGCGATGCAGGGCCGATTTACACATCCAGCTATTACCTGACCGCTGTCGATCTTGAGCGAGACAGGGACGGCGGCATCGTTCAGCGTGATACGCAGATTTATGTAAAGCTTTATACCAAGACATTGAAAATGGCGGTGATCATTACGGTACTCACGATGGTGCTTGGTTATCCGTTAGCCTTTTTCATGGCGCATGCCTCAAGCGCCTTGGCGAACTTTTTGATGGTTTTTGTGCTTCTCCCATTCTGGACATCGCTCCTGGTTAGAACCACCTCGTGGATTGCACTGCTGCAGGCAGGCGGTGTGGTGAATTCCACGCTGATGTGGCTTGGCGTAACCGATGAGCCCATTGAGCTTTTATACAATGAGTTCTCGACTATCCTTGCGATGACCCACATTCTGTTGCCTTTTATGGTGCTGCCGCTCTATGCAGTCATGCGGGGTATCGACAACAGTTACATGCGAGCGGCAATATCGATGGGTAGTAGTCCTTTGGCTGCGTGGTACAGAATTTATTTGCCGATGAGCCTGCCCGGCCTTTCTGCCGGTGCGTTGTTGGTCTTTATCATTTCCATCGGTTACTACATCACGCCAGCCTTGGTTGGCGGCACCGATGGGCAGATGATTTCCAACATTATTGCCTTTCATATGCAGGTGTCTAATAACTGGGAGCTGGCAGCCGCACTGGGGTCGCTCTTGCTGGTGCTGATTGTTTTGCTGTACTGGTTGTTCGACCGCTTCGTTGGCACTGATAACCTGAAGCTGGGATAAGTCATGAAAAACTTTCCCGCCTATTACACAGCCTGGCACTTCGCGGGCCACTACGGTTTACGAATTACCGCCTTCCTTGTGCTGTTGTTTTTGATGTTACCGATCCTTGTGATCATGCCACTGTCTTTCAACGCCGAACCATTTTTCACGTTCACCGAGGGCATGTTGTCGTTCGATCCCAACGCCTATTCGTTGCGCTGGTATCAGGAGATCGTAGATGATCAAAAATGGCGTTTGGCTATTCGTAACAGTTTTATCGTCGGTGTGGCTGCAGCATTCATTGCTACAACACTAGGTACCTTGGCTGCTGTCGGCCTTTCATCTCCCTCGATGCCTTTCAAACGATTGATAACAGCGCTACTCTTGTCACCGATGATTGTGCCGCTGATCATTATTGCGGCGGGCATGTTTTTTTTCTACACGCAGTTCAATCTTGTGGGTACGTTTACCGGCCTGATCATCGCTCATGCGGCTCTTGGCATACCGTTTGTGATTATCACGGTGACTGCAACGCTTAGCGGATTTGATCGATCTCTTTTTATCGCAGGCCTTAGCCTGGGTGCATCGCCATTAAAAGTATTTTGGGACGTGGTAATTCCATTGATTCGCCCCGGTGTGATTTCAGGCGGGTTGTTTGCCTTTGTGACATCCTTTGATGAAGTGGTTCTGGTGCTCTTCCTTGC
>JALZVU010000112.1 GCA_023301795.1 Granulosicoccus sp.
TGCAGGGTTTTTCCTAAACCCATATCGTCTGCCAGAATGCCGTTGAACCCGTATTCAGCAAGAAATCCCAGCCAGGCCATACCATCGAGCTGATAGGCGCGAAGTTTGGCGTTGACACTGGCAGGCGCTTCCATCGATTCAATGCCATCGAAATTACGCAGCCTCTGCGCCAGATCGAAAATATTGCCGGCATCGTGCCAGGCGACATCAACGCCTTGGCGTTGCCAGTGTTCTTCTAGTGACTCCAGTGTGGCTGCGCGTTGTCTGGGCACGCGTAGCTGCTCGGCACCCGATGGGTCGTCATATAGCTCCATGAGCGTATCAGCCACAGGTTTGAACAGCTCTGGCGCCACTTCCAGCCATTGCCCATCATCAGCTTGCAGCAAGATGGAACTGTCACGGGAATCACCCTGAAGCCAGTCGATAACCAGCGGCAGCAGGTCAAACTGCTGTTCACCGTGCTTGAGTTTGAGGGCCATATCAAACCAGTTGGAGGTGGTTTCACTGACCGTTGCTTCTACATGGGTAACAGACTGGAAGCTTAAATCAAAGGGTTCGCGAATCTGCACGGTCCAACCGCGGCTTTGCAACTCATCGCGTGCGTCCAGTAGCTCTCGCCACTGGCGTGCCATGCGCTGTACATCATTGGTGCGCGGTTGTCTGTCAGCTTTGGAGTAGAAGCTAGGGTCATCGCTTTGTGCGCTGTTCTGGGCCGTTTCCAGCTCAGGGAAATACTTGCTGAATTCTACCGAATAACGAATCTCTGCCTGCAGGTCACGCTTGAGTACCAGCGGGCTGCCTTCGGTTGTCTTGCCTTCCAGCGTTGCATCGGCTTCCAGGCCATTGAACGGCAGCAGGTAGTCGGCGTAACGGAATTTAATTGACGCAAAAAAATCTCGAATATCCGGGCTGTCGTCGCGCGATTGCAATACCAGCACTGGCTTGGGTGCTTCGTCGATACGCACAAAGTTGGGTGCGGCAGGTAGCGGCAATGAGTTGTCTGGAAGACGTGAAGCCAGGTAATTACTCACCGCCTGGGCATGCGCGACAGGCAATGGTGGTGCTTCAAGAAACTGGGCGAGGAGTCCTACTGCGGGTGTGCCTTCCAGTTGGCCGGCGAAAAGCCGGGTTTTGTCGATATACCAGGGAGGATCGCAAGGGATCAACTGCCACTGCGGCACATCAGGCAAGGTGGTTTCCAGCACATAGGCGTCGCTCTCGTTCTGGTGCCAGTCGAATTGCAGGCTCAGGATATCGCTGCGACTCAAGGCCTGTTCGCGTTCTGACCCCCAATAGCAACGGCCGCAATCAATCAGCTTGTTCATCAGCAGGTGACCAATGTCGCCCTCGACAGTGAGCTCGCGGTAGGAGAGTTCGTTTTGTTTGCCAACAGCCAGATCCAGAATGGCGCGGTCAGAATGCAGGACCCAATCGGGGTGGTGATAGTGGCCGTTGTAGCGATAAGGGGTCTCTTTGCCATACCCACCACGCTTGAGCAGCCGGCTTTGGAGAATCTGCAGTGTGATGCCATTCTGGCTTTGCGTTAGCGGCGTGCTGTCTAGTTGATAGAACAACAACGGCTCACCCAGCTCGTGGTGTTCGTGTTTAGGCGTGGCGCTGCGTCCGTGTTCCACCATTTTCTGCAACCATCGATTGATGTTGCGCAGGGCCTGATCGTCGGGGGTGGGCGTGGCGGTCTGGCGCTCAATCCAGCATAGTAATGATGCGGCCACATGTTTGCAGTTGTAGCGCGCCGGGCAGGAGCATTCACCGTCGAAGCGGTGTGGTGCGATAGTAATACGCGCATGGTAGGGCTCGGCCTCGGTATCCTGGATGACGGCGTTTAGCACGTCTGCTTCCGGGACCCAGTCCAGTTCCTTGACGGCGCCGCTCGTCTTGTAAACCTGACCGCGCGAAGTGGCTACAGAGCCGCACAGGTCTATGACGTCGTCGAAATTTAGTACACGAGGCTGATTATTCACCGGACGATTGTACTCGGTAAGGACCGATGGTTTATCCTCTTCTTGAATCTTTTAGAGGAACAACGTATGAAAAGTGTCATGAAAGAGGTCAACCGGCTTACAGTGCTGTCGGTTGTCTATGCAAGCATCGCGGCAGGCAGTGCCCACGCAGCCGACCCTGAAACGTGTAATACAGTACGATTCTCGGATGTTGGTTGGACCGATATCACCGCAACAACTGCACTGACATCCACTGTTCTCAATGCCATGGGTTATGAGGCAACGGCGCAGTTGCTGAGCGTGCCGGTCACCTACTCATCACTCAAGAACGGTGATATCGATGTGTTTCTGGGTAACTGGATGCCCACCATGGAGGCTGACATTGCCCCTTACCGTGAAGACGGCTCAGTGGAAACAGTGCGTACTAACCTGGAAGGCGCTAAATATACACTGGCGGTGAATGCGGCGGCAGCTGCTCTGGGTATTGCGAACTTTGCTGACATCGTAACGCACGCCGACGCTCTGGACGAGAGTATCTACGGTATCGAGCCTGGCAACGATGGCAATCGGCTTATTCAAGACATGATTGACAACAACGCTTTCGGCCTGGAGGACTTCAAGGTGGTCGAGTCCAGTGAGCAAGGCATGCTGGCTCAGGTGGCGCGCGCCGGCAAACGCGACGAGCCCGTTGTGTTTCTGGGCTGGGAGCCACATCCAATGAATGCTAACTTTGACCTAACCTATCTTGAAGGTGGTGATGATTTCTTCGGCCCTGATCTGGGCGGTGCCACCGTTGCCACTAACGTGCGTGCCGGGTACACCACAGAATGCGCTAACGTTGGCAAGCTGCTCAGTAATCTGGAATTCTCACTGGCAATGGAGAATGAGGTGATGGGTGCCATTCTTGATGAGGGTATGGAGCCATTGGATGCTGCAGGTGCCTGGTTAGCCGCTAACCCCGTTGTGCTGGATACGTGGCTGGACGGTGTAGAGAGTGCTGACGGTGGTTCTGCGCTCGAGACAGTTAAAGCCAGCATGGGCTTGTAAGTCTCTTAGCTAGTACTACACGAGTAAGCAATTCAGGCTAACAGGCACATACGATGGAATGGTTGAGCGACACGAAGATTCCGATAGGCAAAACGATTTCGCGGTTCGTTGATTTTCTCAACGATCATGCCTCCGGATTTTTCGATGCGATAGCCGACTCCTTAGGCTGGATGATTGATGGTTCTACCGATCTGCTGCTGGCGGTTCCGCCGCTAGCGGTGATCGGGGTACTTACGGTGGCAGCCTGGGTGCTACACCGGCGCGTTGGTCTCACACTGTTTACAGCCTTGTCGCTGCTGCTGATCATTAATCTGGGCTTGTGGGAAGAAACCGTTCAGACGCTTATCCTGGTGTTGTATGCCACGCTGTTTTGTATGTTGATTGGTGTGCCGCTTGGCATCTATGCCGCGCACCATCCAAAGGTAAATTCAGCGCTTCGGCCTGTTCTGGATCTGATGCAAACCATACCGACGTTTGTTTATCTTATTCCCACACTCATTTTGTTCGGGCTAGGCGTGGTGCCTGGCTTAATCTCTACCATCGTGTTTGCGTTGGCCGCCCCGGTACGTCTAACCAGCCTTGGCATCTCCGAGGTGCCACAAAATCTGATAGAGGCTGGAGACTCGTTCGGGTGCACACCTTTGCAGCGTCTGTGGCGCATTGAATTGCCCCATGCCATGCCGACCATTCTGGCGGGGCTAACCCAATGCATCATGTTGTCGTTATCTATGGTGGTAATTGCTGCGCTGGTGGGTGCCGATGGGCTGGGTAAGCCTGTGGTTCGCGCACTCAACACCGTCAACATTGAAAAAGGTTTTGAAGCAGGCCTGGCTATCGTTATTGTGGCCATCCTGCTTGACAGGCTTTGCCGGCAACGAGCGCGATCATGAGTAAGACCACGCCGGTATCAAATGAAAAACCTGCAGTGCATGCGCAGAATGTCGATGTGCTGTTTGGCCCGAAGCAACACCGTAAAAAAGCGCTGACACTTCTGGACGAGGGCTGCGATCGCGAACAGATACTCGAACAGACCGGTATGGTGTTGGGAGTTGCGGATGCAACGCTCGATGTGCCAGCGGGGTCCATTTCGGTATTGATGGGTTTGTCAGGTTCAGGCAAGTCATCTTTGTTGCGCTGTATCAATGGCCTTAATAAGGTCACCCGCGGTGTGTTGAATGTCGAGACTGCCAACGGTGCAGTCGATGTTGCTGGCTGTAATGCTCGTTCCCTGCGCGCTCTGCGACGGGGCAGTTTGGCCATGGTGTTTCAGCAATTCGGTTTGTTGCCCTGGGCCACGGTGCGCGAAAACATCGGCTTTGGTTTATCGGTGCGGGGTGAAAGTCGTGCATTGATAGAGGAGCGCGTGCAAGAGCAGCTTACGCTTGTAGGTTTGGATGCCTGGGCTGACAAAGCCATTCATACATTATCCGGTGGCATGCAACAACGCGTTGGTTTGGCCAGAGCGTTTGCCACTGATGCGGATATTCTATTAATGGATGAGCCATTCTCCGCACTTGATCCACTGATCCGTGAGCACCTTCAGGACGAGCTTTTAACCTTGCAGGATCGATTGAAAAAAACTATTGTTTTTGTCAGTCATGATCTTGATGAGGCACTGAAGCTTGGAAACAGAATAAGCATTATGGATGGCGGGCGGATTGTCCAGACGGGTACTGTTGACGATATTGTTTTCCAACCCGCTAACGACTACGTGCGTAAGTTTGTTGCCAATATAAATCCTTTGTCAGTGCTAAAGGCAAAAGGGGTCATGATGCCACTCACAGCACAATCGCAAGACACACTAGTGCAGACAGACTCGGGATTGAGTGTGACTGTGCAAGAAGGCAAACCCGTTGTTTGTGAGTTAGCAGGGCAATCTTATGCGGTGGTAGCTGTGGGTGATAAGGTTAGTGTCGCCGATATTCCCGCTGGAGCTGTGGCCTGTGTGCCGGACAATACGCCAATCCGTTTGCTGTTGGCGCGTTCTGCTAGTTCACCACTGTGCACGTTGGTGGTGAATGAACACGGTACATTATGTGGTGTTATTGAAGCGCGAGATTTGTGCGCGGCACTTGCCAATAGCTAACGCCGATGTGTCTAGTCTGAACTATTTATAAAGCGGCCTGAATTTACACGAATAGCGGTGTGACTCATGCACGAAAGATTCGTGCAGTGCTTAACGTTAGCTTTATACAGACTGTGATCAGTCTCTTGTCTTGCGAAACATGAATGTCTAGCAAGCTATACAGGCTTACACAATCGCACATTGTGCCGTTAGTTCTCTCTGACTATCCCTCAAGAGATACTGATGAGAAAACACTTTTTTAAGCTTGGCACAGCTGCGGCAATGGTTATTGCCCTCAGCGCATGCGGCAGCAAAGCACCACGCCCCAGCTCTGAACTTGCGTTAACGAGTTCCGCTTTAAAAAATGCTGAACTTGCGGGGGCCCGCGAACATGCGCCGCTTGAGTTTCGAGCTGCCCGCCAAAGACAGATCGAAGCCGATGAAGCAATGAAGGCCGGCAAATTCTCGAAGGCACGGTACCTGACTGTTGAAGCACGTGCAGATGCTGAACTTGCTCGAGCTGCTGCTGATGCTCAGAAAGCAAGACTGGAATTGAAACGTACGCAGGATAATCTTCAGGGGCTACGCCGCGAACTAGTGCCTGTGAGTAAATCACAATGAACGGAGTCAACGACATGAATACAAGTAAACATGGCTTGTGGTTAGCGGTAGGTGTTGTATGTTTAGGGTTAACGGCTTGTAGTAGTCCACCCAAGAAAATTCCGGTTCTTGAACAAGCTCGCGTTGACTACAGCGAAGCTTCCGCGAATGTATCGGTAGTGAAGCATGCGCCCGATGAGCTGGATCAGGCACGCGATGCGCTGGCGAAAGCTGATACACGCTGGCAAGGGAAAGATGAGCAGTGGCGCGTTGAGCATTATGCCTACCTTGCAGGACAGAGAGTGAAAACAGCAAGGCTGATTGCAGAAACTAAAGAGACCGATAAAACGATAAAAGAGACGGCGCATGAGCGCCGTGACTTGAATTTGCAGCGGCGTGAGGCGGAACTGGTAAATGCACGTTTGGAGGCTTCAAAGCTGAAGCAACAGATGGCGGCGCTGCAAGCCGAACAAACAGAACGTGGCATGGTGTTAACGCTGGGTGACGTATTGTTTGATGTCAGTGAGGCAGGTCTGGCGCCGGCGGCAGCACGCAATATTGCAAAGATTGCAGCCTTCATGCGCCAGTATCCTGAGCGGCGTGCTCTCATAGAAGGGCACACTGATAGCATGGGCGATGATAGCTACAATTTGGGTTTATCCCGTGACAGGGCGTTTGCGGTACGAGATGCGCTTGTTGATGCAGGAATTGTTTCGTCGCGAATTTCCACGCAAGGCTTTGGTGAAACCTTGCCAGTGGCCAGCAATGAAAGCTCTTCTGGGCGTCAGATGAATCGTCGTGTACAGATTGTCTTCCCCGATACAGAAGAGCAGCTTTCGGAAATTGATGGTTATTGATTGTTAAGAACTTGCGCGGGCAACAGTGGCCCGCGCAAGTGTTGAGTTAGATCTATCCACCCAGATCCGGTGTGGTTTGCAAAAAGCGATTGATCGCGGCAGCCACCGGTTCTGGGGTATCCATATGGACATGATGATGGCCTGGCAGCATGATGGTTTCATGTGATTCAAAACAGGCGAGCCTAGCGTCGGTGGCTTCGCGGTTCACCAGAAACCCTTCGTCGGCCAGGATGGTAAGGGCCGGGCAGCTCACCGCATTTAGCACAGCGTGTACTTGCTCTTCGGTTTGATATTGGGGCGATGCATAGCGCCACCGTGGATCAAAGCGCCACGAGTAGCCCTCATCAAGTCTGTTTAGCTGTCTGTCGATGATCAGTTTGGCAGAAGCTGTGTGCATGGTCGTAGCTCGAAGGCGTGAGTCCACCGCTTCTTGCTTGTGCTTGAATATTCTTGATCTCATCAGCTTCGGGTTTTGCCGATCATTGAAGGCCTTGACCATGCGTTTGGGTAACAACTCAGCAGGTTCGCTCAGTGGACCACTAGCTTCAATCAGGCTCAGACTCTGTACGCAGGGCGGGTGAGCAACAGCCAGCAGAGGCGCTATGCCACCACCCAGTGAATGTCCAGTGATATGGCAACTGGGCCATTGCAGTGCTTCAATAACGCGATACAAAAAGTAGGTGAGTTCGTGAAAATGATAGCCACCAGGTAGAGGGTCGCTGTAACCGTGCCCGGGTAGGTCTATAGCCACAAGATCAAATGCCGGCAGGTACGGAATCAGAGGTACAAAGCTATTGGCGTTATCCAGCCAGCCATGAATGCACAGCATGCGTGGCAGATCGGAGGCATTTTCATCACGCGCTCGAATACCGGCAACGGTGATGCCATCGATATCCAGAGCAATGGATTCAAGTTTTGGTCTCATATCGTATCCGGTTGGTCGAGGAATTCACCAAGCTCTAACGTGTAGACAAGCACTTCGTGATCATCCGGGCTAGGCGAGGGTTTAAACGTCAGTGATTTCATCAACCCCTGCATGGGCTTGTTGTCGCGTAAAACATCCCCTTGCAGGGTTTGCAAACCTTGCGAGCTGGCATGTTCTATCAGCAAGTGCATCATTTGCGTAGCCAAGCCTTTGCCTGCGTTTTGGTCACTGATAGTGATGGCGAACTCTCCCGCGAGCCGGTTACTGCTGATGATGTAGCGGCATGCGCCAATGACGCCTGGTGACTGGTCTCTTTCGAGTGGTTCTTCAATGGTGTCTTCGGTAGCGACAAAAGCCATCTGACGGTCATAATCGAGCTTGGTAAACTGCGCCATCATTGCGGGTGATAGCTCGTTCATGGCGTGCATGAAGCGAAAATAGCGAGACTTTGGCGAAAGATTTTTTACCATGGTTTGAAGCGATGCTGCATCCTCAGGGCGAATAGGACGTAACTGCACAGGAACGTCGCCTTTGATTGTCACGTTGCGCACCCATTGCCAAGGATAGGGATGAATGGCCAGATGTTTGTAGCGTCGCTTCGATGCAGGACGTTCCAATACAACTTGTACATCCATGGCCATCGCACCTTGCTCGCTGAGCACCAATGGATTGATATCCAGAGAGAATACTTCGGGTAGCTCACAGGCAAGCTCTGATAATCTGCGAAGCACCTGGGCCAATGGTTGTGCATCTACTGCTTGCGTGTGACGAAACGCGCCCAGATACAAACGGAATTCAGATTTACTCAGTAGTTCGTCTATTAAAAACCGATTTAGTGGTGGCAGCTGCACACGACGCTTGTGCATCAAGGCGGTAAGATCTCCGCCAACGCCCACCGATATGACCGGACCGAATACCGGGTCCCGAGATATAGAAATTGCCATGGATCTGATGTTTTGCACACAGTGCATTGACTCAATGAGTACACCAGAGAATTGGGCATCCGGTCGTAGCTCGTGCAAGCGTGATTCGATCATAGCCCAGGCATTTTCAACGTCACTGTCCGAACTGATATCCAGTTGTGTGCTGACAACCGACGCTTTGTAGCTGATGTTGGGTGATACCAGTTTCATGGCAACAGGGTAGCCAATGGTACGAGCCATGTTGACGGCGTCAGCCAGTGTGGTGGCGCGCTGGCTCGGCAATACTGGAATATCAAAAAGCTCCATGAGTTTTCGTGTACGTATCGGCCCTAACACACGTTCTCCAGAGGCTAGTTCTGTGCGCACCATTGTTTTTGCACTGTCAAGATCAATGCGTGTTTTGCGTGAGGCAGGGTTTGGTAGTTGTAGCAATTGGCGTTGACTGACGTAGTAACGATGCAGAAAATCAAAGCCATCGGTGGCATCTTCCGGGGTGCGGAAATTGGGGATTGCAGTTTTTGCCAGTGTGTTGCGAGCCACACCGATACTGGCCTCTCCCATCCAGCATGTGAGAAGAGGTTTGTTAAAAGGTTTACATGCACTAACCGCCTTGGCAATGGTATCGGGGTCGTTGTGGAAGTCAGGCACGAAAATAACCAGAATAGCGTCAATGTCTGGCAGCGCATCCAGTGCTTTGATACCTTTTTGATAGTGCTCGATCAGATTCTCAGTGCTACGCAGAACCCATGGATTATCGCCAACGATGTTTAATTTTTCGCACTTATTCAGTTTGTGAGTAATGTTGTGGTCAATAGCTGGTGCGATAAAATCCTTATTCAGAATACGTTCGAGTGCCAGCATGGCCGGTGCATTGGCATTGCTGATGATGGCCAGTCGATTGCCTTTAACACGAATGCCAGTAGACAGTATTCTGGCCGCGGCATAGAGGTTGGAGAAGGTCTTGATGCGGACTACACCCGCACGGTTCAGCGCTGCCTGGAACACATCGTCTGAATCAATAATTTCCCCTGTGCGTGTTAGTGCGTCACAGTAGCGAACGCCTGAGTGGCTAGAACGCATCAGAACAACCGGCTTTATGCGCGCCAGTGCGCTGAGTGCACTCATAAACGAACGCGAGGTGGTTATCCTGTCAACATAGACAATGACGGCTTTGGTCTGCCAATCCTCTGCCAGCAGATCCAGCAAATCTGACAGACTGATATCGGTGCCATGTCCGGTGGATAGCAATGCCGAGAATCCGATTTTGCTGGTCTGTGCCCAATCAACCATGGCCGCACCCAGAGAGGCGCTTTGGGTGATGATTGCTAAATTGCCCTTGATGATCTTGTTAACGCTATAGCTTGCGTTAAGGCCTATGTGCGGACGAATAAGTCCTGCGCAGTAAGGGCCCATCAAACGCATGCCCAATCGCTGGGCGTAGCGGTGCAATGCTTGTGATTTTTCAACGCCAGACATCACGACAGCAACCCTGATGCCAGCCCGTGAGCATTGCACAAGACTGCGTCGTAACCTGCGGGCAGGAAGGATGAGAATGGCAAGATCAGGGGCGTCGGGTATCGACTTTATAGAGTGGTAGCAGGGCTGATCAAGAATGCTGTCGTACTTGGGATTAACCAGATAAAGCTTGCCGGTATAACCGCCCTGAACAAGGTTTTGCGTCAGTTTAAAACCTGGCGATCCCTCTCTAGAGCTTGCGCCTATGACCGCAATGGACGCCGGATCCAGTAGTTTTTCAATCAATAGCGTTGACATGATTTGATGGTACAGCAAGGCGTGCCATGCGGTTTGCTTGTGCACAATTTGTCGGTGTGAATACTGCGTTCTACGGAGCTTGGTAGAGTTACTCTGCGCGCAGGCGTTCAGACCATGGTGAGGTTTGTTTCTGCAGCTGGTATATTCTGTTGTATGTATCAGCCAATTTGGAGCGAGCGATGAGCACTGTCCTGATTTCCCACCGCGATTGTGTGGGTCATGAGATTAGTGCGGGTCATCCGGAATGTCCGCAACGCATCGACGTCATCAATGACCAATTGATGAAGCAAGAGATCTACGATTACCTTCAGCATAGAGATGCGCCTCGGGCCACTCGTGAACAGCTGATGTTGGCTCATTCGGAAGCCTATGTCGATCTTATCCATCAGAAAGCACCTAGCAGCGGTACTGTGCAACTGGATCCTGATACTGCTATGAACGTTCACTCACTCGACGCCAGTTTGCGAGCTGCCGGGGCAGGTGTGCTGGCGGTGGACATGGTGTGTGGAGGAGATGCTAAAAACGCGTTTTGTCTGACCAGGCCTCCCGGGCATCATGCCGAGCGTATTCAGGCGATGGGATTTTGTTTTTTTGGCAACATAGCGATTGCGGCAAGGCATGCTGTGAAAGAGCACGGCTTGGAGCGTGTTGCCATACTGGATTTTGATGTTCACCATGGCAACGGCACCGAAGACATCGTTGATGGCGATCCCACTATCCTGTTCTGCTCTTCATTTCAGTACCCTTTTTATCCGGGTAACTACCGTGAGAATGTGCTTAATCAGCGCGTTAATGTACCGCTAGCCGCTGGCAGCAACAGTGCTGATTTTCGTCACGCCATTACTGAGCACTGGTTGCCTGCAATTGAGGAGTTCGAACCCCAGATGATCTTTGTCAGCGCAGGCTTTGATGCCCACGCTGAGGATCCGTTGGCGAATATTTCGCTGGTTGACGATGACTACGTATGGATAACCAGCCAGATTATGCAGATTGCCGAGCGTCATGCTCAGGGGCGGATTGTCTCGATGCTCGAGGGCGGTTATGCGCTGCCAGCACTAAGCCGTTGTGCAACGGCTCATGTGCGTGGATTGATGAAGCTGTAGGCTATAGTCGTGTTTCACCAAAGCCTGTCAAATCTGCTGGCATAGGGAGATTTGCCATCGCTAAAATTAAGTCGGAAAATCGGCCGAAGGCGGCCCCACTGAAATGGGGTTGAGCACAGCCGATTAAATTCTTCCGCGCAGACTCCTAGCTGAACTGTGCAGCCATAGCACTGGCAAACCGGTCAAGCTCGTTCAGGGGCAGTTTGTTAATGCCCGCCGCAGCTTTTCGGCCACCGCCAGTTTCGAACTGACGACACAGATCATCTGCTCCTGTGCGGTTGTTAATGGGTGCCCGAACGCTCACCAGATAACTGCCATCGTCCAGTTCGCTCAGCAGCGCATGCGCTCTGTCAGGGTTGTCCTGAGCCAGTTCATTGGCATATACACCACTGATACGCCGTGCCCAGGCATCGTTGGGTAGCAGGTAGATGGCCATCGAGTCATTATGCTGATGGGCATTTATCTGAGTGGCTTTGAGATGATCACTCTGATAACCCTCACTCAATGTCTTGAAAGCCGCTTCTTCTTGAATAAACGCAAACGGATCAGCGAACGGGCGGATACGTTGATACAGTGCAGCCGGTTCAAAATACAAGTCTGATAGCGCTGACCCATAGCCGTTGTAATTAAGCAACGTGCCAAGAGTTTGCAGTTGTTCAAGCTGTTGTTCACTCAGCGATAAGCTGGCGGCTGCATCACGTGCTGTGCTTAACAGGTTATCGCCAAAAGCTGCCACTACCGCCCAAGGTAGGTAGGCGCCATTAAGTGTTTTGTTGGCAATAAGCCCTGTACAGGTCTCAGCATCTGTGTCGATGTGTGCGGCCAGATTGGATGCGGTAGGGATGTCGCCCGCGAAGTGATGGTCCATGTAAGTAACTGATGCACCAGTGCCCAGTACCTGGATCAATGCATCACGGTTTTTATCCAGCGAGATATCCAGAATGGTAACCGTATCGTCGCTAGTGGCCTGTACTTGTTTTACAAGATCGATATCGCGTTTGACACCGGTGATAAGCACGCTGTCTTGAGGGTCTGCAAGGCGCAACTGATGCAGTGCGCAAAGCCCATCGGCATCGCCGTTAAATACATCAATGAACGCCATTTTTTTTTTCCGTAAAGTTGTTTGTCGAAAATGCTACCTGACTGTCTGAGGCCAGTTAGCGGCACGCCTCAATACAGTCTCGAACCAAAGCCGGGCCGTGGTAGATAAATCCGGTGTAGAGCTGTACAAGATCGGCGCCGGTGTTGAGTTTTCGCAATGCGTCGTTGCCGCAAGTGATACCACCAACACCAATCAACGCTGTTTTGCCTGTGAGTCTCTCTTTTACCGCCGCCAACTTCTCATCGGCAAGGGTTGCAAGAGGCTTACCACTAAGCCCACCTGTTTCGCGCGCGTACAAATGGCTGGATACCGGCTCGCGAGTGTTGGTGGTATTGCCCGAGATCAGCGCATCGATGTCAAACGCTATGATTTGCTCGCAGAATTCGTCCAGCTCTTCCAGAGACATATCAGGCGCAATTTTGACAGCAATGGGCACGTAGCGACCGTGTGTCGTCGCCAGTCGGCTTTGTGCTGATTTCAGGGCGTCCAACAGTGCTTTGAGATACTCACCGTGTTGTAAATCGCGCAAACCTTGTGTGTTAGGTGAGGAGATGTTGATGGTTATATAGTCAGCGTGCTCGTACACCCGCTCCAGGCAGTACAGATAATCATCCTGAGCGTTCTCCATGGGTGTGATCGCATTCTTGCCGATATTGATACCGAGTTTGCCCCGGTACTGGCGCTGTTGCACCTGACTCACCAGATGCTCCACCCCTTTGTTGTTGAACCCCAGCCGGTTTATCAGTGCCTGGTGCTGTACCAGTCGAAATATGCGGGGTTTGGCATTACCCAGCTGGGGTTTGGGTGTCACGGTGCCCACCTCAATGTGGCCAAAGCCAATGGCGCCCAATGCATCAATGTAATCGGCATTCTTGTCCAGCCCCGCCGCCAGGCCCACCTTGTTCTCGAAGTGCATGCCCAGAACGGCTGTGTTACTTGGCTCCACCGAATAGCGACTGCGCAAGAGCTGGGGTATCGGCTTGTGGCTCATCATGCCAAGCGCCAGATCATGGGCTTTTTCCGGATCCATTTCGAACAGAATGGCGCGTCCCAGTGCAAACAGCGCATCCTTTGGTGGAGAGGAGAAGCGCGGATTTTCCACAGTCATCAAAAAATTCCCAGTGTGTCCGTCATGTTTGGCGGAACATGAATGGTGGCACAACGTGTCCGTCATAATGCCAAGTTGGGTATGCTACACGCTTACCTGTTTACGGGCTGCCCCGCCGCCACCATGAAGCTCTACCCAGACAAACTTGAAGCCCACCTAAAGAAGACTCTGGCCCCCGTGTACCTGTTGTATGGTGATGAACCGCTACAGATTATGGAGGCTGGGGACAAACTGCGTGTCCATGCTCGCAGCCAAGGCTTCGATGAGCGTACCGTGCTGCAGCCGGTGGATGACTCAGACTGGTCTTCGTTCCGTGAGGCCGCAGATAGCATGTCGTTGTTTTCCGAGAGGCGCATCATTGAGCTCAGGTTGCCCACGGGCAAGCCGGGCCGTACCGGGGGAGACGTTCTCAAACAGTATTGTGTGTCGCCCCCTGATGATGTTCTGCTCCTGATAAGCGCTGGCAAACTGGATCGATCGGGCACCAACAGCGCCTGGTTCAAAGCGATCGACAAGGTCGGTGTCACCATGGCGGTATACCCCATTGCCGTGAACCAGCTGGGCGGCTGGCTAAAGCAGCGTCTGGCGAACGTCGGTTTGCATGCAGATAACGAAGCTCTTGCGTTAATTGTGGAGCGGGTTGAGGGCAATTTGCTGGCGGCTCAGCAAGAAGTTGAGCGATTGGCATTGTTGTATCCGCAGGGCGCACTGAGTGTTGAGAATGTTATGGATGCCGTGGCCGACAGTGCCCGATATTCCATTGCCGACCTGTCGCTGGCGGCACTGAATGGGCAACCCCGGCGAGCACTTCGGGTGTTGGCAGGGCTGCGCGATGAGGCGGTGGCAGAGGTACTCATTTTGTGGACGCTAACCACTGAGACCCGAGCAGGCGCGCGTGCTGCCGAGGCGTATGAGGCAGGTGTAGGACTTGATGCGGCCCTAAAGTCAGCCGGCGTCTGGCAGAGTAGAATTCCGCCACTCAAGTCTGCGATATCACGCCATGATGCGAAGAGCTGGTTATCCATGCTCTCCGCTTGCACGACTATTGATCGACAAATAAAAGGTGAGGCTCCAGGATCAGTCTGGGATGCCTTCGAGTCACTTGTGGTGCAGCTGGCTAGCCGTGGCCAGCCACTATTTTCCAAGAACCCAGCTATTCCTTCCTGAGCAGCTTGTATGAATAAACACGATATTGTCGACATTCTGGCCACCGCCCCTGAAGGGCAGATTATTACGGTGCAAGCCTGGGCGCGAAGCCGACGCGATTCCAAGGCAGGTTTGTCGTTTATTGCGCTTAACGACGGCACCTGTTTTGACTCACTGCAAGTCATCGCGCAGCAAGAATTGGCAAACTACCAGGATGACGTACTGAGAATTTCTGCAGGTTTTGCTCTGGAAGTCACCGGTACTCTGGTGGCCTCTGAAGGTAAAGGCCAGAGCGTTGAAGTGCATGCTACAGCCATCACGATTGTGGGTGATGTTGACGACCCAGAGCAGTACCCGATTGCCAAGAAGCGTCATACCTTCGAATACCTTCGGCAGGTGGCGCATCTACGGCCACGCACGAATGCCTTCGGTGCCATTAGCCGTGTGCGTTCAACATTGTCCAGTGGCATTCATCGTTATTTCAAGGAACGTCGTTTCCAGTGGGTGAACACACCGCTGATCACGACCAGTGATTGTGAAGGCGCAGGCGAGCTGTTTCGTGTGAGTACGCTGGATGCGTTAAAGCCGCCTACCGGAGCTGACGGCAAGGTAGATTTTGACAAGGACTTTTTTGCACGTGAGGCCTTCCTTACCGTCAGCGGCCAGTTGAATGCTGAAAGTTATGCACTGGCGTTGAGTAAGGTGTACACGTTTGGCCCTACGTTTCGTGCTGAAAACTCTAACACCAGTCGTCACCTAGCTGAGTTCTGGATGGTGGAACCCGAAATGGCCTTCGCCGATCTTGATGACAACGCCGCATTGGCAGAAGATTTTTTGCGCTATCTGTTCAAGGCCGTACTGGACGAACGCGAAGATGATATGGCGTTCTTTTCGCAACGCATCGATAAAGAAGCCCTGACGCGCTTGACGCATGTGGCTGATGCCAGCTTTGAGCGCATGGACTATAGCGAGGCCATTGTATTGCTGGAAAAATCTGACAAGAAGTTCGAGTTTCCTGTGAGCTGGGGTTTGGACTTGCAGTCCGAGCATGAGCGCTGGCTGGCGGAGGAGCATGTGGGACGTCCTATTATCTTGCAGAACTACCCCAAAGAGATCAAAGCGTTTTACATGCGTGAAAACGATGACGGAAAAACGGTAGCAGCCATGGATGTGCTTGCGCCGGGTATTGGTGAAATCATTGGCGGCAGTCAGCGTGAAGAACGCTTGTCAGTACTCGATGAAAAACTGGACGCGCTAGGGCTGCGTGATGAGCTTGAGTGGTATCGCGATTTACGACGTTACGGCAGTGCGCCTCATGCTGGTTTTGGAATGGGGTTCGAGCGTGTGCTTAACTACGTGACCGGTATGGAGAATATTCGTGATGCCATTCCGTTCCCACGTGTGCCACGTAGTGCTCCGTTCTAGGCAACTCCATTAATCAGTTATTGAACCTAACGAGCGTCGACTATTCATGAGTTCACTTACAGAAGTTGATTGGTCAACCATTCCAGCGCCACAAGATGACGGTCTGGCTGATCATCTACCGGGCATGGAATTGCCGAGTATCGAGTTGCCCGCAACCGGTGGGCCGGCCATCGATTTGTCCAGGCAGGCGGGGCTTGTGGTGGTCTACGCCTATCCCATGACAGGCAGGCCTGATACGCCACTACCCGATGGATGGAATGAGCTTCCGGGTGCGCGAGGTTGCACACCGCAATCGTGTGCATTTCGCGATCATGCTGCAGAGCTTGCCGACTTAGGTGTTAGCGCTGTATACGGATTATCAACGCAGAGCACCGAGAATCAGCGCGAGGCTAGCGAGCGTTTGAATCTGCCGTTTACATTATTGTCTGACGAATCGCTGGCGCTGAGTCACGCACTGCGTCTGCCATTGTTTGAGGTGGATGGCATGACCATGAATAAGCGCATCACGTTGATCATTCGAGATGGCGTTATCTCGAAGATTTTCTATCCCGTGTTTCCGCCTGATCGTAATGCTGCGGACGTTATCGCGTATTTGCGTTAAGTGTTTCAGGGTTGCAGGTCATGTGTAAGTGTTGCGATCTGTTTTAAGCACTAAAATGCAAGTTTATCGGAGAATCACTGCGCTGCGATATCCAGTCGCATAAAGACGCTATAAGGGTCGATCTTGTAGTCGCCAAAGGGTGGGCATTCGACAAACCCGTGACGGGTATAGAGTTTTTGGGCCGGGATAAAGGCGGCTGGTGTCCCGGTTTCAAGCAGTAGAGAGTGCAGTTTTCGTGTCTTCGCGACAGCCACGATGTGCTCGAGCAGGAGACTGGCGACACCTTTACGTTCGTGTGCTGGTGCGGTCTTCATTGATTTGATTTCTGCTGATCCGGCATCGAGCTGCTTCAGAGCGCCGCAGCCCAAAAGCACACCGTTGTCTCTAACGGTCCAGAATGTGATCGCTGGCATCCTGAGCGCTGCCAGGTCAAGCGCGTGTGCGCTCTCCGGGGGCGAGTGTGTGTGCATGTCTGCCAGGTGTTCAAGCAGTAGCGTATGGACGTCAATCTCGCCTGGGTCTTGCTGTTGAATTTTCATTTTGCTGAATGATCGTACAGTGAATGGGCGTGCTGCTGAATAAAACAGTGGTCTGGGGTGGTAGACTTTTGAGAGTTCAAACGCTGTTGTGCAGCGTTTCTATTCCCACAGCAATGGAGTGCCGTGAATGTCTTATCAAATAGCCTGTAAGTGTGATGTTATGAGTAGTGAGTCTATGCCGAGGAGGTCACATTTTTCTTCGCAATCAGGATTTACCTTGGTGGAGATTGCTATTGTTCTTGTCATTATCGGGTTGATTCTTGGTGGTGTTTTTAAAGGTCAGGCGCTGGTTGATAGTGCAAGGGTGCGATCAATGTCCACTGAAATCAGCGGCATCCAGACCGCCTTGCTGTCATTTCAGGAACGCTATCGCTCTATTCCGGGTGATTTCCCAAAGGCTGCTCTGCAAATAGACAGCGCCGCTGCTGGCGGAGATGGCAACGGTCGTATTGATGATTCATCTGAGCGCGCAGGTGTCTGGCAACAATTATCATTAGCAGGATTTATCAGTGGCAGCTATGACGGGTCACAATCGAGTGTGGGTTCGGCCACCGACGTTATCTGTGGCCCTCAAACCTGTCCGCAAAATCCATTCAGCGGCTTTTACAAAATTAGTTACAGTGCGCAGGCAGCAGATGCTGAATCCTCTGTTAATGAAATCTTCACAGGCAGCCAAGTTCCTGTGAATATATTGTCTCAGCTGGATGCCAGATTGGATGATGGTCGTGCTGACAAGGGCCGTTTTCGCGTGCATAAGGCGTTTATATCAAGCTGTACTCGCAATGGCGAATGGGATGTGTCAAGCGACAACGCCAACTGCGCTGGTGTGCTGCGCAACTAGCCTTTGTCCGGATGGCACTTGCATTAGATCGCCATCCCAATGCAGTTCAATCCATATTCAGTTCTTTTATTTTTCGTGTCAACGTGTTGCGTCCCCAGCCTATTAATCTAGCTGCGTCCTGACGCCTGTCTTGAGTCTTGTTCAGGGCGCATTGGATAAGAATTCGCTCCATCGTGGGCTGGGCAGTACCCAGTAAGTCGATATGTCCATCTTGCAGCTGACGATTGGCCCAGTTACGAAAGCCGGTTTCCCAGTCGTTCTCACGTTTACTGGCAGACTCTGCAACAGGCTCAGGCATATCATCAATAGTGAGCTCTTTTGAGGCGGCCATGATAGTGAGCCAGTGAGCGGTGTTTTGTAATTGTCGGACATTGCCGGGCCAGGGTTGAACCGAAACGTGTTGTTCAAATTCTGCGCTCATCTCCTTGGGCTCTTCACCAAGTTCTTCTGCAGCTTTTAACAGGAAGTGTTTTAGAAGCCGAGGGATATCTTCCTGACGTTTACGCAAGGGAGGTGCTTCTATGCGGATGACATTAAGGCGATGGAAAAGATCTTCTCTAAAGCGCTTCTCTTCTACCAAGGCCTCTAGATCCTGATGGGTGGCTGCAATGATTCGGACATTGACGGTTATGGGGACATGTCCGCCAACGCGATAGAACTGCCCATCAGCCAGCACCCGTAATAGTCGCGTCTGCAGGGTTGCAGGCATATCACCGATTTCATCAAGAAACAGTGTGCCGCCATCAGATTGTTCGAAGCGGCCGATGCGGGTATTTTGCGCTCCTGTGAATGAACCCTTTTCATGACCGAATAGTTCTGATTCCATTAAGTCATGAGGAATAGCTGCCATGTTCAAGGCAACAAATGGTTTTTCGGCTCGTGGGCTATGCCGGTGTAGCGCGTTGGCAATAAGCTCTTTACCGGTTCCACTTTCACCGTTGATCAGCACCGTTATTTTTGAACGAGAAAGACGTCCAATGGCTTTGAAAACCTCTTGCATGGCTGGCGCATCGCCAATCAGTTCAACAGGCTCTTCTTGTGCCGGTACGCTCTTTTGTCGTGCGTTTTTGCGTTCAGCGGCACGCTCGTCTTTTTGCAGGTTGCATGCACGTTTAACCTGCTCAAGAACTGTGTCTACATCAAACGGTTTTGGAATGTACTCAAACGCGCCACCTTCATAGGCTGATACGGTGCTGTCCAGATCTGAAAAGGCGGTCATGATGAGCACGGGCAAGTCCGGGTGAGACTGCTTGAACTGCTTGAGCAGACTTAGCCCGTCGGAGCCTGGCATACGGATGTCGCTGATAACGGCATCAGGTGCAATGGCATTGTCGCGCATTGCCTGTAGTGCTTCGTCTGCAGACTCAAAAGCGTTAACCTGCATTCCTGCCTGCTTCAAGGTTTTCTCTAATACCCAACGGATCGATTGATCATCATCGATGACCCATACGTATTCGTCGCTCATCAAGCTATCTCCAATGGAATCAGTACCGTAAATGTGGTGTCGCCCGGATCGCTGCGACATTCAATAAGTCCACCAAGCTGGTTCATCATCGATTGTGCGATTGATAAGCCAAGCCCGGTACCATGGTCAGTTCCTGTTACCATAGGGAAGAAAATCTGATCGATCAGATT
>JALZVU010000113.1 GCA_023301795.1 Granulosicoccus sp.
ATCTCACCTAGAGTGACTAGGCTCAACCCAGTAAAAATTCCGTGCAGCCCCTTATATACAGCTCTATAAGCTTCTGGTCTCGAAATTTTATGCAACACTAGGGTCAACTATTTTTCCGGCGACCCCTTTGTCCACTGACGTTTCAGAATTTGCCCGCTTGGGTCTTGTGCCTGCCTTGCTTGATGCTATCGCAGATACCCATTACTCATCACCGACACCTGTTCAAACCCAAGCCATACCCTGGGTACTTCGCGGTAGCGATTTACTCGCAGCAGCTCAAACAGGCACAGGAAAGACAGCTGGTTTTACCTTGCCAGTGTTGCAGCGCTTAAGCGAATCCACAAAAAGCCGCACCAAACCCGGGCAGCCACGGTGCCTTGTGTTGACACCAACCCGAGAATTGGCCGCACAGGTTACGGAATCGTTCAAAACCTATGGCAAGTACCTGCCATTAAAGAGTCTGGCGGTTTTTGGGGGAGTGAACATCAATTCTCAACGCATGGCCACACGCAAACCTGTTGATATTCTCATTGCCACGCCAGGCCGACTACTCGATCTGGTTGATCAGAATATTGTGCGCCTGAATAGCATCGACATTCTGGTTGTGGATGAAGCTGATCGAATGCTCGATATGGGCTTCATCCATGAAATACAAAATATTCTAAAATTATTGCCATCAAAGCGTCAGTCACTGTTGTTCTCTGCCACTTTTTCAGACGACATTAGACGATTCGCCCACTCCTTGTTGAACAATCCGCATGAAATATCAGTAAGCCCTAACAACACGACCACCGAACTGACTGAACAGGTTGCACACCTGGTTGACAAAGCCCGTAAACGGGCCCTCTTGGCTAAACTGATCAAAGATCGGAGTGGTTTGCAGATGTTGGTATTTGCAAAAACCAAACATGGAGCAGATAGACTGGTAGAGAAATTGCGCAAAGACAACATTACAGTCCTTGCCATACACGGTGATAAAAGCCAAGGAGCTCGAACAAAGGCACTGGCAAAGTTCAAAGATGGCTCGGTGCAAATATTAGTCGCAACCGATCTTGCAGCGCGCGGTATCGATATCGAAAATCTCCCCATAGTCGTCAATTACGAAATCCCACACGTTTCTGAAAACTATGTTCATCGTATTGGCAGAACAGGCCGAGCAGGCAATCGTGGATTGGCCATATCCTTAGTCAATATCGATGAAATAAAGCTTCTCAAAGATATCGAAAAACTAACGGGTGAAACGATACTTCGAGTCGAGATTGAAGGATTTACAGGCCATAGCGAAGCACTCGGCTCAACTATCGTTGAAAAACAACCCCGTCCTGCTCGACGCAGACGTAAGAAAGATCGCCCACCTTCCGAGAAGTAATTGGCTCGGCAAATAGTACTACTGAGGCAGCGAGTTACTCACCCGGTATATCTGGTTATTACGCTTACTCATCAAATACAACTCACCGCGTGGACCTTGTCCGATTCGAACGTCTACCCGTCCGTCGAAATTGATAAATCCATTGGCCGAAAAAACGACTTCTTGCATACTATTGTCTAGAGCTTCTGTATCTGCATTAGCGTCGTGATCAAAGGCAACGGTTGCCAGATACGACTTTGCCACCGTGAGTGTCGACGGTGCGCCTCGAGTTGTCGCTTGTAATATGTCGGTGAGTGACGAGTGAAAGATCTGCCCTGACCTTACAAAGTCAATATAGAAGTACTGACCATCCAGCACTGATCCATTTTCTACAACAAACCCTCCACCCAGTGCCTGACGCGTAACAGCTGCACCAACGACTGCCGTGTGTCCATACTGAATGACTGGATAAACATACCCATTCAACGCATCATCATCTGGAAGAGCAGAAATACCAGTACCCAACGCACCGCCTGCAAGCTGCACATAGGCACCTTCTCGTTCTGCCCATCCATAGTCGGCACCACGAGCTATAAGGTTAACTTCGTCAATATTATCTCTGCCAGTCTCGGCGGCCAATAGTTGCCCAGCACGTGTAAAAGACAGATGGTGAGGATTACGATGACCGTAGGAAAATACGGCATCCGGCAAGGAAGCATCGTTGATGAACGGGTTGCTTTGCGGGACAGAAAAACCGCTTTCAGCAGTTGCAAGTGGATTTATTCTCAGAATTTTCCCTAAAGCGTTATTGCCCTGCCCACCAACGGCAGTGGTCGATTCGACACTACCATCACCGTGCGCAACATACAGCAAGCCATACTCAGCATCACCCGGAACTGCACTCGGATTAAAGGCAATCTGTTTTATGGGATGATCATATTCAGGTATCCCTATACGGAACACTTCCCGGTAGCTGGATGCATCAATAGCTAAGGTATTGGTAGAAGCAGTCCACTCTATAAGTACGCTATCAGCATCAACAGTGCCCGCGCTGTCAGACAAGTAAGTGTGCAGTGACGGATCAACAGGTCGTTGTTCCATTACTGACGTGTAGAACTTGCCGTTGATTTCAAAATCAGGATGGAACGCCATGCCACGAACACCGCCGTGAAACACATTGCTTATGCTCAGTGAGCGTCCGGTGGCGCTTTGTATCGCAGACTTGATATCGAACCACAATACAGGCTCGCCTCCGGTGATCTCAAACACCTTGCCATCCTGCTCATCGACCACAAAAAGACGATCACCGAAAAACTCCAGATCATTCCATCTGGCGGGTCGACCATTACTGGCCAATGGCATCTCGACAAAAGGCTCTACGACGAGCTGGCGCCCTTCATCTACCGCGTTGAACAGCCAGCTAATCTGGTTATCAGCATCCACTTGTGGATCGCTGACAGCCGATAAGTGCTCACCAGGCAGGTCTGGTAGATCTACCGGAGCCAGCGGAATATCAGGATCTATCGAAATGTCTGGCACCGTGGGAGTGTCTTGTTCAGGCGACTCCTCAGGCGCGGTTGGTGCTGCAGGTGGCACATTGCCAACCTGTGCAGCGGATGAATCGCTTAGCAGAGCAACATCGTCTGACTCCGAACTGCTACAAGCAGACAGACTCAGACAGCACGCCAACCCGATTAACGCCTTGCGAGCGCTCAACCCAAACAGCCTTTTATTTTCGTCCATTGCCAAAATCCCTATAAGCCTGTCACTCAACGCGTCAAACAAACTACTCCGCTTTTTTGACTCTGATGCTCTGCCCTGCCACGTCAGTACCATTGAGTTGCTTCATCGCAGCCTTGGCTTCCCCAGCTTTTGGCATATCAACAAAGCCAAAACCTTTGGACGCGCCCGTAACCTGGTCCATCACCAACGAACACGATTGAACGCTACCATGCGCTTCAAATAAAGCTCTCAGCTCATCTTCGCTAAGTTTTCGATCCAGATTACGAACAAGCAGTTTCATCAGTGTAAGTCGTGTAAAGGCGTTAGGCAGTGTATCCGATTCGAGTGCAAACAGAGGCCACGGCGTGAATTGTCCACGCCAGACGCTTGATGGTTCGTCTATATCAATCTGCGCATTTTAAATACGTGCGTTTGCTGTATGCCCTTGCTCTGGCATTGACGGTTCAGCACAGCTGAAGAAACAAACAATCACATTAAGAGTTGTGCATTTTTTGAACTGTAATCCGATTCGAAGAAACATTTTTACGTTGCTGTGACATTCTGCTCAACTCTTCGAAGCGTGAATTGACGATGTTTCCGATTTTATCCATTGTGCGTCCCACAGTCACAACCTACTACGTGGCACCCACTGTCCAGAGTGTGTTATGAGCCAGGTATCCTTATCTTCATTGAAGTATCTCACTATCGCGGTGTCAACCGCCCTACTTGTCGGGTGCGGTTCCGGTTCATCGAGTGATCCAGACCCGATAGAAGCTGAAGCCGAAGTACCAGAGGAAGATGATCTAGTTGTTGTCCCTCCCCCCATAGAAGTAGAGGAAATTGTTCCTGTAATACCTGACCCCATATCAGCGAGTTTCGAGAACAATTTTCAGGGCTGGCTGGATGCCCTGACAAGTGAAGCGGTAACCGTCGATTTTGAATCAATTCCCTCACTGTCCAGTGTGCGTGTCAATGGCGATGAGTTCAGCGCGCTCGACGGCGAGCCCAGACTGACACAAACTGAAGGCACAGGCATGTTTGTCGGCAATCCCAGCGACGGCAATCAGATCATCTCACCGGTATCAGGTATCAACACATTTTTCATGGGCTGCGATCCTAATTGCGAAGGTGTTGTGCGAGTTGATTTTTCGTCGCCCGTCAACTCGTTTGGTGCATACTTTGTTGATGTTGAGGCAGACTTTGGATCTACAGGATTTTCACTGTTTGAAAATGCAATAGTTCCTGAATTCGCTTTTAGTGAAGCCCAAGGGCAGAATGCGCAATCGCATCTTGGTTTCACAAGAAGCATACCGTTCAGCACAGTGTTTATCCATTTTTCCACAGGCTCTACCAATGATGGCGCAGCGATGGATGACATGTCTTACGTGCTGAGTCAGTCTGCACCCTAAAGCACTGCAATGTGCACCTGCCCTCTGGACAGGTGCGCAGTTTTCCATCAAGCACGGCTGTTGCAATTCATGGACGGCGACAGATACCCAGAACCCGATAAATCCCTACGACACTAGGTGTTATTGCGCAAACGCTCCGATTGCTTTGACAAATGATCAAGGAATTCAGCACAATAACGCTGGACTGTTATTGCTATGATTTTGCAAGTGAACATACTGTCATTAAAGATCTTACCCTGCATAATCCGGTAAAAAAGAGCATTGCCTGCCTCACTTGCCACTCGAACCGACAAACGGCGTAGTGGTCTTTATCACTATTAAATAGCGGTAAAAATGCCGCTCCAGCAACGATTCTGGCCTTTTCTACTTTTTTGACGCAAAACCTTGCAAGAAAACAATCACGATTGTCTAAGCTCAACACAACGAAAATCCCGAAGCCACGATCTCACTCCCCTAAGTCGCCCCTCGCCTTGATACTTTACAAAGGCTCTTTAGGCCCACTACTATTGCGGAGTTGTACTTAATCCGCCGGTATCGCCGATGATTTTCTCGGTTCGACAACTTGTATCCAACCAATCCTAAGGTAACTTAAATGGCCCTTGTGAAAACACAGGCATTGAGTCGAGCATTGCTGTTTGTATTTTGCTCGATCGTCGCGCACAGCGCGGCAGCCCAATCAACAACAAGCCCGTCAGCTGGCTCCACACTGGCAGGCAGCAGCCAAACGTTCTCGTGGAATGCAGGCTCAAGTAACGCCCAACAATGGTGGTTCAGAGTTGGCACTGCAGCCGGCGAGCGAAACATTTTCGACAGCGGAAGAATCTCCAACGCTGGACAACGCTCTATCAATGTCGGCAACCTCCCCACAGACGGACGAACAGTGCATGTCAGCTTGCACTATAAGCTACCCTCTGGCGCCTGGCGCGAAGTGCGTTCCACTTACAATGCTGCTTCCAGCGGCGGTTCCTCAGGTGGTAGTACTCCAAGCACAGGTGGCGGCAACGGTACACCTTCGATTACTAGCCCTTCAGCCGGATCAACCTTTGGCGGTAGCAGCCAA
>JALZVU010000114.1 GCA_023301795.1 Granulosicoccus sp.
ACAATGGTGTCAGAATCCGCCTTTAATCAAAACACCAACAGCTTGCTGACTCATCTGCCCAAACCGCACGGTTTCCTTATAATGCGTGAGCTGTACGATTAAGCTACATTTACAAATCAGAGTTTGTGCTGACGAACGTCGTATAAAAGCTTCCTGTTGTTTCCGCTAGGACATCAGTCTTCATGTCAACTTGACAAAAATCTATAAAGTTGTAAAGTGAAGTTGGAAGTGGCATTCGGCAAGAGCGAATCACTGACCACCGTCTCGGCAACCAAAGAGGGTGTATTTTAGTGACTGCTTTAGTTCGTCCAGATTCACCTCAGCAAACTACGTTTGGTTTTTTTCAAAAAAATCCCGGTCTTGCACCGCCGCTTGGATTGTTGATTCCGCTGTTGCTTCTCATCGCAATCATTACCCTCATAAATCCGGTGTTTCTTGATGGCAGGAACGTCTTTAATGTATACCGCCAGATTTCTATTTTCTTGATTCTGGGCACCGGTATGACTATC
This sequence comes from Granulosicoccus sp., assembly GCA_023301795.1. Lineage (GTDB taxonomy): Bacteria > Pseudomonadota > Gammaproteobacteria > Granulosicoccales > Granulosicoccaceae > Granulosicoccus. The sequence continues at coordinate 510 of JALZVU010000114.1, forward strand.
GTCATGGCGGCGCGTGGCATCGATCTCTCGGTGGGATCGACGGTTGCGCTTTCAGGTTGCTCTGCCGGTATCATCTTGAAAAGTGGGGTCTTGCCAGACAACGTGATTGGCATTCTTGCCATAACTGTAGCTATTGGCATCGGAGCTTTAGTGGGGCTAGTCAATGGCCTTGCGGTGACCAGACTTAAAGTTCCTCCCTTGATCGTGACGTTGGGAACACTGACAGCGGTGCGCGGATTGGCATACCTGACCATGGGTTCCGATCAACTAAGGAATTTTCCTGATCCGTTCCTGTGGATCGGACAGGGACGCGTATTCGGCATGCCGGCTGCTGGCATCATTGCACTTGTCGTTGTTCTAAGTGGTGCATTCTTAATGAACTGCACACGCTTTGGAAAATACGTTTTGGCCGTCGGTGGTGACAGGAGTGCTGCTGTTCGAGCCGGTATCCGTGTTCAATATTATGAAACCTGCGCGTATGTAATTTGTGGTGCTCTAGCCGGGTTGGCGGGGGCAATGCTGATAGCCCGTTTAAACGCTGCTCAAGCAGTACTTGGAGCGACGATGGAGCTGCATGCTATCGCGGTTGTTGTATTGGGTGGTACTTACCTTTTTGGTGGATACGCCACCTTCCTCGGCACATTGCTGGGTGCAATTTTTCTTGGTGTCGCAGAAAACGGGCTTCTCTTAATGGGGGTGCCGTTCTATTGGCAACAAATTGTTATTGGCACAACGCTGGTGGTAGCAGTTGCTATCCAGCTGTATCGATTCCGTCGGCAGGGTATGGCCGGAGGCTGACACACCTATCGCTACTACAACGGGCAGCGAAGGAGACCACTAACCAAGCTCTATCGGAGGAGAAATAATGAAAACCACACTCACCGGCCTCGCATTTGGCCTTTCACTAACGGTAGCTGCAACTTCTGCAGTAGCTCAAGAGCCGCTAAAAATAGGCTTTGCTCCGCCCGTTTACGACACATTGGATTACTTTGGCCAATTCGCTGCAGGTTTCCAAGGGGAGATGGACAAACTAGGTGTACCCATTGAATTTACCGCACGTGCATCGGCATCCGAAGCGAATGTGCAACAGCAGCTCGACATCGTCGATGATTTGATCACTTTGGGCGTAGATTACATTGTTGTTGGCCCCATAGATTACTTTGGAATCGTCCCTGCTTTGCAGGCAGCAAACGAGGCCAATATACCGGTTATCGTTATTAACCATCTTGACGTTCATCCTGATGATGCAAAAGTAGATGTGTTGGCTTATAGCGGGTATTCTCATGCTGAAGGAGGGCAGGTAACGGCTGAATGGGCCCTCGAAAACGTACTGACGGGTGGCGATAAGGTCGGTTTGATGTTCGCAGAACCTGGTAACCAGATCTCTGAGCAACGCGTTGGCAGTGCACGTGATATCTGGAAAGATGCAGGTGTTGAAATCGGATTTGAGCATTACGCGTACTGGGAGCAAGCGAAAGCCTTTGACGCAACAGAGCGGCTCATCATTGCTAATCCGGATATAAAAGCCATTTATGCTGGTAATAGTTCCATGGCTATGGGAGTAGCAGTTGCGCTCGACGGGATGGGTGAGACAGACGTGTCTGTTTTTGGATTTGGAGCTGTGCCACCTGAGCTGGATATGATCTGGGAAGGAAAAATTCGTGGTTCCATTTTTCGCGACAGCCAATCCAGCGGTCGCTACATAGCCGAGGCTATTGCCAGTCATTCAAAAGGTGAGGAAATTGATCAGCAGTATCCATTGGATATGGTGATGGTTTCATCGCGGGAAGATATTTTAACTAAGGTACCTGAGGATGCTCTGCGGTTGATGGAGAACTGGTCTGACATTGAGAAGGAATTGCCGAATGCAGGCAAATAAGCCTTTGGATGGTACGACGTCAACTTCGGTAACGGAAGACGTCGTGCTGTCGCTTCGCAATATTAAAAAAACCTTTGGTGGCGTAGAGGCTCTTCAGGGGGCCAGTCTCGATGTAGTTGGTGGAAAAGTAACAGCGTTAGTGGGTGACAACGGCGCGGGCAAGTCCACCTTGATCAAGACGATTATGGGCGTGCATCAACCAAGCTCTGGCAGTATCTGGATCGATGGCAAGCAAAGAACGGTTGCTGACCCTGAGGCTGCGCGATTGTTGGGTATAGAAGCGATCTATCAAGATCTTGCCCTTGTTGGTACATTTGATCTGGTTAGTAATTTCTTTCTAGGGCATGAAAAAACAAAATCCTACTTGGGCGGTCTGATCACAGTTCTGGATAAAAAGGCGATGCGCAGAGAAGCCATGGAGGTGTTAACCGAGCAAGTAGGCATACGCATAGGAAACCCTTACGCCAACGCGTTTGTCATGTCTGGTGGGCAGCGTCAAGCGGTGGCTATAGGTCGTGCAATACATTCAGATGCGCGGCTTATCATCATGGATGAGCCCACGGCGGCTTTGGGTGTTGAGGAAACCGAGCGCGTACTATCGATTATTGAACGGTTGCGAGAGCAAGGGCTAACAGTACTGGTTATCAGCCATAATCTGGAGCACGTTTTCCGTTGTGCCGACTACATCGCTGTTATGCATCGTGGACAAGTTACCGCTGTATTGCCAACAGATACTGTCACGCGAGAGGAGGTTGTTGCTCATATTATGGGAAGCCAGCTGACACCTAAGTGATATTGGTGCGATCCAATCGTATCGGATCAACCAGATTGGCTTAAAATTGCCTTGGGCACACACAGCGGTATTAATGATGATTCAGGCCTGAAGAGATTCAAGCTGGAGTTATAAAAAAACACTCGAATCAAGGTAGGAATTTCCTACCAGTTGTTCGTGCTGTGGCCGGGGGTATATCCCCAGCCAAATGCGCTATAGAGCGCTAGTGCCAGAAAGTTACACTGATAGCTCCAAACTCCTCACGATCGTTTCTGATAGTGGTTTTTGAGCTGGTACGTAGCTCGTGCGTGTTGAACTGAAAAGCGAGTCAAATCTCATCACGCACCGTTTCAATTATTACGTTCAGTGAACACTGCGCTAGCAGATGATCAACAGTCTTGTACTTAGCTCATTGCAGGTGAGCTACATCTGTCCAGTTTTCATTCTTTCGAATAAGATCAATAAGCTGCTGATACTGTTTTCCTTCCTTGAACGTTGGGTAGGGCTTAACGACCTCCCCTTTGATGTCTTTTATAAATAGCTGCGCCAGATAATGCCAGCATTGTTCTGTTTCTCCTTTCACGTCCGGGATGCTGGAGAGGATATCAGCGGGTGTCGGTAGTTCTTCCCACTGCTTGCTTTTGCCCCAGAACGACAACGCTCCGCTGCCATAGTGTCCCTTGATATAGATCGCGCCTTCGCTACCATAGAACACAATATGATCGTTGTTGAAACGCGGTATCAATCCTCCATGTTTGAACAGTACAGATACAGGCTTGGCAGCAATTGAACTTTGAAATTGCGCCATGACGGTATAGGACCATTCGACATTGCTTTCCCCCCACTTGAGCGAAGGATCATTCATGTTTTTGGGAATGAAGTTCCTGCGGGTCATAAAGTTGTGTACGCCATCGACAATCGGGGCACGTCCCAGGTCATCTCGTACTTCACCGATAACCGATAGAAGTTTGTCGCCAATGACAGAGGAGACGATAGAGAGTGTGTGAGTGAAGTTGTTATTGAGGCGACCCCCACCATCTTCTTTGCGATGAGACCAGCCAAAGGGAATGTCACGATCAAGATTGAAGTGCGATATGCATTCAACTTCCAGAGGCTCTCCAATTGCACCACTTTCTACCAGCCGTTTCGCGTGTAGTACGCTGGCCGTATAGCGAAAGCTGGCTGCATAGGCTGTTTTCACACCTTTTGATTTTGCCAGCTCGTAAAGCTCCACTGCAGACTCTGCACTGTGCGTCATCGGCTTATCGCAGAATATATGGCATTCGGCTTTAATCGCCTGCTTGATTGGCTCATAATGAGCACCACCGGGTGTTGCGATTGAGACAATATCGGGCTTGCACGTATCCAGCGCTTCCTGCCAGTTTGTACTCGAGTAGGGTATGGATAGTTTCTCAGCCACGTCTTTGACAACACTCGCTGTACGACCAACCAGCCCGACCACTGTCGCACCTGCGCCACGAAAAGCGTCAGCGTGGCCTTCACCTGCAAAGCCAGTTCCATGTACCAGTACTTTCAACGTGTTTTTCTCCGTTCTATTTGAAAAAACAAGGAATGCGGATAAGCTGCTCTTGTACGCTTAGCTTCACCATGGTCTCGTTGTTTGAATCATTGCTCGAAGAGTTTATTTCCGGGAAAGGCTTATTCTCTTTAATACAGCAGGCAATCACGTTGTGTACCCGGCTCGGTGGTAGTTGCCAATTCAGGTGAACGACCTTTTTACTGGCATCTGATTCAATTTCCGACGTTGGTACGCTCAGTTCATCCAGATAACCGTGAGTCATTGTCGATGACACATCAGAATGACTCAACAAACGACAGGCATAGGAGGCGTAGCGCTCACTGGTGGAAGTGAGCACAGTAGTCTGGTTCTCTTGGGTTAATGTGGCCTCCATCGGACTGTGCAGACGCCAGTTCAACGTACTCTGTTCGCCAAGCTTGATAGAGTCGATCACAATAAGGCCATACTCTTCCACTAAAACCAGTGTTCTGTAGAAACGCTCCAGCGGCTCAGGGTAAGACCTACTCAGATCCAGAGTCATTGTCTGATAGCTTGATTCGCTCTGTCGATAAATCACGCGTCCAATTCCGCCGGGGTCATCCAGCTTTTGTCCCAGCTCTCCAATAAGTGGTAGGTTATGGGCGATGGTTTGCCGAGTCCATTCCTTGTGATGCCGACTGCCAAAACGGTACCCGTAGCTGCCGGTGGGTATCAATATGGCGTTGTCATGATCATATAAGGCAATATTGCCCTGATCTGCATGTCGATGAGAGCTGTTACCAAATGCGCTGGCGCGGTAGTAAAGCGACAGAGTTTGTTGCGTTGCTTTGCCCAAACCCGCATGGGCGTAATAGCGGTTTGGTGGCGAGACGTCGTCTGGCTTCTGTTCGCTCGGTTGTCTGTTTCTGGCTGCTATCTCGAACGTCAGTTGCTTGATCGTTGGCACCACATCCAGCAGATGCAGGCGAAAATCTGAAATCGAATTTTCCAGAACCTGCGCTCGTTGAAAATCTGACTCATCGCCAAATCGCGCTGCATACACTCTCAAGGGATTCTGAGAGAAGAATCCTGGCCATTCCTTGCCCTCTCTTTTACACCAGAAACCATCACCGAACGGGTGGGTTTCCTGTTCTGTGGTGATAAAGTCGGCTGCAAACTGGTGGAAGTTCTGGTAAAACGGATGCTGGTAGAAAGAGAAATCGCTGAGTCGCTCAACACTGAGAAAAAAGGGGTGGAACCATTTGCTATAGGTGGATGCGTAGAAGGGCCCTTCAACCCAGCCGCCATCAGCGCCGCCGTAAAACGGCAAGATTCCTCGATAAAGCATGAGGGCCTCGCTAAGCCATTGTTCACACTCGTCCCGGTCGTGTTCGCGGTAAAGTGCCAGAGCTGCAATACCTAGGTAGCCTGGCAGGCGAGAGGTGTGAGAATGTCCTGGGAACTGTTTGAAATTATCCTGTGAAAGTCGCTCTGTGATTTGTCGGGCAATACGAACCAGCATGGGCCTGATGAAATTTTTTTCACTCTCCTCCAGAAGTGGGCTCAGCCAGTGGTATGCCAGGTATAGGTTGCGCGCCAGGGAGCATCCAACTTCATCTCCCCATGTGCAGGGGCGTAGCAAAGAAGCAGGCCCTTCCGGGCTCCATTCGGCGAATTGCAGGAGTCGATTCATCGCCTCTTGTCCATGCGCTTGCTCACCCCACACTTTGTAGAGTAGGGCATGAACCATGAGGTCACGGTCTATCCACAACCTGACATTGGCTATTGCTTCGCGCTTAGCTTCCTCGTGACCGCGTTGGTAGTGGCTGGGGTAGCTGATGTGTGATTGAGGGATAGATAGTTCAGCCGTCTGCTTGAGCCTGGAATAGGTTTCAGGACACTGCGCTTTAATCTCTGCAATATCTTCGTCGAAGTACATCAACCATTGATCATGCCCTTCGCAGTATGCAAAAAGTTCATTGGCGGTGGGCGCGATGTAGTTTGGTTGCTCTTCTGATATCTGAAATTCAATCCAATCCGAGGCTTGCTCAGAGATTGTCTCGTTGCTGACTAACAGACGCCATTTGTATTGGCCGGAGGGGAGTTCAAACGAGAGTTGTATGGGAGAGTTGGCTTGTTCCCATATCCATTCTTGCCCAGAGCTCTGGTTTTTCAGTTCCAGCCTGTATTGCCCGGAAGGTACGTTCTCCGGCCAATTAAAACTGGGTGGGTTGACGAGAGCTGGGTATGCTTGGCTGGGCGAACAATGAACCTGAAAATCATGCGTTCTGATCAGCTCAAGCATGGATCTCCTCTCTGCTATCCCAATGATATTCGCCAGTTTCAGGATCAATATGGCCGATGAGTTTTGCGGGCGTGCCCGCTGCAATTGCGTAGGCAGGGATATCGCTTGTAACTACTGAATTTGCGCAGATCAGCGCGCACTTACCGACATGGCAACCTGGGGTGATGGTGACGCCGCCGGTAAGCCAGACACCGTCTTCTATAATAACCTTGCCGGCGATTTCATCGCTTCTACCGCTGAAGAAATCATCAACAGGGTTGTACACATGATTTGATCCGACAATATTGGCGTGGGGGCCGATCAGAACATTCTCCCCGATCTGGATATCACCGTTGATATAGCTGTAGAGGCCTATATAAGACTTTCTTCCTATCTGGTTGCCCTTGATTCGAACAATGGCACCGGGTGCTATTCGGACATCTTCACCGGTTTGTCCGAGTATCTCTGCTCGTTTTGTATCGTCGTGATAGTTGTTGCTTTGATTGCAGTAAAGAGTGAATTTGCGAAATTCTTCATCGCTCAATTCGCCGCCATGTTTTTTCTGTACAGACATAGAGTGGTTTCGTAACCTCGCTTTTAGTTAAGGGCATACTCACGTGAGTATG
>JALZVU010000115.1 GCA_023301795.1 Granulosicoccus sp.
CACCAACTGATAGGCGTCAAGCTTCACAGTCAAAAAGGCGGGTATGGTTTGTTTGCCTGCCATTCCAGACGCTAACAGGCGGCGGTGTCCATAGTTGAGGGTGTAGGGCCTCTCAGAGCCGTCAGGGCTTGCATAAACACTCACAGGCGCACTGACACCATTAGCGGCTATGTCGTCGGCAAGCTCTTGCAATTCAACCGACTCGAACTCCTTGCGCGGGTTGTCTGGATTGTCTGCAATGTCGGGTAATTTGATCTGTAGCGGCGTGCCATCACTGACAGGTTGCGCAACTGTTTTGTTACCGGTGCCAAGTAGGCTATCGGCGCTAGGTAGGAGTAGTTCAGCCATGGTTTTATGTTTCGTCAGGTAGTGCCATGGCAGCGGCCACAGCTTCAAAGGCGGGGTGCAGGTGCTTAGTCCATAAGTCCTTTGCGCTGGTTTTTTTGATCGTCCACAAAGGCACACCGTCGGCCTGAGCCTCTAACACGGCGGTGGATTTCGGTATGACGGCAAACCCGCTACCGGCCTGCAATAGCACCTTGCCTAGTTGCTCAATCAGGCTTGTCAGTGATGCTTTCTGGAACGCTGATGTTTTATCGACCATGTTCGGAATAGCGCCGATAAATTCAAGTTTCGGGTTCAGCGCTTGCTTGATCCGGTTGAATCCGATGGACGGGTGCGTCATGAACAATTGCAGGCCGCTAATACTTTCAGCGGATAGCGTGAGCGGTGTAACCACGTAATCGGCGCTTACCATCACAGACAGAACGCGAATATCAGCCGATGGGTTTGTGTCGATAATGCACACGTCAAACTGTTCTGATAACGCTGCCAGATTAGTGCGGACGTTACCGGCGTAATCGTTGTGATGTTCTGGTTTGCACTCAACGTTCCTCAACACATCATCATCGGCTGACAGGTAGAGCAAACCGTCAGACTCCAGTGCTGGCAATGTGCCGGTCATCAGGGCCGATGCTGGTGTATCGCTCAACACTGCAAGCCTGCCTTTCTTGAGTCCGTCAGATAAGTTGCCTTGATCGTCCAGGTCAATAACCAGAACACGCAAGCCACGTTTCTGGTGCAGGTAATAGGCGTACTGGAGTGCTAGCGTGGTTTTACCTACACCACCTTTACGAACCGTCAGAGCTAGCGTTTTCATGCTTACGGTGCCTCCTTAACAAGCACGCCTGTCAGGTCGCTAGACTGCGAATACGTCAGCGTTTCATCCTCGCTAATGACTAGATGAATTGATGATCTGCCACGATTGCCGGTAGGTAGTATTTGACTAGCATCAGTGTCAGCGTTGAAAGTAATAACACCATCGACAGGAAAAGCTATGGCATCAATGCGCAATTCCTCAACACTGCCGAATTGCGAGATAGCCGTAACGAAGTCACCGCCTCGCGCAATGTCGCCACACGTAGCAGTGCCAGATAGTAATTCGCTGGTGATGTTGCTGGAGGTGTCACAGCTTAGTGCTGATTGATCGGTGACTATCTCAATGTCAACATTCCACACGCATTGCTCGGCGTCGTCTGGGTTGTCGTGAACGATGCGGCCGGTGTACACGCCTGCTATCTGCGTGAAATATTCCGATGTGCAATTCTCACCAGATTCAACAGGAGCGGCGGCACTAACCAGCGATTCAGGCGTGACACCAGAGCCACCACAGGCGGCAAGTGTCAGGGGTAGTGCAAGGGCTAGGTATTTCATGTGATAAGGCTCCAGAGGCCAAGTAAGATTATTTGAACAACGCCCACCACAATGGCAATAGCTACCAGGGCAAACAGTGGGATAAGCACAGCGGCAAAACACCAGGTAATCGCTGTGTGAGTAATCAACAAAAGGGTGAAAGCAAACTGGGCTGTGAGGCCGTAAATGCGTGCAATTCGCTCGAAAATATCTGTCAACGTATCGACCATGTTTGTGAATCCGGTTAAGGGTTTTACCTGTCTCGCAAGACAAGGGCAGGCCAAGCCAGAGAGGAGATATAATGCAAATAAATCAATGACATGCCGTATATACAACTTTCTGCCATAATCAATAATCCCGCCCCCTATGCGCTATCCCAATGCCATCAACGCCAGTCGAGACAATTTCAGATAACGAGCTACGCGAGGCCACAAAGTTGCGCCGTGTATCTTCAGGGCGTGCGATAGAAACAGCTGACGGCTATCTACTAGCGTTAATAGTTGTAGGGCGCGAGAAGTATCTAGCCACTCGTGACAGACCCGAGTCACCGCGCCAGTACAAGACGTTTGAGTCCCTGACAACTCGGTTCCGCGAGGCGTGTCCAGGATGCAAACTTGAGTATGATTTTTTAGCACCGATCACTCCACCGCCAGCACTTAAGCGGCGAAAAGATAGCAGCAAGAAAAAGGCGTCCAAGAATTCCAAGAAAGGTTAGATCAGACATTCGTTAGTACTCTTGGCACAACGCTCTGCATTGACTCCAATATATTTGCGAGTCACCTTGTAATCGTTGTGATTTAGGACTTCTGAAATTTGTTCGATGTGGAATCCGTTTTCATACAAAACGTAACCGCGTGTTTTTCTCATGCTGTGAGTCGAAATAGTCAGCCGTGGCGATAGCCGGTGCCCGCACTCAGAAAAAACCCTTGCAACTGATCTGCTTGATATAGCCCCAAACTCACGACGGGCAGGAACTTCACTTTCTTTGCGCTTTACCTTTGGATACTGCGTTGATTGAAACAACCATGTGTCCATTGGGTGATTTTGCAAACGCCTGTAAACAACCTCCATTGCGTTTATGTTTAACGTCAACTCATTCGACGTGTTTGCTTTCTTTCCTCGTAGTATCAATATCCGCGTAGTTGGGTTAATGCTACGTGCATCATCCATTGTTAGCGCTCGAATGTCTGAAATTCTCAGAGCACTATTAACACCAAATCGCCAAACATCAAAATACAGTTGACCCCTTTCTATTAGCAAACTTTCAAAGTCTGCTCGTTGCTTCGATGTTTTTATTGGTTCGATTCGTTTTCGTTCGTGCTGTTTAGGCATATCTTTCGTGTCCGGTTCCGTGGCTATTAAACGCCACTCGCTGCGTCATTTATTAATTGCAATTTGGAAAATGTGCATTTGGAAATGAACGGCAAATCATAAAGTTATCTTGTATCGACTTATAGGGATAAAACGAGACACGTATATATACCAAAAACATGTTTTTCGTTTTCTTTTTATGCTTTAATGCAGTTGTCTGGCTTCCGATATTAATGTTTTCCGGACACTTCTCCAATATACAGGAAATACCAATAATGATTACACGTGCAACATTTGCCAAAGTTTCAACCGCTCTGATACTTGCCAGTCAATCAGCTTTTACATGGGCGCAAGGTGGCATCACTCAGGTGGAAACAACAGGGGCGGGCGTTATCTCGACCATTGATTCCATTGCACCGCTTGTCCTGCTGGCATCAATCGTTATTGCCGGGTTTCTAATCCTTATGCGCATGGCAGGCATGGCTGTGATCGGCTCCATTCTGGGCGGCGGTATCTTGATTGCCGGTGCGCCTGAAATCGTTACGTGGTTCGGAATATAACCAGTGGGGCAATTCCAAGCCCCAGTATTTAAAGGCTGCACGCGGAGCGCGACAAAGCTCGGCGTGCCACTTTATCTATTGATGGGGATTGTGTTCACGTTCCTTATGATCGGCGCATTAACCACGCTTATAGCATCGTTGCTTATGATTCCAGTCATAGCGGCCGCCGGTGCGCTCACACGTTCAGACCCACAGATATGGCGGCAAATGGGGTTGTGGATTATCCACCGCTTACAGCACAGAAACCCCCAGGCTGACAAAGCCCTGAGCGCTGTTACCTACCTACCTTATGAGGTGAAAAAATGAGCAATTCGATGCTAGGGGCGCGCACAGTTGGTGCGTTTGTACCTTATAGCGCCCACATCAACGAAACGACACTAACAACCCGTCACGGAGATCTCGTGCGGGCGTACAAGGTTCAGGGCGTGATGTTTGAAACGTGCGAGCAAGAGCAGGTACTTGAACCGCTGGAGAAATTCAACATAGCGTTGCGAGCAATTAACCTGCGCGGTGTTGCGCTCTGGGCGCATACGATCCAAAAGCCTGAGCCTGTTTTGCTTGAAGGTGATTTTATAAACCAGACAGCACAACGGTTCCATGATGATTATCAAGCCTCCTTGTCTGACGGTCACACCATGGCAAGCGAGCTGTATTTAACCGTCGTCTACAAGCCCAACCCCTCACGGCTTATGCAATGGCTAGATTCGTCCGTCAGTAGCTCGGATGACAAGAAAAGTACCTTGCAAAGTGCTGTAGCGCGGTTCGATGACATGACGCAACAGCTTGCCGGTTCACTGTCGCGGTTCGGTTTAACGCCTTTGAGCACCTATAAGAACGTACACGGCGTGCTGTGCTCTGAAGCGCTTGAGCTTTTCAACTATCTAATTACTGG
>JALZVU010000116.1 GCA_023301795.1 Granulosicoccus sp.
GATAAACCTTCGAACAAATCGTCGGACAAACGAGAACGAAAGAGAATCTCACCCATCCAGATAAACAGTGGCAAAGCGGCCAATGCCCAGGAATTAGCATGTCCCCATAGCGTTGTTGCCAGCACCTGCCCCACTGGCGCATCAGTGAATATCACCATGGCGATACTACCGACAAACAACAATGAAAATGCAACCCAGATGCCCGCGCCAAGAAACACGAACAAAAGTAGTAGCACACCGACTGCCGCTATGCCCTCAGTCATGAGTCGTCTCCCTGCTCCATGAGCGTTGTTTGCTTGTTGTCCCAAGACGGCGGCTGACCACGCAGTTGCGCGTGAAGCTCATCCGCCAATGCTATCGCCAGAATCACAGTTCCGACGGCGACAAAGCTCTGTGGCATCCAGATAGGCACAGCAACCATGCCTGATGACATATCGCCGTATTCGTACGACTCGATCACCAGCGCAATGCAGAACCATGCAATAAAGACTGTGGCAATAAATGCAACACCTACCGCCAAGAGGTCAAAGATGCGCGATGTTTTTCCAGAGAAACGACTCGTCAACAGCGTTACTCTGATGTGATCACCGGATCTGAGCGTATGGGCCAGCGCAAGGAACGAGGCCGCTGCCAGAAAGAAACCGGTGAAATCCGAATAGGAAGGTATGGTGAGCCCTAGAGCAGTGCCGTTTACAGCGGCTGCTATACGGTCAACAATGTTCAGCGACACCTGGGCCATCACCAGTACGGCGATGGCCAGAATGAAGGCTGCCGCAAGCGCACCGCTTGCGACATAAAGAGCATCAAGAAAGCGCCTCATGACTTACTGCGCGTAAGCGTCAAGCATGGCCGCACCGGCATCCCCAGCCTCTGCGCGCCACTCATCAAGCATTGCAGCTCCGATCTCGCGAAGTCCGTTTTGAAGCTCTTCCGATGGTTCCACCACGATAATGCCGTTGTCTTTCAGCACTTGCACGTTGGTTGCCGTCTCTTCTTGACTAGCCGCCCATCCGCGAGCTTCAGCACTAGCCGCAGCACTCATCACCGCATCACGTGTTGCATCATCCAGCTTTCGAATCGCACGAGTATTTACAATCACGATGTTCTTCGGGATCCAGGCTTGTATATCTGTGTAATGCGTCAGAAAATCCCAAGCTGTAGAGTCCACACCGGTTGAAGGTGATGTAATCATGGCCTCTACGCGACCAGTAGAGAATGCCTGTGGAATATCTGGTGCCTCCACTTGGGTAGGCGCTGCGCCTGCCAGATCAGCAAAGCGTTCTAGAGTTGCGTTATAGGTACGAAATTTTAGTCCTTTCAAATCATCGACAGTCGCTATCGGTTTCGTCGTGTAAAGCCCTTGTGGTGGCCACGGCACAGAAAACAAAATCTGCATGCCTTGCTCTTCCAGCAACGCTTCAATCACCGGCTTTTGAGCATTCCAAAGAGCCGTTGCCTGATCATAATCGGTAGCAAGAAAAGGTAATGAGTCCGCGCCAAAAGCTGGGTTCTCATTAGCCAGTAACGACAAAAAGAATTCGCCAGCGGGTACCTGTCCACTGCGTACTGCTTTTGAAATTTCAGGGTGCTTGAACAAAGATCCTGCCGTGTGCAATTTGATTTCTAGTTCACCGTCGGTAATCTTCGCGACCTCTTCGGCAAACTCGGTAATGTTCTTTGTGTGGAAATTGGTATCGGGATAAGGCGTTGGCATATCCCACGTCGCACTGTGTGCCAGTGGGCTTAGGGCGATTGATGCCACAAGGGCTCCGATCGTTGTTGTGAGGGTGTGCTTCATGACTAATTCCTGTTGTGGTGAAGGTTATTCCAACCCCTAGATAATTACACAACGTTGACAAAATATCAATAAAACGTAAACATAGTGTTTCCATTTGCTATCAAATCGATAGCTCGCGAGTAACGAAATTGATGTTTACAAAGGACCAAACCATGGGCAACGACACAAAAAAATGGGATTTCTGGGTCGACCGTGGAGGTACTTTCACGGATATCGTGGCGCGTGATCCTTCCGGCAAGCTGATACCTCACAAGCTGCTGTCCGAGAATCCAGAGGCCTATGCCGATGCAGCCATTCACGGTATCCGTGAACTGATGGGGACACCTGCCGCCCAACGTATCGATTCACAAGCTATTGCCAGTGTTCGCATGGGCACGACAGTAGCCACCAACGCCTTGCTGGAGCGGCAAGGTGATCGCGTGCTGCTGCTGACTAATACTGGGTTCGGCGATGTCCTGGAGATTGGTTACCAGTCACGGCCAAGGTTATTTGATCTGAATATTATCAAGCCTTCACGTGTCTACGAAGCAGTTGCAGAGGTCGATGGACGTATTAGAGCAGACGGCACGCAAGAGCACAGTTTTGATGCAGTTGCCGCTGAAAAAGTACTACAAGAAGCCTATGAGCGAGGCATTCGCGCTGTCGCTATTGTGTTCATGCACGGCTATCGGTATCCACAGCATGAACAACAAGCATCACTGATAGCCAGCAACCTTGGCTTTACTCAGATCTCCACCAGTCATGAAGTATCGCCGCTGATAAAGTACGTGGCACGGGGTGATACCACCACCGTCGATGCCTATCTTTCGCCCATCCTGCACCGTTATGTTGAGCAGGTTGCCAAGGAGCTCGATACAAGCAATACCGACCTCCAACTGATGTTCATGGCATCGTCCGGTGGACTCACCGATGCTGCTCTATTCCATGGGCGCGATGCCATTTTGTCAGGGCCCGCAGGTGGGGTGGTAGGTGCTGTTGGTACCAGCCGTCTTGCTGGATACACGAAGGTTATCGGTTTTGATATGGGCGGCACGTCAACTGATGTCGTGCACTATGCAGGCGAGCTTGAGCGCGATTTTGAAACTGAAGTGGCAGGCGTTCGTTTACGTGCTCCCATGATGAAAATTCACACCGTGGCAGCGGGAGGTGGTTCGGTATTGGACTACGACGGTGTGCGCTTCACCGTCGGACCCGACTCTGCCGGTGCAGTGCCCGGCCCTGCCTGCTATCGTCGCGGCGGACCGCTGGCTGTGACTGACGCCAACATCGTTCTAGGACGGCTCTTACCAGAGCACTTCCCAAAAGCGTTCGGCGAAGACCAACAACAAGCATTGGATCGCGATGCGGCTGTCAAAGCCTTTGAGCAAATAGCTCAGCGTTCGGGTCAGGGGACGGTAGAGAGTATTGCGGAGGGTTTTCTGCGCATAGCGGTTGAGAACATGGCCAATGCCGTAAAGAAAATCTCGGTACAGCGTGGCTATGATGTATCAGAGTATGTGCTCACTTGCTTCGGCGGCGCCGGTGGACAGCATGCCTGCGCGGTGGCAGATACCTTGGGTATGCGCGCAGTATTAATACATCCGTTTGCCGGTATCTTGTCAGCTTACGGTATGGGACTGGCAGCGGTACAGGCGCGACGTCAACAAAGCGTTGAACTGGAATTAACAGAACAACTCATGAGCGAGCTGGCAGCATCCCTCGCCGACATGAATCAAAGTGCCATGCAAGAGCTCATTGATCAGCGTGTGCAACAACAAAGCATCACCCAATCCACATTTGTCCATCTGAAATATGCCGGTAGTGATTCAGCGATAGAAGTTGCACTGGACGACGTTGCCCATATGTCGGCGGTGTTCGAAGTTGTACACCGAGAGCGATTTGGCTTTATCTCCCCTAGAACATCATTAGTTGTCGAGATGATTGAGATAGAACTATCCGGCGGTGGTGCGGGTATTAACGAATTAGCCTGCCCACTGGTAGATAGCGAGCCCAAGCCATTGCATAGCACGAAAATTTTTCATGATGGACAATGGCGTGACGCTCATGTATTTCATCGTGACAATCTCCAGCCTGGACAAACACTGGATGGACCCGCCATTTTAGTGGAACAGATTGGTACGATTGTGGTGGACCCTGGATGGTGTGTCAGCGTTAACGAATACCGTCATATTCTGATGACTCGCATGGCCAAAAGCGATTCGTCAACACTGTCAACTGTTGCTGATGAAGGCCCCGTTGATCCGGTCATGCTGGAGGTCTTCAACAATTTATTCATGTCTATAGCCGAACAAATGGGTGTTCGTCTGCAGCAAACAGCACGTTCTACCAATATTAAGGAACGCCTTGATTTTTCTTGCGCTGTATTTGACGCTAAAGGCTCACTGATCGCCAACGCACCACATACACCGGTGCACTTGGGTTCGATGGACCGCTCAGTGGCCAGTGTTATGGCAGCACATCCAACAATGCAACCGAGGGATGTGTTCGTCACTAACGCACCGTATAACGGCGGCACACATCTACCGGATATCACCGTGGTAACGCCGATATTTGATAAATATGACACCCGCCCGCTCTTCTATGTTGCGTCACGTGGCCATCACGCTGATGTGGGCGGCATTGCTCCTGGATCAATGACTCCACTGGCTACCACCATCGAGGAAGAAGGTGTGGTGTTAGATAATCTTGTGCTTGTATCAAAAGGGCATTTTCTGGAGGAGGACATGCGATCACTACTTGACGGAGGCCCTTACCCTTGCCGCAACACAGAGCAAAATCTGGCCGACCTAAAGGCGCAGATTGCCGGTAACGAAAAAGGTGCGAAAGAGCTTCGAGCAATGGTTGCGCGTTATGGACTCGAAACAGTACACAGCTATATGGCTCATGTACAGGACTACGCTGAAGAGTGCGTGCGACGTAAAATTGCCAAACTGAACAACGGACATGCCATTACAGTTTTTGATCAAGGATGTCAGATTGAAATTGATCTGCAGGTAGATACAGATGCACGTGAGGTGACATTGGATTTCACCGGAACAAGCGAGCAGCAACACGATAACTACAACGCACCTGAACCTGTCACACGCGCAGCTGTACTGTATGCATTCCGCTGCCTGGTAGAGGCGGATATTCCCATGAATGCAGGCTGCATGCGGCCAATCAATCTCAAACTACCGAAGCGATCAATGTTGACCCCAGAGTATCCTGCGGCTGTTGTTGCCGGTAACGTGGAAGTAAGTCAGGCTGTCACAGATTGCCTTTTCGCAGCATTGGGTGTGCTTGCAGGAGCACAAGGCACGATGAACAACTTCAACTTTGGTAATGACACCCACCAATACTACGAAACCATTTGTGGTGGTGCTGGCGCAGGACCAGGCTTCAATGGAGCTAGTGCTGTGCATACTCACATGACAAACACACGCCTTACCGATCCCGAGGTACTGGAACTACGATATCCAGTACTACTGGAGTCGTTTAGTGTTCGCCGTAACACCGGTGGCGCGGGCGAATATCAGGGCGGTGACGGTGTAGAGCGTGCACTCAGATTCCTGGCGCCAATGGATGTTTCATTACTATGTGGCCGTCGAGAAGTGGCGCCCTCGGGACTACACGGCGGGGCAGACGGCGCGCGCGGACAGAATGCTTTGCGCAGCGATGTTGGTGATGAAAAGGAATTAGACGGACGTGTTCAATTGCGCTGTGAAAAAGGCGAGGCTATTGTTATTCGCACACCAGCAGGCGGTGGGTATGGCTCTGCTCAGCGTTGAGCGGGCTTGAAGTATGGGCTCGTAGTAGACACGCGCGGCCAATAAACAAGCCATAGCATTCGCACATACTTCAGGCCATCCATTGACCCTCGGGTGACCTGAAGTACTAATGAACAAACACGCTACGCGGGGATACGACCGGACAGATACTGCGCGAAATCATAATTGGGCCGTTCAAGATGCGATAGCGGCCCAGGTGCTGCGAAATCAGAACACAAGCCCCGATAGACCTTTTCGGTGCAACCGCGATCTTCCACATTCACGTCATCAAGCAATGTCTTTAAGGCACTGAAATGTGCCTGTGACTCCGGATCGTTGGCGTAGTCGGGAGACATGCCGCCGCCAAACATAATGCGCACCTTGCCTACGCCATCTGGATGCAAGGACAGATACCAGAAATAACCCGGAGTAAGCGTGATCAGAAGACTGGGATAGAGCGCTAGCAGGTAGGTGGTGCGACGCCTATCTCCCGTCAGGCGCTGATTGGTCTCATGAGCCATAGCAATTTTCAACTCGTCGTCCTTGAGTATGGTGTGATAGTTGAACGCCGGCCGGCCTGGAGGACATACCATCTCGTCAAGCCGGGAAAGGCCGCCTATCGTGCCCTTGTGACAGACAGGCAAGTGATAACTCTCCATGAAATTCTCGGCTAATACCTTCCAGTTGGTGTCCCATGTGTGAGTCTCGAAAAAGGTCTCGTGATAATTCTCCATGCCATAGTCACCCACCATGGCTTCCACCTCAGCGAGTTGCTCACTGACCGGCGGGGCCGCATCATTAAGCGTAACCATGATCCAGCCCAACCACTGCTCACAGCGGATGGTGGGCAGGCGCATATCCTTTTTGCAAAACGCATCGTTCTTGCTCATTGCAGGGGCTCCGCGCAAGCGTCCATCGGTCTCATAAGTCCATGCATGATAAGGACAGACAATGGAGGATTTGTTGCCCCGACCCTCCAGTAAAGTGGACATGCGATGCAAGCAAACATTGGATTGGGCGCGTAGCTGACCGTCCTTGCCTCGGATTACCATGATGGGCTGACCGGCAAGCTCGAAGGTGAGATAGTCACCGGGATTGGCCACCGAACTGGCACGTCCGGCACAAAACCAATCTTGCCGAAAAATGTTGTCGATCTCTTGCTGCAGGAATTCTTCGCTCTGGTACACGCTCCGTGGCATGGCGTGGGCCTGCTCAAAGGGTTGGGCAGCATTCGCCGCAAGCTCTGTAGCGGCGCTAACGCGGCTTTGGATGGTAGCGGTGTCGCTCATGGAATTATTGTGACCTCTTGCTTCTTGAGTCGATCGGTGGTTTTAGCCTAGCGCAGCCTTCAATACTGTTGGAACCCACAAAGCATAAAAACTGGCATGCGTAGTGTGCAACCAAAAACCTTATCGGTAAATCAGAAAATAGATAACCATTGCCTAGCTATTTCTGACGCACATCATGCAGATCAACCCAGAGCGATTAGCGACAACAAAACCAGCGCTTAAGGATAATATGCTGGTCGCAAGCTGAGCGATCTCATAAACTGCGCTCAGCGGTGCCCACGCCCGTGCTGTAACCCGAAGCAACACGACAACAGGCTTGAAGCACCAAGTCCCCGCGTCCTCATACTTGGAGAACCCAATGATCCATCAACGCATCCGTCCGTTTAATACCAGCGATACCTACCCTGAGCAGAATCTTGACAACGATCTGTGCCAGGCTGTAGTGGTGCGAGGCGGCGCGACCGTGTACATGCGTGGACAGTGCCCTCAAGGACTTGATGACGCCAAAAACATCGACAGCCACGACCCCGTGGAACAGACACACAAGGTCATGCAGAACATCAGGCAACTGATTGAAGAGGCCGGTGGTACCATGGAGCACTTGGTAAAGGTTGTGGTCTACATCACCGATGTGCGCCATCGTGAAGCGATCTATCGCACGATGGGCGAATACATCAAAGGCGTACACCCCTGCTCCACCGGCCTAGTTGTCCAAGCGTTAGCGCGCCCCGAATGGCTAGTCGAAATTGATGCCACCGCTGTCATTCCGGACTGATACATGACCTTTTCTCTTGTTGCTCGCTGTTCACAGACTGGCATGTTCGGTACCGCCATTTCATCATCTTCGCCCGCAGTTGCCGCACGCTGCTCCTTTGCCCGAGCAGGCGTAGGCGCAGTATCGTCTCAGAACATCACTGATCCTGAGCTAGGGCCGTTCTGCCTCGATGAGATGGAACGCGGCTCTAGCGCTGTTGAGGCCATAGCGCAGATGCAACGTGTCGCCCAGTATCTGGAATATCGGCAAGTCTTGAGCGTAGACAAGACAGGCATAACCGCAATCCATTCCGGGCCTCGCTCGTTGGGTGTCTGGCAAGACGCTCAGGGGCTGGATGTTGCCTCTGGCGGCAACCTGCTAGACAATGAACGTATACCGCAAGCTATCGTTGACGCATTTGTCTCGACCGCCGGTCACATCGGCGACCGTCTTATTGCCGCGATGCGCGCCGGCCTTGCCGAGGGTGGCGAAGCGGGCCCACTACACTCCGCAGGCATGAAAATCGTAGACAAGCTTAGCTGGCCCGTTGCCGATTTGCGTTGCGACTGGACCGAGCAGTGCCCCATCGAGGCTGTGGCAACTGCCTGGGATGTCTACAAGCCTCAACTTGATGCGTATGTACAAAGGGCGCTGGACCCTCGCGAGGCGCCTTCCTACGGCGTTCCCGGCGACGACTAATCAGGTTTCGAAGTATGCCTCTGCACTTTACATTAAGACAACTCGAATACTTCGTCGCTGTAGGTGAGTCAAGTTCGATCCTTCAGGCGGCTGAAAAAGTACATGCATCCTCCCCTACCATCTCGGCTGCGATATCACAGCTTGAACAAGAATTCGGGCTTTCCCTGTTCGTTCGTAAACATGCGCGAGGTCTGTCTCTGACACAGGCTGGCTCTCGGATGTTGGTTCAAGCCAAGACGCTACTCACTGAGGCGGAACTGATGAACGAGATCGCGGGCGACATAACGCAGGCGGTGCGAGGATCTCTGTCGATCGGCTGCTATCTGAGCTTTGCTCAGATAATCTTTCCAGGCTTGAGACGAAGCTTTGAAACAAAGCACCCCAATGTTCGAATCAAACAGTCCGAATTGCATCAAGGCGCAATATTCGAGCGCATAAGGGGGGCTGAGATCGATCTCGCATTAACCTACGATCTTGACATTCCTGCTGATCTTGCATTCGTACCACTGGTAGAACTGACACCGTTCGTACTTGTGCATGAAGGACACCCTCTTGCCCATTTACCTACTGTCACAGTGCATGATTTAAAGGACTATGAGATGGTTCTTCTGGATCTTCCACATTCCAACGTTTATTTCACGTCCTTTTTCTCACAAGTTGGGATCAGACCTATAATTGCTGAAAGAACACACGATATGGCAGTCATGCGAAGTCTGGTGGCCAATGGTTTCGGTTATTCAATCGCCAACCTGCGACCACTGAACCCATTGTCTCCTGATGGAAAAAAAGTGTGCTACATCCCTTTGATCAGTGACCTGCGCCCGATCGAGATGGGTTTAGTCATGGCCGAAGGCGCGCAGAATTCGTTCACAATTCAGGCGTTTGTCGAACACTGCACCTTATCTATCACGCCTTCAAGCATCCCTGGTATGGACATGCATGAACAAGAACCAGATTCTGACTGATCGCTAAATATCGGTTCCCCATTATCATCAGGGTTTTGTTAACCTTTCTGCACGAAAATTCTGGACGGAACCTCTTTTTCATGACAACCAACGCTGGCAGCACAAGCCACAAGCAATCTGAACTTAAGCCTGTACCATTTTCCCGATTGTCACCATCTGCTCTGCTGATCTCTATCGGACTAGGTGATGTCGATAATCAGTTTATTGCCAAGTCCATAAAGTTTGATGTTGGACAGTCCGCCAGTGGCGCACCGATATTTCAAGATCAGGCAAGTCAGATGCGGGTCGCCATTCAATCTAGAGTGCTTGACGTCAATTGACTAATCCGGAATGCGGACACACCAAGGTGAAGTCGTTAGGCACTTTAGCCATTGGTGTGCTCTTGTTATCAAGTTGCTCACTAGCACCCGTAACACCCCGCGTTGAAGCTGAACCCCTGGGAAAAGGTAACGTTAAAATCGCGCCCTACCTGTTCCCGACACCCGCCTTCAGCGTCAGTTATGGTGCTACAGAGAAGCTTGATATCGGGGCTGACATTGAACAGCTCGATCTGTTGAGCCTTTGGTCACGCTATAACCTGATCAATACAGGTACCGTCGCACTCGCTGCCACAGGTGGCGTGTTTATTAGCGATGGCCCTAACAAAGCCAAAGGTTTTTTTCTCGGACCGGTGTTCACCACAAAACTCAACGAGCGAGTACATTTTTTTTCCGGATACAGGTTCTCTCGAAGCGACTACGGGCCCTGTGATGACGGCTTTTTTTCCGGCTGCACAGAAGATCATTTTTTAGATTCTGATATCACACCCAGAGACGAAGACGATTTATCAAACATCAGTCAGCTGTACTTTGGGGTATCGATAAATCTGGGGCGAAGCATGGGAATAAACGTAGGTCCAACCTGCCTGTATTTTCATGAAAATGAAGACTCACTGAATGATTCTCACCTCTGTGGCCCGACGCTCGGGTTGTCGTGGGATTTTTGATTTGTTATACCCTAGTGTTGCATAAAATTTCGAGACCAGAAGCTTATAGAGCTGTATAAAAGGGGCTGCACGGAATTTTTACTGGGTTGAGCCTAGTCACTCTAGGTGAGATCCAGGAAAAATGAGTACAGCCCCTTAGATGCTGCTATAGAAGCAGC
>JALZVU010000117.1 GCA_023301795.1 Granulosicoccus sp.
TGCCATCACACGGCTCAGCACCACAGGTGTGGACCAGTCGTCAGCCAACAGATGGTGCACCGTCCAGATCAGTGTAGAGCGCTCAGAGCAATGTCTGATTATTGTGAACCGAAGGGGTGCGTTTTCACTCAGTGATAACGGTGTTTGACGTTCATGGCTAAGCCACCGGGCGATAACAAGGTCTTCAGTGTCGTCGGTCAGCGGCTCTACGTTGTTCCACTGAAGAGTGACATCAGAGTCAACCAGCTGCAAAGGTTCATCCAGACCCTCCCAGATAAACCGCGTGCGCAGCGTATCGTGTTCCAACAGTGTCTGACGCCACGCGTTTTTAAACAGTGGCTCGTCCAGTTGCCCCTGTATGTCGAGTACCACATAAGCGACATAGACATCAGTGTCTTCAGCTTTCAGCACCTCGTACAGGATGCCTTCCTGCAGAGGTGTTAACGGGTAGGCGTTATCTATGCCTTCAAACATGGGTTATCTCAATGTAAAAGCACACGTTCATAGCCAACTGAACGAAAGACTAGTCTTGGCCAGGTAAAACGCCTAAAAAACGGTTAGGACATCAAGCCCACCAACCGACACGACTTCCCAACCAGACAGTGGCGACGACAACCGACACAAGCGATAGCCCAGGCATGATTACGCGACGATATGCCGGAAGCTTGCGAATGAAAAACAGTAGAGGCAGAACGATAGCCACAACAATCAGTTGGCCAATTTCAACACCCACGTTAAACATTAACAATACTTTCTCTATCTTTACATTACGGAATTGCAGATCGCCCATGGCGCTCGCAAAACCCACGCCATGAATTAGACCAAAGACTAGTATCAAGAGCCATGTGTGCGCTGCGAATACAGGAACTAAATTGTTAAGGGCAACCACGATAATAGATAGTGCGATGATGGCTTCGATGGGAGCAGCGGGTATGTCAAGGTAACCAAGCGCTGCCAGCGCCAACGTAATGGAGTGAGATATTGTAAACACCGTCACAATGGTGAGGGTGTTGAAAAACACCTTACGTATACCGGGTGCTGGCTCCCACTTTCGCTCAGATCGGACAAGCACCACCGTTAACAACAACGTTAACAGGAACAACATGTGATCAAGACCCAACCAGATATGTATGAGCCCCTGATAGAAAAAGTCCTTCCAGATAAGTATTTGAGGCGGATCAGCAACATCCATCGACGCTTCAATCGTTCTGGGACCAAACACCAGCGCAGTACTCTCATGGCCAAATTCGAGATCGCGGTACTTGTTATATTCCAGCACAATCAAACTTCGATGTAGACGATCCTCCTTCATGAATTCGTCAGTCAGAAAGATAGTGTTCCCAATTGTGACCTGATCGTCTTCCGGGACTCCTTCAGCGCGATAGTGAAACTGGATAAACGCGCTCGTATCACTGAACAAGCTGCTATCGAGGAATTCAATGTCTTGTTGCTCACCGTTGTAGCTCAACGTAAAATTTTCCAACAGATACGCCTGTACTTTAGGCGCATTTTCGAGAATGCCAGGTAGCATCTCTTCCCCGTCGCCTTCGAGCACTATGCCAAGCTTCAGTTCCAGATCGGCTTTATTAATTTCAAATCGGCCACTGACATGGTCAGCCTCAATGTTGACCCACACATAGTTTTCCCCAAGTACATGCGCGTAGGCACTGGGTAAAAACACCGTCAGTAACGAAATAAGTAAAAAAACTTGACGGCTGAGCCTCCAGAAATCTGATGGACTTCGACCACAACATGAATTCACAGGCTTTAACTCTTTGGTAGATAAAATGGAAATGCCAAGATCTTATAGCGTACCGCGATCTGTTTAGATTGGTCAGCGTAGAAAGTGAATACTTGAGGCATAGTCGTCGGTGTATTGATGCTTTCAGTGCATACTGATGAATGCGCGAGCCAGCGTGCTCATATCACCAGCCTTACAAAAATACTCATGAACTTCGCTCTTACCGATCGTCAACGTGACTTGCAGCAAAAGGTGATTGAGTTCACCACCAATGTCGTCAATCCCCAATTGTGCTGCCCAGGCGATCCCACTCAGTTTAATCGCGAACTGTGGAAACTGTGCGCACAACATGGCCTGCTGTCCTGTGGGATGCCGGAGCCATGGGGCAATGCGCAACATACCGATTATCTATCAATGGTGATAGCACTCGAAGCAGTTGGGTATGCTTGCACAGACAATGGTTTACCGTTCGCACTAGCCGCGCAGGGTTGTACCGTGCAACACACCATTTTGCACCATGGTAGTGCAGAGCAAAAAGAGCGCTATTTGCCGGGCTGCGTTTCTGGACAATTAATTGGCTCGCACGCCATGACAGAACCAGAAGCGGGTTCCGATTTCTCCAGTATTGGTCTGCGTGCTGAACGCCAAGGAACAAACTACGTACTCAACGGCGAGAAGCTCATGATCAGCTTGGCACCGATCGCCAACTTCCAGTTGGTATTTGCTACGGTGAATCCTGACGCCGGGCGCTGGGGAATAACATGTTTCATCGTCGACAGCGACACAAAAGGATTTAACGTTTCGGCTCCTATACCAAAGTTGGGGCTTGATAGCGTGCCTATGGGCAAGTTTGAGCTTACCAATTGTATTGTCCCAGAAACCGCCAGGCTGGGGCGTGAAGGTGCGGGGGCTGCCATTGCGCATAGCTCTCTGGAGCTTGAGAGAACCGCTATTCTTTCAAGTCAGGTGGGACGCATGCGCCGGCAACTTGAAAGCTGCGTTGAACATTCACGAACTCGCAAGCAATCAGGCAAACCCATTGAACAATTTCAAGCGGTGTCGCACCGCTTAGCTGATATGCGCGTGCGTCTTGAAACTGCCCAATTGCTGCTCTACAAAACAGCGTGGAAATTTAACAACGGTGAGGCTGCCACACTGGAGTCTTCCATGCTTAAGCTGCTTATTAGTGAGTCGTTCCTCGCCTCCAGCATGGATGCCATGCGCATTCATGGAGGCTATTCCTACATCAACGATCATCATAG
>JALZVU010000118.1 GCA_023301795.1 Granulosicoccus sp.
ACGGGCGACCTGAACTATAAATACACTTTTTGCATATCGTTATTCCAAATTAGTATTTCTATTACTGCCGTAATTGCCGAACACTATACGTGTCTGTTGTCACACCTGACGCCGTTTTATGCGCCACCGTGACACGCTAATGAGAAGGCTCTTATGTTGACCAGTAATTCACCAAAGCACCCGGATGTGCCTAGCTACGATGATGAGCTTGCCTCTACCAGGGAATTGCTACAAGAGGTGTTGATGCAGGCGGATAATCCCATCGTCAGCACCAAATTCAATCCTCGTACTGGCGTGCTACTGCATATGCTCTCTGAGCTTGCCCCTGGCATACCAGTTGTGTGGGTGGATACCGGCTACAACACACGTGATACCCAGCAGTTTGCACGCTACCTTGAAGCGTTACTTTCCTTGAACCTTCAAGTCTACAAGCCAGAGAACTTCACCTTCGGCGTCCCGCCTGAGCTTGATACCGAAGAGCATGACAAATTTGTACAAGCGGTAAAGCTTGAGCCTTTCCAACGAGCCATGGATGAACTGACACCCGATGCATGGTTCACCTCAATCCGGCAATCACAGACCGGCCACAGACGCTCACTCGATCATAGGCAAGTTCTTGGTGGCGGTATGGAAAAGATATCACCGCTACTCAGCTGGCCCACAGCTTATATGGATCGTTACCTGAAGTCTCATGGCATCGCGCTTGGACCTGACTGCTACGACCCTACCAAGGGCGAGGCAATGCGCGAATGTGGTCTGCATACCAAGCTGTGGACTGATAAGCCTTCTGCGGCTTTGCACAATTGATGGTTGGTAGCGTTTGACAAGAGCGTTGTTCACACCTGTGGGCGCGGCTATGGTGTTGGTGTCAGACAACTTGCTCAACACGCACTACATTTCAGAGCGCACTGCATAATGTGGTGGTGCTGACTCATGTAATGAGGGTATCAGCGGGTTGCGGCTGTTCAGATCTGGGAAGCGGGTAAAATCCCGATCGCAGGTCCAGAACTCTTTCACACCATTATCAATACAAATTGCGGCGATGCGTGCATCGTGTACAGCGCCTCCCGTTAATCTAGCCCGTTCGCACAGCCCGGCGAGATTAGACAGGTGTCTGTCAGTTTCATGCAGGGCCTTGCAACGTGGGTGATTCAACCATACGCCCACAGCCATGAGTGCATCTTCCAATGGCGTAGCGGCTTCACCAAACGCCCTGCCCGTTGAGACAGCCAGGAACTCATGAATACAAGGCCACGGAATAGCCCACTGGGAATGTTGTTCCGCAAGCCGCTCAAGCGCATCTTTGGCCGCCCGATGCTCCGCTGCGTCAGAGCGATGTGCGTAGATGAGTATAGTAGTGTCTACTGCAATCACTTGCGCACTTTCCGAATCGACTTGGATGCTCTGGCATTAGTAGATGTCCCAGTGCGTTCGGTCTTTGCACGGTTGAGCGTATGACGCGTATCGCCATCGCGCTCATGACGGATCATCTGCAATATGTTGTCCGATTCAATACGAATTCCTTGTTCACTTTCTGCTGGCCAGACATGAGTTCGCAGTGGCGCTATGACGACCGTCGCTGGACCCAAAGATTGCTCAAGTGCCCGAACTACTATGGCTTTAAACGAAGTACCACTCTTGTGTGCTTCATCCTTGGCCCTCTGGAAAAGTTCATCAGGAATATCGAGTGTAGTTTTCATTCGGCTCGAATATGGGCATATGGGTGTAAACACCATATTACCATATTCCGAACGTTGACTGATCTTGTTGACTAGCTAACCAAAAGGGATACAACGTTAATCTAACTCAGACAGATAGTGATCAACAGAAGAATGGCAGGTTTAAACGCAAGCTCGTCGATAGAGTGTTATTGATATAATCCAGCATTCAATCCACTGAACATTGAACATGAACGAAACCTCGAAAATGCACTTAGCGGCTTGTCATTGTGGGTTGGTGAAATTCAATGTTCGATTGACGGATGAATTCAACACCATCAGACGATGTTCATGTTCCTACTGCCGTATGCGTGGTGCCATCGCTGTGTCTGCCAACCTGGATGGTATTGAATTTGTAAAAGGACAGGAACACCTGACGCTCTACCAATTTAATACCAGTGTAGCAAAGCACTATTTTTGCTCACGGTGTGGCATATACACTCACCATCAACGTCGTTCAAATCCCAATCAGTTTGGGGTGAATGTTTCGTGTATTGAAGGCATAAGCCCGTTCGACTTTAAAGAAGTGGCTGTTACCGATGGCGTGAATCATCCAGCAGATGGTGGTTCTGGTGCGCGCACCGCGGGTGTATTGCGTTACTCTGAAACGTAAATTGGAATTTTATCTCACAAGCCGACAGATCGATATACAACAGATGAACAAACAAAAAGCGGTTACATTCTTTGAATGGACTGGGTCAATTTCAGCGATGGTGTATGCACTACTCATCGCGTCCAATACTGGCAACGAAATCCTTGGATTTAGCCTGTTGTTGCTGTCCGCATTGCTTTTTGGTGCCTGGGGCTTCATTGATAAACGGTGGGCGTTCTTCGCGTTACAATTCTTTTACGCCGTCTCTGCAATCATAGGGATTATTCGTTGGGGTTAACAACTGGATTGGACAACTTATTAGCGGTTCGTTGTACTGCTATGCTACCTGTGACCATCGAGCAATACCAGATATAGAGGTTCGGCACATACGTGATTTTGGTCATAACGACATCATGGCATGAGACATCGATCATGTATGCTTCCGATTGAACAAAATGCTCACGATCGATAGTTTAATGGCAGCAATCGATACGGACATAAATATCAATGTAGGCCTGTGTTTATACCAGTGCTTTGAGTAGATATCGACCACAGTTTTCACTGTGTGACATGCACATAAAGCTCAATTTGATTTCCATCCGGATCCTTGAAATACAGCGACTGAACTTCTCGGCGGGTATAGGGCGTAACTTCAACCCCTAATGACTCAAGTTCTACTTGAGCCAAACCAAGCTCCCTTCGGCCACCTTGCAACTGAAACGCAATATGATCGAGTGAGGGACTGGTGTTATCTACAACATCTACCAGAAACAATGCAAGGTTGTGATGTCCATCAGCACAGAAGAAGGCCATTGAATTATCTTCATGCTCGCCCGCGTAAGGTAATTTCAATACACCGTGGTAAAAATGCTTCGACTTATCCATATCTGTGACTTTTAACGCCACGTGACCTAATCCAGATATCTTCATTTTGCGTGCTCTTAGTCTATGACGATCGAATCGCAGCTGTGATTGCGTGCCGAAAGTGCTTTCAGGACATGGTAAGAAAAATTTCCCTTAAAGTTGGCATCAAATTCGCTGCTATTGGACTAAAAACCCATATTGACACACCTGTCCGTCAGCTGGCATCTTGGAGAACACCCACTCACCGATGGTATTACACGACGCTTAACGTACGGCATTGTCCGTCTCTTGTGTAAGCTCGATAAGGTCTTTATTAGTTGGACCTATGATTCCCGTACACTGCACCACCACTGATAAACGTTTACTTGCAAGATCGTGCACACAAGATGAACCCGATAGATGCCAGCGGTCTGTTCAGATATCTGCATGCCTGTTTTGCACACGAGTACGCAAACGGTAGTGATGTTCGTCTAGGTGGCTCCCGCGTCAAGGCGCGAGTTGATGCCTCGCTCGAGACTATGGCGTGCGGCATGACGCCATTACCCTGGTTACCGCCCGACGGTGCCGACAAACTCACTCTAGCACTGCAGGCTCATGCGCGTGGCACCTCCACGCTGTATACATTGCTTCCCGTTTCAGTCCCGGGTGAACGATTTGAAACACCGCTTCTGTTTGCCATGCTCGATAGCTGGAGCGCCGCTGAGGCACAACCTCAAGAAACGCAAGCGAAGGCTTCACTTGAGGTTAATCGCGCAGTACTGGAACGACTGCTGGACAATGATGCAGCTGATTCCTTGGCCAACGCCTTGCAGAACATTGTTGACTCAACAGTACTTGATCGCGAGGGAATAGCGATGGTACTGGATCTATTGGTTCAGGAGGTACCAGATCTGCAAGCTATCGGGTTTGATCGCTGGCCGTTGCTAGCCGCTGAGCCGGCTAGTAACAAAAACTCTGTATCTGCCCACGGCAACCTAACGGTGCGCGCGGCTGCATCCATCTTGCTAGTAAAACGTTCGCGCCGATCAACGGGCATATTGCATGAACTTGAGCAGCTTGTCGAAGCAACTCAGCTCAGTGCACCGTTGTTAGCCCTCACAGCTGGCAGATTCAATTCCGGGCAATCGTTACGCCCAATCAATATGCAAAAAGCGCTCAAGCTGCCGTTGCGTTGCACGGGGGCGCTGTCGGCTGCACAACGCCGTGCTGTTCAGGGTGCTCGTGAGCAGCACTTGAGTATTGTCTTTGGGCCACCGGGTACGGGTAAGACGCACACATTGGCTATGATTGTTGCCGATACTGTCGCAAGAGGCGGCTCGGTGCTGGTGTGCTTAAAAAGCCAGGCAGCAGCTGAGGTTGTTGCGAATTTTCTTGATGAAGAACTGGGCCTTGAAGGTGCCGTTTTACGGGGTGGCAACGCAAGCCGTCTCAGTAATCTCAAACGTCAGCTGCGCGATGTCGTGACCACTCGCTCTGTCGGCTTTACGCGCCCGCGTCAGGCATTGCTAGCGTGTAGAAAGGCAGATGACATTGATAAATCTCTAGCAAAAGCGATTCACAGGGCAAGACGAGCGTTAAATCGGCAGGATCGAGTGCAAGCTGGATTAAAAAAATCCTGGAGCCGCTGGTCGGGAATTCTCTGGTGGCAGACTGTAGTTAGTGCTGCGACTCGAAGAACTCGACAGGACACGCTGCTAAAGATTCTCAAAAAATGGAACCAACTCAAACTATCCAGAGATGTCCACGTACTTGACGCGCTTCAGCTTGTCATCGAGCAGCAGACGCGACAACGTGTTGCGGTTGATCGACGATCTCTGGTCGATCTGGCAGACAGTGTTGCAGCACGGGAACGTCGCCAGCGGGCGTTACAGGAAACATTGGATTACGAACCCTTGTTGTCAACTTGTCCTGTCTGGGTAACAACGCTTGATGAACTGACTCGATTGGTGCCCATGCAAAGTGAATTATTTGATCTGTTGCTAATTGATGAAGCCTCACAAGTGGATACAGCCAGCGCACTGCCTGCCTTGCAAAGGGCTCGACGTGCAGTGTTGTTTGGTGATGCCGAGCAACTTCGACACATCAGTTTTTTACCACAATCACTCAATGATTCGCTACGCGAACGCTTTGCTGCAGATAGGACAGACACTCCAGATTTTAGGCACGAAAGTTTGCTTGATTGGGTTGATCGTTCATTAAATGATGCCGATGCTGCCAATGCGCTAGATGAGCATTTCAGGAGTGCGCCAGAAATCATCGGCTTCAGCAATCGTAGTTTTTATGCAGGTCGCTTGCAATTACTGACGCGTGTGACACGGGGTCGTTCACCAGATGCACTTCAAATGATCAAGGTGACCAATGCCCATCGTGCGCCAAATGGCGTCAACAGGATCGAAGCACAATGCATGCTATCAACATTGGAATCGATGATTCGTGAATCCAGAACTCCCTTTGGCGTTGGCCTGATTTCTCCATTTCGCGCTCAGGTTGAGTACCTGCAAACCTGCATCGACGATACCTTTGACGTGTCGACGCGTGAGCGCTACAACATGATCGTGGGCACCGCACATGAGCTACAGGGTGAGGAAAGAGATGTTGTATTGTTCTCATGTTGTGTTGACGATGAATCGTCAGGTGGGTCGCTGGCGTTTTTGTCACGATCAGATGTGCTCAACGTTGGTATAACGCGCGCACGAAATAAACAATTGGTCTTCCTGTCACGCTCCCTTGATCGTATCAATTCGAACACATTGTTTGGCCAATATCTGGACTGGATAATATCGCCAACAATCCAGCCAACGACACTTGCGATACGTGACATGCTGCCGACAGGAATGGCATCAGCGATAACGCGGTCGGAAACCACCGTGGAGTTTAATGTTGAAGTAGGCAGATTGGTACTGGATGCCGTGTTTCATCGTGGTGACTCAGCGCTTGGGATTGACTCTATGGATAATCCCAACCAAGCACCGTTTGACCTTGAAGATCATGCAATGCTAGCGCGCATCGGCGTACGAGTGCTGCCCGTAACGCAAGAGGGCTGGCAACAACAAACACAAACGCTAAAACAGATCATTGATGAAGTAATGTTGGACAAGCAATTGGCTGGCAAGTTAGTTACTGATCGGCTCGGTGGCGACAATAATTCTGCCAAAAAGACAATTAGTCAGCGAGAGCCAGACAATGAATGAGCTACAGGATGGTCGTCAGTTTGACTGGGATCAGTTGCGCTTTAAATTACTGATTGATGTCGCTGGTGTTGCCCCTTGCGACAATCATCAGTGGGTCCGCGTGACGGTAGCGCTGGCTCGTGCTTACGACGGATCCCTGCCAACGTATGGTGTCTACCGTCAGCTGCGCACATTTGCCGTTGCACGCTGGCCGCAGTTACGCCATTTGGTTTTGAAAGGCACTTTGTCAGAACAACTTGCTGATGAAGTCATTGCTGTACTCAATGCGTCTGTAAGCGCGCGTCAGGCTGGTGAGGCTGACGCATTGGAAGTAGAGATGGCATTGCTCAGAGAACTGCTTGATAGCGATGGCCTCTAATAGAGATCTTGGGCACTTATACACGACAAGTAGCTACATAAAACATTGAAGTCCACTGTATTTTATTAATGAATCAGCTGTCAAATACGTGCCATAGTTAGCACCACAGCCCTGTTGGAGTCGAGACCTTTTGCACTCACTCATTACACAAGATCACATTGATGCGTTTCGCAATGATGGAGTGGTATTAATTCGCGACCTTTTCAGCGACCATGTGGAAGACATTCGGGCAGGCATTGAGCAAAACCTGGCTCAGCCTGGCGAGTATGCAGCAGAAAACCTCACAGACGGTGAGAGCGGGAGGTTCTTTGATGACTACTGCAACTGGTCTCGCATCGCACCGTTCGAGCAAGTGATCCGCAATTCACCCGCAGCGGCTGTTGCCGCTGAGTTGATGGGCTCGAAACGCGTTCAGTTATTTCACGATCATGTACTTATCAAGGAGCCGGGCACCTCTAAACCCACCCCCTGGCACCAGGACAGCCCTTACTACTTTGTTAATGGTACCCATAACGTTTCTTTCTGGGCTCCCATGGATCCTGTTACCGACGCCACCTTGCGCTGTGTAGCGGGATCGCATCAATGGGAAAAACCAGTATTGCCCACGCGCTGGTTAAAGAATGATGATTTCTATCCAGCAACTGATGCCTACCTTCCAGTGCCTGACCCTGATGCGCAGGGCATGCAGATTCGTGAATGGCCGATGCAGCCTGGTGATGCCGTAGCCTTTGCATTTAGCACTCTGCATGGTGCCAGAGGCAATGAATCTACCACGCGAAGGCGAGCTTTTTCGCTTCGGCTTGTGGGCGACGATGCCCGTTATGTTGAACGCCCGGGGCCAACTTCACCGCCCTTCCCTGGCCATGGCATGCTGCCGGGTGAACGTTTGCGTGAAGATTGGTTTCCCACTATTTTTTCAGCCGATTAACGAGCTGCTGATGCCTGGCTAAGCCTTCATTTACCGATCGCTAGCGTTTAAGATCACGTCACTACCATGAATAAACGTATTCTTTGATCGCTCAAGCACCTACCCTAGCGATAAGGTAAGCGCCCATAAGTCAGCGTCAAGCATGACCTCATCGGGTATGGTGCGTTCAGCGCCGGGCAAGCGAGCCCCTTCCTGCTCACTAACGGCATCAGTGATTCTTTTTATCCTATCCCAGAACGCATCGCCGCTCGTGGCCGTTGGGTCAATCAGTAAATAAAACTGACCCAGATTATGCGGTGCACCATCGCGAAGCTTAATACCTTTAACATCCAGTGAGTTGGCACTGCCAGTGACCGCAGCCGCCAGCACCTCTGCCATCAAGCCAAATCCATAGCCTTTGTACCCGCCTGAGGAGACCAGTGACCCCTTCAATGCTGCTTGAGGATCGGTGGTCGGGTGCCCATCAGCGTCTACAGCCCAACCCAGCGGTATAGAATCACCCGCCGTGGCCGCCATAGTGATTTTTCCCAGCGCCACCGCACTGGTACTTTGATCAAACTGAAAAGCAACACCGCCGCCTTTGGCAGGAATGGCCATGGCTATGGGATTGGTACCCAGTACGGCACGATTCCCACCAGGAGGCGATACAACCGCCGACGCATTGGTGAATCCAATACCAATCAGGCCAGCCTTGGCAATCTGTTCAGTAAAAAAACCTAACGAGGTACAGGTGTGTGAATGGCAAACCGCCAAAGAACACGTACCCGCCTCCTTTGCAACTTCCAGGGCAGTTGGCAATGCACGGCTGAATGCTGCTTGCGCAAAACCAAACTTTGCATCCGACTTGACCGACGCCAATTTCGGTTTAGAGACCACTGGTTCCACCTGCCCATCAACACGGCCCGATTCAAGTTGTTTGCAATAGCTCTCCAGATAATAGAGCCCACAGATCAGATTGCCTGTCGCCTCGGCCATGACAATCGCTTGTGCCACTTCATAAGAAACCCAGTCAGCGGCTCCATGCCGGATAAGGGCTTTGTGGGCCGCCTTTTCAATGTCTGACAGGGATACGCGTGTGTGTGCCATAAGATTTGCTTTCAATATTCTTGCGCTAAACAGTATCTCCAGTCTGAACGCTAGATGCCGGGTAAGCAACAATCGCCATATACTTGGCTGGCAATGTAATCAGCTTCACAGGACCATGTGGAGCATCTGCATCAAAGAACAAAGAGTCGCCGGGCTCCATCAAAAAGGTTTTGTCGGCATGCCGGTATTCAACGCAGCCTTCGAGAAAATACAAAAACTCGATACCCTCATGCTGAAAAGTAGGGAACACATCTGATTCGTCGTTGAGCGTGATCATGTAGGGTTCACCGATAACCCCACTGCTGTTCCCACTCAAGTATCCAAGCAATTGATACTGATGACCAGCACGGGTACCACGACGCTCTGCAGAAACCCCCTCACCACTTTTCACCTGCACCGCCATCCGTTCTTCTTCAAAACGTTTGAGCAGCTGCGATATCGGCACCCCAAGAGCATCGGACAATCCCTGTAGCGTCGTTAAAGACGGCGACGTCAATCCGTTCTCGATCTTCGACAGCATACCAACCGACAAACCACTGCTTTCGGCCAGATCAGCCACGGTAATGCCGCGCTGCTTTCTGATAGACCGCACTTCTCGGCCAATAGCCACCTCCAGCCGGCGTTCCGTATTTCCGCGAAGTGAGTGCGGATCCTGCTTCAATGGCAACTTGGGGTTGACATCTACAGGGTCGCTATTTGCGTCGGTAGTCCGTGACGTGCTCATTGCGGTTTTCTGTTCTGCTGGATAGCAGCATTGTACATACGTCGAAAAACATCCGTCCTGATGGACCACTAACTTGCGGTGGTGAATTAAGCAGTGAGACCTGCAAGCTGCTCAAAGCTCTGTGCCGCACATGTGTCACACGCGTTAAACCACAACACATTGTTTTTATTCAGGAGAAAATATCATTCCCCTCTTGAAAGACCTGCATTTCAATGATAACGTCGCTACATCGTCATTGTCGAGCGTTCAGCATAATGTGTGGAATTGTCGGGTTATACCTGAAGAACGAGGCGCTATACCCGCAACTGGGAGAACTCTTCAAGCCCATGCTTATCGAGATGACTAGCCGGGGTCCTGATTCTGCAGGTGTTGCTATCTACCGAAATCCAGTGCCAGACGGACAACTGAAGTTTTCACTGGCACACGATAGCAATAGCCATGACTGGCAGGCGCTGGCAGACAGCATGGCCAGCACCTTGTCGTGCACCGCGACCATTAAGCAAAATGACACCCATGCCATCCTTGTTACATCGGGAACCGAGAACGCCGTGCAATCATGGCTGGCCACAGAAGCATCTGATGTGCGTATGGTTGGAAGCGGGCAAAGCGTTGAGATCTACAAAGAGACAGGTCTGCCTGAGCAAGTGTACGAACGCTTCGGCTTGGCGAATGCTCAGGGCCGTCATATGATTGGCCATACTCGAATGGCCACTGAAAGCGCTGTGACGACAGCAGGCTCGCATCCTTTCGCGACCGGAGCTGATTTATGTCTGGTGCACAACGGCTCATTATCGAACCACAATCGCTTAAGAGAAGAACTAAAACGCAAGGGTGTCACCTTTGGTAGCGAAAACGATTCGGAAGTGGCTGCCGCCTACCTCACGTGGAAACTGCGGCAGGGCGTGTCTCTTAAAGATGCGCTGGAACAGGCACTGGACGACCTTGATGGCTTCTTCACGTTCTGCATCGGCACCAGTGACGGTTTTGCGGTTGTGCGCGATCCTATTGCCTGCAAGCATGCCGTATTAGCTGAAACCGATGACTGGGTAGCCATGGCTACTGAATATCGATCTATCGCCACCCTGCCTGGCTCAGGGCAGGCACGTGTATGGGAGCCACGCCCCGCTACTGTCTACGCATGGGGCGCTGAAACACTGGATGGTGAGGCAGCCAATGCTGCAGCACACGCAGGTGCGGGAGCAGCCTGATGAACACCATGGATTTCCAGAAGATCGGGTTGCGAGAAATCAATCGCACCCTGCAAGGCCTGGACCCGTTGTCCAACGAACGCAACTACACCATCACCAATCCGATGGGCCAACACGCCATCGCCTGTGGCTTGAACGCACCCCTTATGGTCGACATTCAGGGCAACGTGGGATTCTACTGCGCCGGTATGAATCAACAAGCTGAAGTCACCATCAGTGGTCATGCCGGTGTCGGACTTGCTGAAAACATGATGAGTGGCATTGTGCGCGTTAAAGGCAACGCCAGCCAATCTGCTGGTGCTACCGGTCACGGCGGTTTACTGGTTATCGAAGGTGATGCGTCGTCGCGCTGTGGCATTTCAATGAAGGGTATTGATATTGTTGTTGGAGGTTCTGTTGGCCACATGTCCGCTTTCATGGGGCAAGTTGGCCATCTGGTGGTTTGCGGCGATGCGGGCGAGGCTCTGGGTGATTCTATCTATGAAGCCAAACTCTATGTGGCAGGTTCGGTAGAAAGTCTCGGGGCTGACTGCATCGAAAAGGATATGACTGCAGAACATCTGACAACGCTTGCAGACTTGCTTGAACGAGCACAGATCAACAAGGATGCTTCGAGCTTTCGTCGCTATGGTTCGGCGCGCAAGCTTTACAACTTCGATATTGATCATGCGGACGAGTACTGATCGATGGGCACACGTTGCAGTGAACATCTCCAGTCAATGAATATCATTTCACCGAATATTCAGCCAGTGAACACCGAATCCTGCTTTTTTGCATATCCTTCGGGCTACACGCTCGAGTCAACCGGCCAAGCATAATGGACGAGAACATTCCTCAGGTGACTCCGCGTGAGTCGGCCACCTTCGACGAGTACACTCGCTCCGAGATTCGTCGTGCTGCTAGCACCGGCATCTATGACATTCGTGGTGGCGGTGCAAAACGCGCCCTGCCCAACTTTGACGACCTGCTGTTTCTTGGCGCTTCAATTTCTCGTTATCCGCTTGAAGGCTACCGCGAACGCTGTGGCACAGATGTGACGCTGGGAGGCCGCAATGCCTCGAAACCCATACAGCTAAAAATTCCCATCACCATCGCAGGTATGAGTTTTGGTTCGTTATCCGGACAAGCCAAAGAGGCCTTAGGTCGTGGTGCCAATCTGGCAGGTACCTCCACAACCACAGGTGATGGTGGCATGACGCCTGAAGAACGTGGCCACTCAGAACAACTTGTGTACCAGTACCTGCCCTCACGTTACGGAATGAACCCTGATGATTTACGTAAAGCCGACGCCATTGAAATAGTCGTTGGTCAGGGTGCCAAGCCAGGTGGCGGTGGTATGTTGATGGGTCAGAAAATCAATGATCGCGTTGCACAGATGCGCTCATTGCCTAAAGGGGTCGATCAACGTTCAGCTTGTCGCCATCCTGACTGGACAGGCCCAGACGATCTTGAAATCAAGATACTGGAGCTGCGTGAAATCACTGGCTGGAAGGTCCCCATCTACGTAAAGATCGCTGGCGCACGTCCTTATTATGATGTGGCGCTTGCGGTAAAATCAGGCGCTGACGTTATCGTACTCGACGGTATGCAAGGCGGCACAGCTGCCACGCAGAATGTTTTTATTGAGCACGTTGGCCAGCCTACGCTGGCTTGCGTCAGACCAGCAGTACGTGCACTTCAAGATCTGGACATGCACAGAAAGGTGCAGCTGATTGTGTCCGGCGGTATCCGCAACGGTGCTGATGTTGCCAAGGCCATGGCTCTGGGTGCTGATGCAGTTTCTATTGGTAGCGCAGCGATGATTGCCATAGGCGATAACGATCCACGACATGAAGCAGAATATAACAAGCTTGGCACCACAGCCGGTGCCTATGACGCTTGGCACCTGGGACACGATCCTGCGGGCATCACCACTCAGGAACCAGAGCTTGCAAAACGGCTTGATCCGGTAGCAGCCGGTCGACGACTGGCCAACTATCTTGCCGTTATGACACTGGAGGCACAAACCATCGCTCGCGCCTGTGGCAAAAACCATCTGCATAATCTTGAACCCGAAGATCTATGCGCATTAACAGTTGAAGCGGCAGCCATGGCTGGGGTACCTTTAGCAGGGACATCCTGGATACCAGGCCAGACTCAGTACTAACAACAACGCACTCTTAAGATCCTATCGTTAATACTCGCTTATAGAACGACCCTTAGAACGCACTACAAGCCGACACTACAAGCCCGCATCATAGTCCGCACCCAAGGAGTTGCACACGCATGTCACTGGACCTCACCGACTATGCCGAGAAACATGGCATCAAGTTCTATCTGTTTAACTTTACAGACCTGATTGGTACCCAGCGGGCAAAACTGGTCCCTGCAGGAAAAGCCAGTCGTATTCAGAAAGCCGGTGCAGGCTTCGCACCGTTTGCCGCCTGGATGGACTACAGTCCATCCGATCCTGACATGCTGGTGATCCCGGACACCGACTCGATCATTCAACTTCCATGGAAGCCCGAAATTGCCTGGATAGCGGGCGATTGCTGGATGGACGGTGCTCTGGTAGGTCAGGCGCCCCGCAATGTATTGAAAAAATTGATGGCAGAATCTGCTAAGCAGGATTTACTGATGAAGGCAGGCGTTGAACCTGAATTCCATATCATTGCCCCCGACGGCAGCGCGATTTCTGACGAACGTGATGTACAGATGAAGCCTTGCTACGATCAGTCAACCATTATGCGACGCATCGATGTAATTGCAGAGATAAGCTCCACGATGACGCAGCTGGGCTGGAACCCCTACCAGTGCGATCATGAAGATGCTAACGGTCAGTATGAAATCAACTGGGATTTCTCTGACGCTCTAACGTGTGCTGATCAATTGGCCTTCTTTAAGTTCATGACCAAATCCATTGCTGAAAAACATGGGTTGCGCGCTACGTTCATGCCAAAACCGTTCTCACACCTGACGGGCAATGGTTGTCATGTGCATGTATCGATGTGGTCTCTTGACGAAAAAACCAATCACTTTGCAGATTCTGCGGGTGAACTGGGTTTGTCCGACATCGGGTATAACTTTATTGGTGGACTGCTCGAACATGCCGAATCGCTAGCAGCGATCACCAACCCCACTGTTAACTCATACAAGCGGATTAATGCACCGCCGACGCTGTCAGGGGCCACGTGGTCACCGAGCAGTATCAGCTTTGGTGGAAACAACCGAACACACATGATTCGTATCCCTGATGAAGGGCGCATTGAACATCGCCTACCTGATAACTCTGCTAATCCCTACTTGTTGATGGCCAGTCTGTTGGCAGCGGGCATGCACGGGATAAACAACAAAACCGACAGCGGCAAGCGGCTGGATATCAATATGTACACCGAATCGCACACGGTAAAAGACATACGCAGGCTTCCACTGAACCTGCTTGACGCCATTCGATTGTTTGAATCCAATGAAGGTCTGCGATCAGCCATGGGCGATGAATTCAGCCAGGCTTACATCAATCTCAAAAATGATGAGTGGAATCGGTTCTCGTGCTCACTCACTGATTGGGAACGCGAACATACGCTGGATTGCTAGTCAATAAATCAATCTCAACATAAAAAAGGAAAACATCT
This sequence comes from Granulosicoccus sp., assembly GCA_023301795.1. Classification (GTDB taxonomy): domain Bacteria; phylum Pseudomonadota; class Gammaproteobacteria; order Granulosicoccales; family Granulosicoccaceae; genus Granulosicoccus. The sequence goes on from JALZVU010000118.1 coordinate 14,281, forward strand.
CGCCTCTGAATGCACTAACAGCACTTTGATCAGGCGGACACACAATCACTCGTGCGAGACGGCGGCCATTATATGGTCAACCTCCTCGCTGAAGACTAAGGACACAGACAACATGACTGCAAGCTGGCGCTTTTCTACCCTCGGTGATCGACATAGAGCCATGGGTTCAGAACTTGAAGACTGGAGTGGCATGGGCACTGCCTGGACCTATGACAAGGACCAGCAGGCCGAGTACCTGGCCATTCGTACCAAAGCAGGTGTAATGGATGTCTCTGGTCTGAAAAAAGTCCACATCACAGGGCCGCACGCTTCACACGTTATTGATCGGGCAACCACACGTAATATCGAGAAAATCAGCCCGGGACGAGCCTCCTACGCGTGCATGCTTAACGATGCTGGCAAGTTTATAGATGATTGCGTTATCTATCGTACGGGTGCCAATTCGTTCATGGTCGTACATGGCTCTGGCGATGGGCACGAACAACTCACACGTGCAGCCATAGGGCGTGACGTGTCCATACGCTTTGACGACAACCTGCACGACATTTCATTGCAAGGCCCAGCCTCCGTAGACTTCCTTGAAAAACATGTTGAAGGTATTCGCCACCTCAATTACTTCGCACATATGCCTACACGACTCTTTGGGCACCCAGTGACGATCTCGCGCACAGGCTACACCGGTGAACGCGGCTACGAAATTTTCTGCCGCGGACAAGACGCACCCGACATCTGGGATACGATTGTGGCAGAGGGTGCAGAGATGGGAATAATTCCCACACGCTTTACAACTCTGGACCTGCTACGCGCCGAGAGCTATCTGCTTTTCTATCCCTATGACAATTCCCAGATGTACCCTTTTGACAATGATGTCACCGGCGACACCTTGTGGGAGCTGGGTCTGGATTTTACCGTTAGCGAAGGTAAAACAGGCTTTCGTGGCGCAGAAGAGCACTACCGCTTGCAAGGAAAAGAGCGTTTCAAAATCTATGGCATCAAGCTTGATGGACAGGAAGCTGCTGAAGAAGGTGCGCCGCTGCTGCAAGATGGCAAGCAAGTGGGTGTTGCTACCATCGGTATGTATTCGTCATTAAATAAACATAACGTGGCTATTGCACGCATGCCAGTGGAGTGTGCCAAGCCCGGTGTAAAACTCCAGGTAGAAAACGGCTCTGGACTTATCGACTGCACGACGTCCCCAATGCCCTTCTATGACGTCGATAAGGAAAGACGCACCGCTAAGGGGTAGATGATGAGCACCACCCAATACGCCTCATTCAAAAGTCGGCCACTCTACGGCACCTTATCACCGGTGTCGGCGACGGCTCATCTGGTGGTAGCTGAAGGTGAGGGATCAGAGGCAGTGAAAACGCTTGTAGCTTCTGCTAGCGCCGAATTTTTAGATAATGCCACGCTGATCTACGCCAAGGGCTCAGGCCCTGAGGATGCCACCGATGCTATGCAAGCGCTAGGATTCAAGCGGTTCCATACCAGTGCAACAGCAACGGCTAGTCTGCCGCGCCTGAACGCTGCATTGGACCGCCTTCGCATGGGCACACAGATATACCTTACCGGTAACGAATCTGCGCTCAGTCTGTTTGTGAAAGCCTGCGCTGATGCCGGTCAGGACTATCAGGGTTTACAGACTGAACATCACGGTAGCCTTGCACGCCGCATGCAGTGTGTGCATTGCAAAGGTATCACTGAAAACGTGACCACCCAGCCAGCAGAGTGTGCCCATTGTGGTCTGTTGTTGTTGGTTCGTGATCATTACTCACGGCGTATCGGCGCGTTTCAGGGTGTCAACATCAACGCCGAAGACCCTGCGGATGTACCGGCAAAAGAGGAGATGTTCTGATGAGTATCAATGCTGGCATTGATGTCATCGTCTCTGACGTTGTTGAGGTCAATTCACTGATAAAGCGATTCCATTTCAAACGTGCCGACGGACAGCAGCTGCCCGCCTTCTCGGGCGGCGCACATGTCGTCATAGAAATGGAAGATGGCGAGCAGCGCCGCCGAACCCCCTACTCGCTGATGAGCTCACCCTTCGACACCACTGATTATCAAGTCAGTATTCGCCGCGACGACGAGGGCCGAGGCGGCTCGTTGTATATGCACCGAGAAGTGACAACGGGTATGGCGATGAAAATCAGCTACCCCGCCAATCTGTTTCCATTGGACCTTCGAGCCCGCCGACACTTGTTAATTGCAGGCGGCATCGGTATAACACCCTTCCTTGCACAAACCGATCAGTTGAATCGGTTGAGTGCCGATCTTGAGTTGCACTACGGCGTGCGCAGTCCTGAGTTAGGTGCCTACCTGCCTGAACTCAATGCGAGTCTGGGACATCGTTTACACACCTACTACAGCGACGAGAAGCAGTTCATAGATTACGACGAGCTACTCACTCGCCAGCCTGTTGGCACACATCTCTACGTCTGTGGCCCCTCCCCCATGATCGATGCCACACTCAACTCAGCGCGCAGTCTGGGATGGCCAGAGGCTCACATACATTTCGAGCATTTCGCTAAATCGCCACCAGGTGAGCCGTTTGTCATTGAACTTGCCAACAGTGGTCTGAGTGTTGAAGTTGGGCGAGAGCAATCCATGCTAGAGGCAATAGAGGCTGCCGGAGTGGATGCTCCCTATCTGTGTCGCGGCGGTGCATGCGGGCAGTGCGAAACCAAGGTGCTCGAATATGACGGCGAGTTATTACACGAGGATCACTGGCTAGAAGACGATGAAAAAGCCCGTGGCCAGAAAATCATGCCCTGTGTCTCCCGCTTTCGCGGTAAGCGGCTTGTTCTCGAGCGATAAATGACATCGCGCGACACGAGCGCGTAGGTATATCGCGTAGCAAGAATTACTTATCAACATATCATCAAAAAACGCCGAGGTTCACTATGGGTAGTACCGCTAGCCTGCCGAAGTTTCGAGACGAAACCTACCGCGACGACTTCAGTTTCAGGAATTCGGAGCAATCCGTATTGCGTGCGCCGTTCCCGTTCGATAAAGACAGCTACATGTATGCGGTAAACATGGAACTGCACCAGCGAACCGGGCAACTGAATTCTGCGTTTAACGAGCCATTCGATGTGGATGAGCACTACCTAGCCGAGATGCGTGATCGCGCGCTTGTGCTTGATGAAGATCCACTACGCTACCAAAGCCTGCCACATATGGAGATGGCAGGATGGGATACGCTGGAGCTACTGATGACGCACAAGTCGCAGAGCTACCCTGAGTCGTTCTCCCTGACACGCAACGGGCACGACTGGCACTGGATCAATCGCCCGATGGGGATCGATCAGCATTTTCGCTTCGGTGATGCCACCACTCTGCCCTACTCTCCACTGGAGTACATCACACGCCAGGCGCAAGGAGACTATGTTGTGCTCGATGAACGTCAAGGCAACTTGTGGATGGATGCCGGCATGGTCACCACACAAGCTGACTGGTCCCTGGATTTTGACATCGGTATGAATTTTTACGAATGGCATGCACCGGTACCTCTGGCACACGAGAAGGGCATCTTTGATCGTGCGCTGAAATACCTGCTGGCCGTGCAGCAAAGTAATCCAGCTCGCAGGCTTAACTGGACAATGACAGTCAACCCAAGGCTCGACACAAGCCCAGAGAACTTTCACAAATGGGGACCTGAAAACACACACGTGACACCGGAGAATGTAGCCGATAAGTTATTTTTACGCATCGAACTACAAAGCTTCTGGCGCCTGCCACGCTCCAACGCATTGCTGTTCCCGATACGTTGCTACTTTCTGAGCATGCGCGATATTTCAACAGTACCAAAATGGGGCGCCAGGATGCACCGCGTTCTCAAGACGCTGCCACCAGAGCTGGCCTCTTATAAAGGGCTGGATAACTTTCGACAGACTGCTGTTGATTGGCTATCTCAACATGATGATGGGCAACCGACGACACCGGGAGCGCAACCTGACTGATGTTTGACGGGGCACTTTACTCTGCCCCCCCATATCACTAACTTGGCGTCGCTAATTTCAAACCGATGATACCCGCCACAATCAATGCAACGCTAACCAGACGTGCGACATTCACAGGCTCTCCAAAAAGCACAATGCCAAGAATCACTGTGCCTACTGAGCCTACCCCCACCCAAACACTGTAGGCGGTGCCAACAGGTAGTGTCTTCATTGCAACGCCTAGTAAGCCAAAGCTTATCAACATACACACAACGGTACCGATCGTTGGCCATAGCCGGGTAAAACCTTCGGTATATTTCAAACCAATAGCCCAGCCAACTTCAAACAACCCTGCGATAAACAATACGATCCACATAGCGAACTTGTATCCCGATAATCTTGCACAAGAACAACGGTTCAGGTGAGCGTCGCTCGATAAATCACTATTAACGAATAGAGCAATCCATCAGCGGTGCATCATAGTTGCTTTTTCTAACCCGAATCAGAATTTTGACAGAACATTAATCATATGAATATTATATTCATGAATGTTGACACTGTAGACAAGCCGGTCTATCGTGAAAATATGGCATGAGCTCCATTCCTCCTGACGAGTCAGGAAATTTAATTGTTTTGCATTTGAGGTCAGCTGAATTTACAAATCTCTTCCTATTGACACCCATTTAATTATCAGTGTTTTGAAGCTGCAATCTTGCAGGTAACCATTGGAGAAAAAATATGGAAAAGGAAAGCATGTATGGACAATGAACTAACAGCACTGGGCATAATTTTCACCGAGTTCTATTACTGGGTAACCGTCGTGTTCATGTTTTTGATACACGTAGGGTTTTGCATGTATGAAGTTGGCGCCACCCGACAGAAAAACCACATGCATACGTTAATGAAAAACACCATGATCATTCCACTGGTCACTGTATCGTTCTATTTTGTCGGCTGGTGGGTCTACTTTGCCTTCCCCAACGGACCATGGATCATCGGCGACTTGCTAGCTGCCCCCTTTGCCGCTGCCAACAGTGAACTGATGGGTGCCCACTTAGGTGGACCACCGGTACAAGGTTCACTAACAGCTGACGACACAGCCGCTTGGGCACGGATAAACGGTGTGTTCTGGGCTGCATTTCTGTTGTTCTCCTGGACCGCAGCCTCCATTGTCTCAGGCGCTGTCATTGAACGCATACGCTCAAGTGCGTTCTGGATACTGGCTGTACTGATTGGTTCGTTTTTCTGGATCGTTGACGCATCCTGGGGTTGGCATCCTGATGGATGGATGGTTCAGAAGCTGGGCTATCACGATGCCTACGCCTCTGGCGTTATCCACGCGATTGCAGGAGGATTTGCACTCGGTGTACTCATTCCTCTGGGCGCGCGCATTGGGAAATTTGCAAAAGACGGTACACCACGAAATATCGGTCCACGCAACCCTTGGCTGGTGACGGTTGGACTATTCCTTATCTACACTGGTTTCTGGGGCTTCTACGCGGCATGCAACATTCCGATGTTCAATGTTCAAGGCGGCGACGGTGTTGTATTTTCAGCCACCAATATTTATCTTGCACCTACCACCTTGTCTGCCATTACCCTGAACTTCCTGATGTCTCTGGCAGGCGGCATGATGGCAGCTTACATGGTGTCCAAAGGAGATGCTTTCTGGACATACTCCGGTGGACTGGCTGGAATAATCGGCGCATCCGCAGGCAACGATCTCTACCACCCAATACAAGCGATGTTTATCGCAGCCGCTGTGGTCGTCATCATCTACAAGCTGCATTTCTGGGTTGAACGACGGTTCAAGATTGATGATGCTGTGGGAGCAGTTGCGGTACATGGTTATGCAGGCTTTCTCGGTGTGGTGATAGCAGGCTTTATGTTGTGGGGCTATCCTGCGTCACCTAATCCTGAGTACGCCACCATCAACCCGTTAGGCAACTTCATTGGCGCCTGCATCATGTTTATCGTACTGGGGTTCATACCTGGCTTTACCTTCGCAACCATTCTCAAGAAGATGGGTATTCTGCGCATTCCGCCTGAGATTGAAATACTCGGCCTGGATATCAGTGCCACCGAGCTGCAGGCACATGAAGAGCAAGCGATGGTCGAAGCAGAGCGGCGAGCACTGCAAGCCAGTCACCCGGAGACAATATAATCATGGCCACAGGAAACGTAGAAAACTGGACAGGCAATATTGCCGACATCGGCGCATTGTATCCATTCGTCGGCATTGAAACTCCACTGGTCATTGCAGGGGTAGTCTTCTGGATCGGATGGCACGTCGTACAATTACGACGGGAGAGCGCCGAACTGGATGAAGAAGTGAAAAAGTTTGGCAATTCTGATGCTATGCGCAAGGTGCTGGATAGCACAGATCCGGACAAGCGCTGATACCAAGCCCGAACTATTTATGAAACGCTCAGTCCCACAACTTGATATGACTTACGTTATCCGTACCGCCGGTGGACAGACTACCCTCTGTCCACCGGCTAGCCATAGGTACTGTTACTGCGGGCTATGACGATAACATTACTCTGGCGCACTCAAAGTTGGAATCGAAAGCTTCGACTGGCTAGGAATGACTGTTTGAACACGAGCTACACATTTCACTATAAAAATGGTGGCGATCAAAACGTCGATAAGACGGCACAATTGTTGACCTAAGAGTGACAAACAACAATTCAGCACATACTGGCAAGGTAGCTGCGCAGGCATTGGAACGAAGCAAGCACGCTGCTTGGCGAAAATCTCAGAGAGAGATACTGCTCGCTTCTCGTCTCGCCATTTCAGCACCGATGCGTAAACAGATAGCGGACGAGGTTGCAGAGGTTCTTGATGGAATAATCGACGTCGAGTCAGGTCCAACCGTATCTGTGTATTGGCCCTTCCGTGGTGAATTAAATCTGCGTCACTGGATGCATACAGCCTATGAGCGTGGAGCCAAAATGGCACTGCCTGTCGTTGTAACAAAATCACAGCCGTTGGTGTTTCGTGAGTGGACGCCAGAGTGCAAGATGGAAAAAGGAATATGGAATATTCCAGTTCCCTCTGGGCCAGCCAGCGTCACACCTTCTATTGTGATATCCCCACTCGTGGGGCACGATCCTGATTGCTATCGACTTGGGTATGGAGGCGGATATTTTGATCGGACACTAGCGCTCATGTGCCCACGCCCGTTAGTCATTGGCGTTGGCCATCCCTGCTCAGCAATACCAACGATCCACCCTCAGCCACACGACATACCGATGGATGTCATCATTACCGGCAAAAGCCATGTAAGGGAACGGTCTCGATGAACCACGTCTTATTAACACCCCACTATTCAAGCAAAAAAATAAGTTATTGTTAAGCGGGAAATTGCCGCATTGAATGGATTCAAGGAGACCTTTCCCACATCGGTTAACGCCTTGGGCAATACCGACAAGATCGCTGCCTCTAAAACCCTGCCGATTCTGGCATCTGTCAGGCAGTGACCATCTCAACGGCAGAATCAGATATTCGTTTTAGAGACGTTTTTGCCATTCCCGTTCTCGCCATGATATTGAATCCTATATAAGTGGCGGTCAATTGCTGAGCAAGATTCTTCGCATTTTTACTGTCAGCAACCTTTGGCCTAGTCTCTAGTAGTGAGCTTAAAAACGCTTTGGTCAGAGCATCGAAATTTTCTCTTACGATGATGGCTACCTCTGTATCCACCGGGGCAACTTCGACTGCCGCATTACACATAAAGCACCCCCAGTGCGTCTGGTCGTCTTTCATGCGTTTAAAGGCCGTACCGTAGAGATTGCGAATTGCACTCGGGGTATCTTTTGAATGCTTGATCAGCTCTACTGCGGCACCGTAGTGTTGCTCACCATAGAGTTCTAACGCCTCCAAATACAAGGCACGCTTATCACCAAATGCGTTGTAAACACTACCTCTATTCATATTGGTAATGCGACCCACATCATCCATGGAAATGTCGCTAAAACCATTTTCCCAAAACGCCGTTTTCATCCTGTTGAGGATGTCCACCCGATCAAATTTTCGAGGCCTAACCATGTCTTATTTTGCTCATATTGCAAACATTTATACATTGAAAATTTAAAACATCAAAATAATCTTGCTAGTTATTGACTATTCAGTCAAATACAATTATTCTTAGTTGACTGATCAGTCAAAAACAAATATTCAGCAAAATCGTTCAGTTCCCCCACAACGACAATTATATGTCACACCACGAGTATGCCTAGTATGAAAAACAAATATTTATCGTTCCTTATTGCCCTGCCCCTGTTAATTGCATCACTTCAGGTTCAATCACAAGATGCATCCTCAACAGGTACATTTACCGGAGCAAATGATCACATAACGACTGGCCAGGTCAGTGTTGTAAAAACAGATGCAGGTTTGAGCATTGTTCTTGGTGCAGACTTCTCGCTCGATGGAGCGCCAGATCCAATGGTAGGACTTGGTAAGGATGGCGAGTATCAGTTGTCTCTGGCTCCTTTGGAGTCACTGACAGGCGAACAAAGCTACCCCTTGCCAGCATCCGTAAGCTTGAGTGATTTCGATGAAATATTCATCTGGTGCAAAGAGTTCAACGTGTCACTTGGCTCAGCGAAACTGTAATTAAGTAACCTGACTCAGCAATCCGTGCAGAGCCATGTGACTTGGCTCTGCATGTGTAAAGTGCAATCCCACAAATTGCATTAGTTCAAAGCCACAACAATTGTTAAGTGCAAAATTCAAACACAATAAACATGCATTGGCAATATTCTCCCCTTAGACGCTTACCTGAAACTCTGCAAGCAGCCACTCAGCCAGCGCGCGCGATGACGGCGTGCGTAAGTGCGCCTGTGGTTCTATCAGACAATAACACTCGCTCATTTCGACACCATCGTTGTAGGGCTTGATCAGTCGGCCCTGCTTCAACGCATCAGCAACGAGGCTGTCGTGCGCCATTGCAAGACCAGCCCCTGCCTCGGCTGCGCCGATAGAAGCTGCGAAGGTTGAGAAAAGAGTCACAGCCCGCTCGGTTGGCAAGGCCTCACCCTGTGCGGCCAGCCATCCCTGCCAGGTTGCAAGCACGCCTGAACAGTCGAACAACGGTGAGACTCGCCAGTCTACATCGTCAGCAATCGATGGAGAACAAACAGGGTAATAAGTTTCACGAGTCAGACGCGTTACTTGCGGGGCAAGCCCGAGCGCATCGACAAATCCAAAGCGGATTTCTACGTCCGCTCGAGCAGACGTCTGTTCAGGATCCCATATTGGTGTAACAACGTTAAGCTCAAGCCAGGGATGTGCTGCGAGCAGCGATGCCATGCGCGGAATCAGGCAGAAGGTGGCGAAACCCATATTGCACTGAAGCGTTACGGATCGACCAGAGGGCATGCCGGGAAAGGCCGAAGTACCTGTCTGCAGCACACGAAATGCCTCACGAACGGCTGGCAGATAGTTTGTAGCCTCCTCTGTCAGGAAGATCGCTCGCGACTGGCGAACGAATAGAGGTTTACCGAGAAAGCGTTCAAGGCTCCGGATATGTTGCGAGATGGCTGACTGCGTCAGATGCAACTCACTGGCAGCGGCCGTAAATGACAGATGTCGGGCGGACGCTTCAAAGGCTCGAAGCCAGTTTAATGGGGGTAATGCGGCATGTGACATGAATAACTCCACAGGTATCCATTAGAGCCACTAATGGTTAGGACATAAATACATCGTTTGTCGATACTCTGCAAACGCTCTAGCATCTTGTAGACCGTCCAATGGAATTCTTGATGCACGCATTAGCCCCACGCCCAGACCATCATCTCGAAGAACGGCAAGATCTCGCCGCAGCTTTTCGTTGGGCCGCGCGATTGAATTTGCATGAAGCTGTTGCCAACCATTTTTCATTAGCCATCGATGAGAATGGCCGGCGGTTTCTAATGAACCCTGACCAGCGACACTTCTCGTTGATCCAGGCATCTGATCTGTTGCTCCTTGACGTTGACGATCCACAGACAATGGAACGATCCGACGCGCCTGACATCACCGCTTGGGGGCTGCACGCAATGGTTCACCGCCATTGCCCGCACGCCCGTTGCGTGATGCATCTGCATCCAATGTTCTCAACCGTCCTTGCAAGTCTGGCTGACTCGACGCTTCCGCCAATCGATCAGAACACAGCAACTTTTTTCGAGCGAGTTATTGTGGACGACGCTTTTGGCGGACTGGCTACGGAAGCGGAGGGCGAGCGTTGCGCTCGCTTACTACATGACCCACGGTACAAAGTCATGCTGATGGGCAATCATGGCGTACTAGTACTAGGCGACAGCGTCGCGGATACGTTCAACCGTTTGTACTATTTTGAGCGTGCGGCTGAAACCTACATTCGCGCCTTACAGACTGGACGGGCGCTGCGGGTACTTGACGCGTCGATTGCAGAGAATACCGCCCGGGAGATTGAGGCATATCCAGGACAGGCTAAACGACATTTCAACGATCTGAAGGCAATTCTTGATAAAGAAGGCAGCGATTATGGGCAGTGAAATCTCTGGTCTGGAAACCACGATGACTAACACGAATTCGTCAGGCGAGACACTGGCTCCAGCTGGACAGTACGCCAACCCACATCTGGCGTTTGGCAAGCGTGGTCTTGAAGTATCCCTCTCAACGGGAACACACTATTTCAACTACTACTGGCTACGCGATGCGTGCCCAAGCACCATTGATCCCATAACTCGCGAGCGGGTATTTGACATTTCAGTGTTGCCGTCAAGTCCCTACCCAAAAGCTGCACATGTCGAGAACGACACGTTGATTATTGATTGGCGTGACGAGGAACATCGTACCGCTCTATCCCTGCCTATGCTCGAGGCATTTGTCGCGAATGACGGGCGCATGCCCGACCCTGCCAACTTGCCTCGCCGACCATGGTTATCAGACGGTTATCAGCATTTCGTTCGATTATCGCAAGACGAGATTGAGGTTTCAAACTCTGCGCTTCAGAGCTTCGCCCACGCCGTCATTGAAGATGGAGTTGCAATTGTCACAGACATGGATAACAGCGACGACGGACTTACACGGCTTGCTCAATCGCTCGGTCCCATTACACCGACAGTAGATGGGTACTACTTCGACGTACGGCTGACAATCAACCCGACTAACCTTGCTTACACCGCAAGCGCTCTGGAGTTGCACACTGACCTGCCCAACGAGGAAGCGGCTCCAGGTGTTCAGTTCCTGCACTGTCGAGCGAATAGTGTCACCGGCGGACGTAGCCTGTTTGTAGATGGCACTGCCGTGGCAGAGGTGTTGCGCGATGAACGACCAGAGGATTTCCTGCTACTGACTTCTCATGACATTCCGTTCTTCCGACGGCACGATGGTTGGGACTACCGCTCTCATCAGCGTGTGATCGAACTGGATTCAGCGGGTCATGTGTCAGGACTAACTATTTCACAACACCTTCAGGATTACTTGGATCTGCCACAGATCTTGTTGGATGACTACTACCCAGCCTTCTGTCGCTTTATTAGTATGCTAAAAGAAGAACGCTTTGTTACGCGATTTCGTTTAGAAGCCGGTGAATGTATCGTGTTCGACAACCACCGTGTGGTACACGGGCGAGAAGCCTTTGTCGCAGACAATGGGGCACGGCATCTACGTGGATGTTATGTCGATCGCGGTGCACTTCGTAGCACCTACAGAACGCTCGTACATGATCGATCATAAATTACGCTTCGGACTCTCATAAGAGGAGCTGTTACCCTCTAAAATCGTGTAAACCAAGGGTCTCGTAAAAAAGCGCAAACTCGAATCTAAGATGTAACAGACGCCTATCTTGATCAGCAGAGGATGCATCGTTCCAAGACAACTCGCATATCTTTATTTGTCAGTTCTATATAGAACTTAAACCTAGTGTTAACTGACTCGTTAGCACGTCTTGATCAGCCAACCGGCTGTCCTATCTCAAGTTAACCCAGTCAACTCAAATTCTCCTATTCCACTGTATGATGTGCCGATTAAATTCGACCGTCTCGTGGAGAAAGAAAAGAAATGCGCCCCACCTACCGGCTGATTGTTCCAATCATGTTGGCATGCTCAGTGTCCTTGTTCAATACCTCACCGGTCTCGGCGCAAAGCAATGCCGAATTACTCGATGAAACACGTCGAATAAATGCAAGGATGGCAGAGCTTGAAGCAAAAATATTGAAGGCAGAAGAGCGCGCACTTGCGGCTGAAGCGAAAGCTGAAGCCATCGAAGATAAATCTGACACCCCTCCCAATACCACTGGCCTCAAAGGTGCCAGACTTGCTTTTTCCGGTCATCTGAATCGTGGCCTATTGTTTTACGATGACGGTGAAGAAGATGATATCAGGCATGTCGACAACGATAATAGCTCTACGCGCATGCGCGTCATCGGCGATGCAGACATTACCAGCGAGCTTACCGTCGGCACAATCTTCGAGGTGCAGTTCGAATCAAACTCTAGCCGTGATATTCAGCAGACCGATACCGGCAGTGTCCTGAGCTCGAATAGTTTCACCGAGCGCAAAATGGAAATCTATATCGACCATCAGCGGTTTGGGCGTTTGTGGCTTGGCCAAGGCGACAGTGCATCCATAGGGACGTCGCTGGTAGATTTTTCAGGAACCACCGTCGTTGGCTATTCAGGCCTCTCGGACGTTGGTGCATCGCTGCTGTTCCGTGATACAAACACCGGTGAGCTGAGCACCATCGAAATGGGAGACGTTTTAAGGAACTTTGATGGTCTGGCACGCGATGATCGTATTCGCTATGACACCCCAGAATATAACGGTTTCAAGCTTTCAACGTCGATTGCTGATGATGATGAGAAAGACCTGTCGCTGCGCTACAACACCAGCCTCGGCGGCTTGAAAATCGGCGCTGCTGCATCTTATTCAGACCGAACAGCAGGAGTGGATCAATACAACGGCTCTTTCTCGGTTCTGCACTCACAGTCAGGGTTGAGCGTTACGGCCGCTACGGGGTCACAAAGCCGAACTGGAAGCGACCCCACCTTCGTCTATGGCAAGCTTGGCTTTCAACAGCAACGGTTTGCATTTGGCAAAACTGCCGTGTCTATCGACACCTACTATGCGGAGAACACCAACGTTGAAGGTGATGAGAGTTTTGCTGTAGGGACGCAAGTAGTACAGGGAATCTCGTCAGTAGGAACCGAGATCTTCCTTGGCGCACGGTTGGTGGATCACGAAACACCCGGCCAGGATCTGGATGAGGTAGCTACGATTCTCACTGGCGCACGGGTGAAATTCTGAAATCCAGCCAAGGTGGCTGCGCGGTAGAAACTAATCGTCTGCGAAGGCTCCTAGCCAGGACTATTGAAGACACGCAGCAGGGTCGAGACGAGTGTCCCTAACTGGGCGTCCCCAACCGAGCGTCCCCAACCAAAAGCCGTTCCTGTAGCTGATACCCTAGTAGGTAAAACCCAATAGGGGGTGAGGGTCAGGATCAATCAATACGGCTATTACTGTCCAGCACCAGCTCTAAGCAACGCATCGAAATAGCGAACCCCCATCTCCCTCAACGCATCGCTACCAAAATGAATGCAGGAACCGGTACCGCACGGAAAACCGTTTGACGGTACTAGATCATCATGCAGTGACACATCACTGTAGGGAACCAGCGAGCTGATGGAACGTAGAACACTGTCGACAACAAGTTCGTCGCTACTTGGGCTGCTGAAATCACCTCTTGAATCGCTGCCACGGCTTAGAGTGCCTGCAACAAAGGGGATAGAAGCATCGATGCCACGCGCACTTGGCCCTCGGGCATCAACCTCAATGCGCGATCGAAACTGCTCAACCAAGTTCACCAGATTCTGTTCATACGATGGCGCACAGTCAGCAGAAACATCAGCCTCACCTTGTAACCAGAGAATGCCACGAAGGATTCCGCCCGTTTCCAAAATTGCACTGTTAACACGACTCAACGCACGATCGAATAACAAGGTGTTGCCCAGCGAAGGATTCGTTGGCGTGGTGGCATTCCACTGTGCGTCCAGCGAGGTGCCGCCGCAAAAACCAGTGCCCGCCCATGCGGCCGGTACCAGAACAACATTACGCGTAGTTCCATTCAAGGCTTGCTTGGCAAACGTCAGACCCAAACCAATGGTGTCGCCTTCTTTGGCCAATGAATCCGGGTCTACCGGCACATGCAACGGATCCTCGGCAGACACAATGAAGGGCGCTGCAACATTCACCGATGCACTACTAAAATCTGCAGGGCTGACAAAACGGCTTCGCTCGTTGGCCGTTACATTGAGCTGACGTATTCGCAAATCAACAGCATCAGCCTGTCCGGCTCCTGCCTGCTTTGCACCCTGCTCGCTAAAGCCCACCATATTGCTTTGACCGACAAGCAGGTAGATGTCATCCCGCTCTACCGGCGTTACGGCAACAGTGACACTGACCGTATCGGTAACGTCGCCATTGCGAGCTGTAATCGTAAAGCGTCGTTGCTGTGCACTTATGGGAAGTACATCGATATCCAGACTCAGGCTCAAGGTGCTCTGTATTTCGTCTGATACCAACTCATCGTCTGAAAAATTCATTCCCACCAGAGACGTATTAAAACCACCTTCCCCTTCGACACTGAGCGCCACAGTTCCGTTGAAGCCTGCCTGGCGGCTTAGCGATACGGGAATCTGGATACCGGCACTATCGCCTTCACGCAGATTATAGGCTGCTTGCGCAATAGTGACATCAAACGGTGCGGTGACAGGAGTCCCTCCGTCATCAGTTACCGTCAAGGTAATGGTCTCGTTGGTCCGTAAATCTGTATCTGCGAGATCGAAGGCGGTCACCGTGATGTCGAAACTCCCAACATCTGCCGACGTGGGTGTCCAGCGAAGTGAACGTGTTCCATCACGGTTATCTACATTCTCCATTCCTGGTGGCAAGGCACTGGTCAGGATGCCCGCTGCACCGCCATCCAGATCAACCGGGCTAAGCCGTTGCTCGAACTGCTCACCCACACGTAAGGTCTGATCGCTAAGATTGCTGAAAAAAGGCGGCTGATTAGCACTACCCAACAAGCTAAGACGATCAGACTGTGCTGAAAAGTTATTGAAATTATCGAACGCAACCACGGCGTAGGAAAATGCCTGGCCCGCTTCTACTGTGTCAGCAAACGATGTGGTTCTCACCGTCGTCAGGTAATCGTTGTTTCGATAGACGTTGTAACCCGCCACGTCCGCAACACTGGTGGAAGCCTCCCAGCTCAACACAACAGTGGTTTGGCCGCTTGAGGTGGTAGTCACACCTTCAAGACCCGTGGGAACCGAGGGTGGCACGCCAGGATCGGTGGAGCCTGGTCCTACTGGCAATATCAACGAGGCGGAAGCGCTAGAAAAGTTGCCATCAAAGTCGAAGGAAACAACAGAAAAAGCATTACGACTGCCAGCGGCAACCTCACCCACATACTCTGTTGAAAAACGAGTAGCGATATATTGTGCATCACGGTAGATGTTATAGCCAGCAACTGCCTGATCATCAACGGCCTCATCCCACGTGACCGTGACAGTATCTGTAGCGTCGCCCGCCTGGACGTCACCGCTTAGATTCTCGGGAGGTTCAGGACTTATCGTGGTATCCACCGGCCCTCTATCTGGCAAAGTAATGCTGCTTGAGCGCTGAGAAAAATTACGGCGAATATCGAAAGCCACGACATAGAATGAGGTTACTGCGCCTTCTGAAACGGTACCTGTATAGCTTGGCTGACCGACCGTGGTCAGGTATTGATTGTTTTGATAAACGTTATAACCTAGCACCGCTTCATCATCAGTGGAGGCGTCCCATTGCAGGGTCACCGATGTGCCATCAATGACACCACTCAACATTGCCGGAACCGTCGGCGGAATTGTCAGATCGGAAGGCACCAGAGCTTCTGGCAAGGTAACGCTGTCTGAGGCGGGGGAAAATCCGCGAGGTGCTTCGTCGAAAGCAACAACGTAGAAAGAATACAAGGTATTCGGCTCTACCTCACCGGTGTATGCATTCTCGAACACGGTGGTGACATAGGCGTTGTTACGGTAGACGTTATAGCCAACTACCCTGTCGTCTACATCGGTTGACACATCCCAGCTAAGCGACACAACATCGTCGCTGATGTTTCCGGCAAGATTTTGTGCCTGAGCGGGAGGCTGACCATCGGCAAGCGCTGGCAAGGAAACCAGCCAGCAAAGAACGATTAGCGCGAAGTGATACGATCTAAACAGATTCTTAAGCACGGTGTTCCATATGTCCGCCAAATATATTCCTTTCATAGTGGCTGGGGGTGGACGCTCTGTCAACAGTGAAATTAAAAATTATCGTGAATCACCTCACAAAATAAAAAACATACGGTGACAAATAAATGAAATTGGCTACTCACTCAAAGCCGTAGAGCTCAGACGGTAGAAACAGGCCAGCCTGTGGAGCATTTGCATGACTGACAACCAGGCGATGAGCTCTACAATCGCCGCGGCAGATAGGTTGCTGTCACGACAAGCTTCGAGTAGATCGCTGCTGATTTCAGCAGGACTCGGCGAGGCTGCTTTCGCCAGTAACAACAACGTTTTTGCTGTTTGATCATTAACGGGTGGCTCACCGTCAGTGCTTTGTGTGTAGTGCTCCACTGCGTCCATTTGCGCCGAATCAACTCCATGCGCCAGGCCAACCACACGAATCTCTTCTGCCAATGCGGCATCGGCAACAACCGTTGCAAACACCACACCAGCCATGGCCTTCACATCCAGCCCAATGTGTGTGGTTTGCGGATTCAGGTTTTCACGCAGCGCAGAGGCAACTGCTCTGATGCCGCGAGCATTGTGCATGAGCGAGAGTACGGGAAAATTGTGCCCCGAAATATCTTGCAAAAAATTGCCAACTGCAGGCCAGCTGTCTGGGACCCCTTGTTGCCATTGTTTGTCCAGACGCAATGCAGCGGGTGCATAACGAATCACTGACAGTTTCGTCAACAAGGTATCCGCCGCTGGAGGCGCAGTCGACTGCTCTCCATGATCAAGGAATCTGCCGGCTGTGCCAGGACTCCAGTCCGCACCCATCGTTGATTGTGTCTCCGCAACAGCTGAGGCCTCAAGCTCAACACCAATTGCATCCATGAACTTATTAAGAAACCCCATCATGACCACCCCCAGCACTATCCATTCAGCATCGGCGGGTTTAAAGCACTCTAATAAAGCGTATTTCTCATTGCTGCTTAATTCGCAGGGAATGCGCGCTAGTGATCGGGCAACAGCGATAGTCGCCAGCTCCTGCGCGCTGAACTCGTCACCTCCAACCAATGCACGGGCCACTTTTTCCGGCGACATTCCTCGGCGAAGAGCAAATGAACACGTATGTGCTGAGCAATAAGGGCACTCTGCAGATCGACTTGCCACGTAAGTCCCCAGACCAACAATAGCTTTTGGAGCGCCGCCCATGCCGAATATTCCAAACGGCAGGTTCAGAAAGTTCGGCACAACGATATTATAAGTGCGGAACGCCGGTGGCCATATTTCCAGGTAGGTATCACAATTGGGAACAACACCAATAAGCACCTCTACCAATTTCAGTAAGGCGCCGTAGCGCTCGTGCAATGTAGACATTGGGACAATGTCATCTCGGAGCAATGAGGCCAAGACATCAACATTATCGGTTTGTGAGTCCATCACACAACAATTCCTGAAGGTTTTCTCGCATGTTGACGCAATGCGTCTAAATCATCAAGAGCAGCCTCAAAAACGTCATCGTGATCAGGATCATCCTGTGCACAATATGACAATTTTGTATTGCGCCGACTCCAGCGCAAGATTGCCTAACTCACCATAAAACTGGCATTTCCTGTGGCAATCAACGTACCCGCTTGGTTCTTCAATGACGACCGGGAAACGCCAAGCCGCCTACCCAGCCGCACAACTTCAGCCGTTGCAATAAAGTGCTCGCCAATGCCTGGCCTTAGATAGTCCACACGCATGTCAATGGTTGCAAAATTAGCAAACCGGTTCATTACCTGATCCGCAGTCTCTGCGGTGTGGTAATCGGCTACCCCCATCATGATGGCCAACCCTGCGGTAACGTCCATCACCGTTGCAATCAAACCACCGTGCAGCCGCCCGTATAAAAAATGCCCCACATACTCAGGACGCATATCGAACGATATCGTGACAGGCGCAGGCGACAAACTGACCACTCGCAGGCCCAGATGTTCATTAAAAGAGATCTGATGCTCGAACAACCGCGTGATACGGGCGTGCAGTTCGGCTTGTTCTTCTGGAGAGCGTGTTGGCATACGGCATTTTTACCTTGGAGAGCAGCTGCCCAAACGTCGTGGGCAGACCACTACCAACGATATCAGACGAAGTATCTCTTAACCCTAGTGTTTACATATTCTCTATCAGAACGGCTTCGCTCAGTATCCATGATCAAGCGTAGTTACCTTTAACTCGCTCTTTAGTCGGATCAAAGTGCGGACAGGCAACAACGGTTGCCAACAATCGTTTCTGCACCCCATCCAGCTGCCCCACTTCTACCACTGTACCTTTTAAAGCATGGGCCATATCAATACGTGCAAGCGCAATGGTTTTACCCAATATGGGTGATTTGACGGCAGAGGTGATCTCACCTACCTGGGCACGCCCTACTCGTACGCAATCGCCTGAGGAGGGCACCACGCCACCTTCAAGATCCAGCCCCATGAGCACACGCTGCGGGTGCAACTTGCGTTGCTCCAGAACAGATCGCCCGATAAAATCATCCGGCTTGGATTTAAGCGGCACGGTAAAGCCAATGCCTGCCTCGTAAGGATCTGTGCGGTCGTCAAATTCGTAGCCTGCGAAAATCAATCCGCTTTCTATACGCAACATATCCAATGCCGCCAAGCCCAACGGCACCATACCTCGGGGCTCACCCGCTTTCCAGATGGCATCAAATACCACTCTGGCATCATTGGGATGGCAGAACACTTCATATCCCAGCTCCCCTGAATAACCGGTACGACTTACCACCACCGCAGCTCCATGAAAATCACCGATACGGGCAATGCTGAATCGAAACCAGCCCAACTCATCAATGGTCGGCTGCAAGGGTGCTGTCCAAATGACATCCGCCAGTATCTCTCTGGATAAGGGGCCTTGCACTGCCACATTGCACAGGTGTTCAGTGCTGTTGCGCACCCAGGCATTCAGCTTGTAAGTCTCCGCCAGTTCACGCAACATCAGGCCACTATCGTCATTGCCACCGATCCAGCGAAAATTATTATCACCCAGACGAAACACTGTGCCGTCATCCACCATACCGCCGTGCTCATAGCACATGGCCGTGTAAACCACCTGCCCCACAGACAGTTTCTTCATGTCTCGTGTGACAGCCAGCTGCATTAATTTCTCAGCATCAGGCCCCGTCACCTCATATTTTCTCAACGGAGACAAATCCATGATTGCCGCTTTTTCACGACACCCCCAGTACTCGGCAATGGTGCCGTATTGGGTCATCGTGTTAGCCAACCAGTATCCGTTGTACTCGATAAAGTCTCGAGTATGCTCGGCAAAGCAGGCATGGAAACCTGTTTCCTGCGTTTGTTCCACATCTGCCTCCGGTGTTTTTCTGAAACCGATTGATCGTTTGAATAGTTGTTTATCGTCGTAGACGCGTGCCTGAATATCAGTAGGGTTCCAGCCATTGGCAGGGTCCACATCACATGGGCAAGCCGTGGCAACACAGACAAGATCTGTTAATGCTCGCAACAGGACAAAATCACCCGGGCGCGACCACGGATCATCCATCAAGATAGCGTTGCTATCGTCTAACAGAGTATTGAAGAAAAAATTGATGGCAGGCCATCCACCACGTGGTCGTATTCCAAACGTATTCAGTTGATGATTGATATTGTCTGAACAATTGCGATGCCCCGGGTAACCCAGATCTTCATAGTAGCGAGCAGTACACGCCAACCCAAAGGTATCGTGTCGTCCACAGGTATCCTGCACGATCTCCACAAGCGGTTCGTGATCACTGCTGTAGTATTTAGCGAACAACCCAGGTGCCGGGTATAGAGATCCGCCCAGCGATCGCGTTGTAGTCGGATCAATATCGCGCTCTAACCCCTTATCTAATGCGCTAGCAGAAAACGCCTGAAAATCAGAACATTCACGTCCCTGAACATCTAGAATCTGTATGTATTGACCCGTCTTGACTTCAAAGGGCTTGGCCTCGCCAGGCTGAATATTTTCATCAAACAAGGGCTCTGCCAAGGGTGCTGGTGCATGCAATGTATCACCCACTTGTCTGACCGACACACGTTCAATAAACACGACAACATCAGACGGTACGTTTTGCTCGTGCGCAGACATGGGGCCACCCGGGGCTGCAATACACAGTAGGCCACCTGACATCACTGTGACGCTACGCAACTCTCCGGCATTCGACTCGCCGCTGAACAGTTCAACACGGTCGGCTTTTTCAAGAGAGAAACCTGAATCCTCAAGCAGCTTCATGATGCGCGCGCCCGAAGCACTTCCATCGCTTAAGGTCTGACGTAATCCAACAGCGGCCCCGGAACCCTTGACACCCAACATACCCGCATCTGATGTGCCATCAGGCGAAAAATGCACTAGCTCTACAGCCTGAAGGCCAGCAACATCCATCACGTTAACAACATCGCCCACCTCAACTTCCAGAGCACGCGAGCCTCCACCAGGCACAGTATGGCGTTCCACATTGTCTGGCAATACCGGCATGCCGGGCGTGCTCACGCCTGAACGCGAAAACGGTGCAGTAAAGCTTGCCAGCAAAGCGGTGCTCATGACACAACTCCCAAGAGACGCTGACGCTCACTACCCCAGCGCGTGATCAAGTGATCGACCAATAAACCCATAAACGCCACACATAAGCCAAGAACCAGCCCCTTGCCTACATCAGTGGAAGACAGGGCACGTTGCATTTCCTGGCCCAGATCCTGTGTACCGATGAAGGCGGCAATGATCACCATGAATAAGGAAAACATAACCGTCTGATTGAGCCCCACCATGATGGTGGGCACAGCCATGGGAAACGATACTGTGCGAAGCTTCTGCCACCGCGTAGCACCCGACATATCAGACGCTTCCAGTAATTCAGGCGCAACTCCGCGCAAACCCTCAATCGTATAGCGCGTCATAGGCACAGTGCCAAACACGATAACAGCCGAAATGGCTGCAACATCATTGACACCAAACAACATGATGACCGGTATCAGATAGATAAAGCTTGGGAAGGTTTGTAAGGTATCGCACACCACTAATAGGCGCTGTGCGCGCTTATCACTGCGCGACGCCCAAACCCCCAGAGGTAGGCCGATAAGAGCTGACACAAAAACGGCAACACTCACCATATACACCGTAATCATGGCTCTATCCCACCAGCCACTCAAAGCGATAAACGCCACATACAGAATGCAAACGACAGCACTTCGGCGCCCACCTATCCGCCACGCAACACCTGCCACTAGAGCAATAACAGCGCTAAACGGTAGCCACAAATAGGCGTCGCGCAACGGAATCAACACATCTTTAATTAGAAATGAGCGAATGGCCAGCGTTACCGGATCGACAAAGGTCAACAGGCTTTCGACGATAACGTCAAACTCTTTGGACAAGGTGAATGCTTGTCGTCGGCCGATCTCTGCTGCTACCGGCAAAACCATGGACAACAGGAATGTACCTGCAACAAGTGCGATCCAGATGAGTAGCAAGCGATGTTGATACCACCAGGCCGTGTGTCGCTCATGATGCTCAGGCTGGCGATGTGCCCAGGCCTTGGAGAACCGGTCAAGCATGATGGCCAACAACACAATCGTTATCCCGATTTCAATGGAGCGGCCAATTTTTAATGACTGAAGCAGTTGCAACAGCTTTTGCCCTAACCCCGGCATACCGATAAAACTGGCCAACACCACCATGGCAAGCGACTGCATGATGACCTGATTTACCCCTACGAGAATCTCGGTTCTGGCGGTAGGGATTCTTGCATAGCGTAGCAATTGCCAAGGCGTTGACCCGCACATCTGACCACTTTCCACCACCTCGGGTGGCACTTTGCGCAAGCCTAACAACGTCATCCGTACCATGGGCGGTACGGCAAATATTATCGTGACAATAGCGCCGGCTTTCGGTCCCACACCGATAAAGACAACAACCGGAATCATGTAAGCAAAATGAGGCAACGACTGAGCGATATTAAGCATCGGGTTCAAGATTTTTTCTACTCTTGCGCTACGCCATGCTGCAGCACCCAGACACAATCCGATAAGCACCGCCAGCGGTACCGCAACCACGATGACTGACAGGGTCTCCATGGTCCATTTCCATTGACCCAGCAATGCGGCCCAGACAAATGTGCCCGCACCAAGCAAAGCCAGACGCCAGCCGCCCAACGCATAGCCGATACAACCCGCAGTCACGGCAATCGTTGTCCAGGGTATCGGGCCGATGTTAGGCCAACGACGCTTGCCATACAACAAATTGGCAGTGACATCCAGCAAGGATTCCACACCGCCCGCAATACCACGCGTTACATGAATAAAACCCAGATCATCCTTGATGAAAAGGAATAGATAATTAATAACATCAGCGAACGGCAACACCAAGGCTTCTGGCAAACGTTGCAGTCCAGCGGGCAGTAACGGTGTTGCCAGCGCTAGGGCAATACCCAGCACCAGAATGCAGATGCCTACATGACGGTTGCTCATCAGGGGTGAACCCTTCAATGGCTTTGAACCCGACTGTGACAACACATTACTGCTCATAGCGAAGCAGCCGTTATATCCTTCGCAGTGTTTGCGTCCGGTGAAGTGCTTGCGGTATTTGCACCCAACAACACATCGAGCGCGACAGCGCGATTTAACTGCCCCGCTGATTGACCATTGTCATCCACTAACGGATACACAGCGCGTGTATCGTCCACCAGTCTGCGGGCCAGTGAATGTATGGTGCTGGACGCTAGCAATGGCTCACCGGCAGGCGGTGCTCCAACGATTTCCTCGCTAAGAAAAGACGCATGTACAACACGGGCGCGTTCAATTTCTTCAGTGAACCTGGCAACGTAAGGGGTGGCTGGTTGCAGCACGATTTTGTCAGGTGTATCTACCTGCTCCACCATGCCATCCTTCATGATAGCAATTCGATCTGCCAACCTCAAAGCTTCATCAAAGTCGTGGGTGATGAATACTATTGTCTTGCCCAGCAATGCCTGCAATCTCAGAAATTCGTCTTGCATTTCACGGCGAATAAGCGGGTCGAGCGCTGAAAACGGCTCGTCAAGAAACCAGATGTCAGGCTCAATGGCAAGGCTTCGTGCAATACCCACGCGCTGTTGCTGACCACCCGACAGCTCTCTGGGGAAATAGCTTTCTCGCCCTTCCAGACCTACCAGTTTGATAACCTCAAGCGCGCGAGCTCGGCGTGTGTGCTTGTCCTGACCACGCATCTCTAAAGGGTAGATCACGTTATCCAGAACTGTTCTGTTAGGCAACAAGGCAAAATTCTGGAAAACCATTCCCATCTTGTTGCGCCGCATGTCGATAAGACCTTTCTCATCCAGCGCTCTAAGGTCTTGCCCGTCAACGGTGATAGAGCCAGACGTTGATTCGATAAGACGACTTAAACATCGCACCAACGTGGACTTGCCCGATCCGGATAAACCCATGATGACCAGCATCTCGCCGGGATAGATATCCAGCGATACATCTCGAACAGCGGGAATATAGCCATCGCTTTGCAGCGAATCAAAAGATACCTCTCCACCGGATAGCTTTTGTTCCAGATAGGCGACTGGATCGTGCCCGAACAGTTTCCACAAACTGCGGCAGCTGATCAGCGGTTGTGTATCACTCATGCGTGTTAACGAGTTTTAGTAGTGTAAAAGAGATTTTCCAGCTGTTGTGCACAAAAATTTGCGAAGCTGGCAAATCACACCCAACGCAGGCTTTCGGAGAAGGCAAAAATCCATGCATGGTCGAGCGAGGACGATGAGATCATCTGACTCACAATCTCACCGCCTCGCCACAGCGCAGCTACCGTATTACTGAATCCACGGCTTCCAGACATCCTCATTTGCCGCCATCCATTCACTGGCAGCTTCTTCAGGCTCAAATTCATCTACATCCACAAGCTTTGCCATCTGTGCAATCTGGGGATTAGTAAACGATATCTGCCCAAGTACCTCAAACGCACCTGGCCATTTTTCTTCCATGCCATCCCAGGCAGCTTTTTTCAGGTAGCCGTTGGGTGGGTTGGCACAGTCATAGGTTTCATCAGGATTAGGCCCAAGCGCTGGATCTTTATCACAACCGGCCTCATGCTCTGGGAACTCAATAAATGCGCCGGGGTACACCGCCTCAATAAAATTAGGAGTCCAGTTAAAAAGCACAATGGGTTCATTGCGTTTCTTGGCTGCTGCAAGTTCTGCCCACAATGCACTGGCTGATCCTGCATTAACTATCTTGAAATTCATGCCCAGTGAATCAACGCGTTCCTGATCGTGTTTAAGCCAATCAACAGGACCGCCCAGGTATCGACCTGCATCGCCTGTTTCAGGCGTTGCAAACATTGCAGCGCAAGCGTTCAAGGCTTCCCAGTCCGGGAGTCCGGGGCACAGTTCTGCAACATGCTCTGGGTACCACCAGTCTTCGCGAGTGACGGCACTGTGGTCGCCGACATCAACGATGCCGCCTTTTTCCATAGCTGCATTAAAGGAGGCGCCGAAGGCACCTTCCCATACTTCCATCTCTAAGGTGACATCGCCGTTACGAACGGCCTCATAGACCGCCTGGCTGTCCGTTGAAACATATTCGACGTTGTTACCCATCTCTTCGAAGATCTGGCCAACCACATTACTCATCACAATCTGGCTGTTCCAGTTGTGAACGGGAATGATAATAGGATCTTCGCTATCTGCGGCAAACAGCTGAGATCCGGTGCCCAGTAATACAGTGGCAACAGCGCCACTAATGATTCGACACGCGAACGGTGCCTTTTTAATAGTCATAGTTTAGTTTCCTCGTCGGTGCGGTAAACAGGCAACCTGCAGGGTTCGATATGGTGAACAGGTTACTAGTGCAACTATCTAAACACGAATTTTCCTCAAAGTAAAATCTGATTCCTTTGTTGAATATTTACCCGTAACCCCGTCTCGCTAAACTGATCTATGATCCTTGCCGCTACGGCCGCTATGAGACGCGAAAATTGTAAGGCGCAAGCCACACGGCTTCTGGCCGGCTGCATAATAATGCAAATTACAATGCTGCTGGCACACGCCCCTGCGCATGCAGCCATCTATAAATGTGTAAGTGCTGACGGCAGCACAACCTACAACGACGCTCCCTGCGCGGCTGATCAAAGCGCTCATCAGCTAAGCAAATCTGCTCGCCAGATTGATGTGCTGGATTGCCGAATCGCCCGAAATTTTGCGGTGGACGCCGTGGCCCGTATGCGCCAGGACGATACAGCCACGCAAGTATTTGAGGCTTATGGCGGAGCACGTAAAATGAGCGAAGGCGCGCGTCAGCTCATCAACTACGTGTACACGTTCAGCACCAAAAGAAACACAAGTGCCCAACGCATCGTCGAGCGTGCCATGCAACGCTGTCAGGCTGGACTCATCAACAGCAAGCTGGACAAATGCCAGACATTCCCCAGCGAGTTCATCACGCGCCTTGGTGGGTGTGTGGATGCCCGTCGCAGCGAACAAACCTTTCTCATTCGAGAAGTGAACGGTGATGACATTGTCAAAAACAGTGTTGACAATAAAAACGTTAGCGACAGCTCAGAACCTGTACTCAACGCCGCAACTCCTGATACAACGCCGAACACAGAGCCAGCCACAAATCCGGTTACGAATCCAATCACAAGCCCGACAAGCCTCCCAGCTCCACCCTCAGATATCGAAGGCGATGAAGGCACAAACGTAAACCTGCCTAACGCAGCTGAGCAGGTTCTCGATCCGCCAACCGAGCTCGAACCATAGCCACGCCGCGTCGATACAGTGCGCGCATATCTTCCAGTACAAGATAATTCACGGGTATCAATATAAGGGTCACAGCAGTGGCAAACAGAATGCCATACCCTAGCGACACTGCCATTGGAATCAGGAACTGCGCTTGCGTACTGCTTTCGAAAATCAACGGTAGCAAACCGAAAAATGTGGTCAGCGAAGTCAGAATAACCGCTCGAAAACGGGCAACACCTGCAGTGCGCACCGCATCAATCAATTCAACGCCACGCGCGCGCTGACGATTCACCCAATCAACCAGAACCAGTGAATCGTTTACGACCACCCCAGTCAAGGCAAGCATCCCCATGTAGCTCATGATGCTCAGAGACATCCCCATAATCAGATGTCCTAACACGCCACCCACAACCCCAAAGGGAATAACTACCATCACCATCAGTGGCTGCACATAGCTTTTAAACGGAATGGCTAGTAATGTATAAATTACCAGCAGTACAAATACCAGCCCTGTTTTGAGACTGGCGAAAGATTCGCGCTGTTCACGCGCCTCGCCTTCGAGTGAAATATTCGTGTCGGGGTATTGCTTTTCAAGCTCTGCAGCCAGCACCGCAAGGTCCGCTTTTATCCCCTCGATATTCACGCTTTGCTTGTCAATGTCAGCACGCACATTCAACGTACGCTGCCTATCCACACGGCGTATTTGCGCATATCCCCTACCCACATCAAAGTCAGCAACGCTTGCCAGCGGTATTGATTGGTTCGTAGGCGTTCTTATGCTCAAACGCTCAAGCTGTGCCAGTGAAGCTCTCTGTGCCTGCGGGTAGCGCACAAAGACTTTCACTTCATCGCGGTTACGCTGAATGCTCTGCACCTCAGTGCCTAGATAGGCGATGCGTACCTGTTGCGCGATATCCGATAGCGTAATGCCCAGCTGCCGAGCTTCAGGTTTAAGCTTGAGTTGCAGCTCCTCTTTGCCGCCTTCAAAGGTATCCGAAATATCACTCACACCCGGGTACTCTCGCAGCTTGTTTTTGATAGCAGCAGAGGCTGCATTCAGCTCATCAAAGTCAGCACCGGAAACTTCCACATCAATCGGCGATCCCCCTCCACCAATCTCAGCTCGATAGTTAACGTTTTTAGCACCGGGTATGTCCCCGATCCGCTCACGCCATTCATTCACAAGCTCCGCACTACTAATCTGTAGTGTGCGTTGCTCAGGCGGCACAATCTCGAACATCACACGACCAAGATGACTACCGTTCTGACCATTAGAGCTACCCGCTGTGGTCAGGATAGATTCAATAACGCTCTCATTGGTGTCAGGGTCGACGTGCTCAGACTGCAACTGCTCCACAACCTCGCTCATGCGCTCAATATGAGACTGTGTCACCTCAAAGGGTGTTCCCTCTGGCATCTCAAGCGTTGCGCGCGCTGTTTCTGCCTGCACGCGCGGGAAGAACACAAAGCGCACATGCCCTGATGACACCAATGCGAAAACAATAATGGCGCCCCCTAAAAATATTGATAACACCAGATAGCGATTGCGCAGTGACCAGGCTAGCGCCGGTTGGTACTTATTCTCAACAAACCATTCGAACCCATCAGCAATCCTGTGTTGCATTCTGGCAAACACATTCGGTGTGGTGTCTTTATGAAAATTCAAATGACTCATGTGTGCAGGCAACACAAATTTGGATTCGATAATCGAAAACAACAAGACTGGAATCACCACCAATGGAATTTGCGCAAAGATCTGTCCACGCGCACCCTCGATCAACAATAGAGGCGTAAACGCTGCCACTGTTGTCAGTACACCAAACGTCACGGGCACCGCAACCTCTTGTGCGCCTTCAATAGCCGCCTGCACGCCGTCTTTCTTGCGGCGCATGTGCGTGTAGATATTCTCACCCGTCACGATGGCATCATCCACCACAATGCCCAGAACCAGAATGAATGCAAACAGGCTCAGCAGATTCAAGCTCACACCAAGCACAGGCATCAGTGCAATGCCGCCCAGAATGGAAACCGGCACGCCCACAAACACCCAGGCGGCCACCCAGAACCGCAAGAACAGGGTCAGCAGGATTACCACCAGAATGCCGCCCTGCAATGCACTGTTGGTCAAGGTATCCAGCCGCGCTTTTACCGTACGCGACCAATCACGCCAATACCCTAGCGTGACTCCAAAGGGCATGGTGCCCTGAGCCTCTACCAAGTACTCCTTAACCTCATCGGCAACGGTAATGGCGCTCTGCAGGCCAGTACGAAACACATCAATTTGAATACTGTTTGTACCATTGAATTTTTGCACAAGCTGGTCTTCTTCAAAGCCATCGCGAATGGTGGCAACGTCACCCAGGGAGATATTGGTGCCATCTTCTGTGGCCAGCACTACGATAGCGCGGTAATCATCTGCCGTGCTTGCCTGACCGTTTGCTCGCAGCAACATCTCGCCACTGGCGGTGGCTATGGCACCTGCCGCCAGATCTATCGAACTGGCGTTGATCGCCTGCGCCACCGCTGAAAGCGTCAGGTCATAGCGGTCGAGCGATGCTTGCGACACCTCTATGGCAAGCTCGAACGCTCGCGCGCCACTCACGGATACGGTTGACACATTAGGGAGCGCTTCCAGATCATCGCGAACTCTGGAGGCCAGCAGCCGCAGCTCCTTTTCGGGCATGCTAGCGGCTACCACCACACTGATGACCTCGCGGTTGGCTTCGGGCACTGTGATAATCGGCGTATCGACCTCATCGGAAAAAGTGCTGATGCCACCAATGCGTTGCTCTATCTCGTCGCGAATTTCCTGAGTGTCATAGCCGTTGGCCACTTGCACGAATACATTGGCAGCACCTTCACTGGAGGTAGAGTTGATCCGCTTGATGCCTTCAATATCCTGGATCGCCTCCTCGATCTTGATGGTCACGCCCTCTTCCACCTCTACCGGCGAGGCACCCCGAAACGGCACCGTAATGGAGACGCTGTCCAACTCAAAGCTTGGAAAAACCTCTAGTGGAATGCGCGAGAACAAAGCAGACAATCCCCAGGCAATAATGAACACCATGAGTAGATTAGCGGCAACGCTGTTGCGCGCAAACCATGCAATCAGCGAATGCATCAGCTTTCCAGAGGCGCAGGTGCTGCGCCATCGATACTGGCCCGCACGGGCGTACCGTCAGATACCGTACTCAACGGCGTGGTGACCAACAGCTCACCTTCGTTCAAACCCTCACTGATTGCTGCAAACGATTCATCAGACCACGCAACGGTCACCTGTCTGCGCTGAATAGCCTCGTTCTCATCAACAATGAGCACCTCGCGCTCTTCACGCAACGCCGAGCGTGGAATCACGAACACATTGTCCAGCACCTGACCCTCGATACTAGCCTGGACAAACTGACCCACCCTTAAGGGTCTGGAGCTTTGGTTGTAAGGATCATTGATTCGCGCGATAACATTCAGCTGCTGTGTTGCTGCATCAATACCCTCTGCACGGATCAAAGACCCTGTCCAGATGTGCTCAGTGGCCCCGATGGATGCCGTTAACTCGACCATTGGCGCATCAGTTGCCAGCGAACTCTCGGGCAACGTTAGATACGTGAGTTGGCGATTGTTCAACGGTAAGCGAATGTCCGCAGCATGCATTGAATGAATAGACCCTACGGGCGCTCCGCGTGCCACAAACTGCCCCAAATCTACCTGTCGCTCTACCACCGTGCCGTTATAAGGAGCGATGAGTCGAGTGCGTTCCAGATCGAGCTCGGCGCGCTGCACCTGCGCCTCAGCTGCATCACGATTAGCAGCGGCAGCCGCCAGCTGGGGCACTCGCAATGTAAAGGAGGACGGCTGACCACTGCGTCCAATCGAACGCCACTCAGCACGCGCCTGCTCGGCCAGGGCCTGCTGTTCCTGCAACTGGGCATCGGACTGCGCAAGGTTGGCCTGCGCCTGCGTTAACGCAATTTCAAAATCACGTGGATCGATTTGCAGAAGCACATCGCCCTGCTCGAACATGCCACCTGCTACAAAAGATGGATTCACCTCGGTCACCGTGCCTGCCACGGCCGGCACCAGTGTGTTGGCCATTGTAGCTTGCACAGTGCCCTGACTGCGGATCAGCACGGGATAGCGTGTGGCGACAAGGCGCGTGGCATCCACCACCGGCATACTGACAGCCGCTTCCCGGGTTTTTGGCGCAGGTTTAGTGGCTCCGATGAGCTTCGCGGCAACAATAGCTAACAAAATGATAGCGATCGGTAACGCAAAGTTGAGTGATTTTCGTAATACAGTCATCATAAGTGGTTAAGATACGTGATTACCCTGAGACCAGTTCCATGCTAGCTCCTTATAAGAGCGCCAAGACGCGCGCACTGTACGATTATCCTACCTATTGGGCAGAATGCTACGGGCGCGCACCTTTTCTGCCTATGTGCCGTGCAGAGATGGACGAATTGGGCTGGGATAGCTGCGATATTATTGTAGTCACGGGCGACGCCTACGTGGATCACCCTAGTTTTGGTATGGCTATTGTAGGCCGATTGCTGGAGGCGCAGGGCTTTCGTGTAGGTATCATTTCGCAGCCGGACTGGCAGGACACCAAGGCGTTCGAGGCTTTGGGCGCACCCAATCTGTTCTTCGGCGTCACCGCCGGCAATATGGATTCCATGATCAACCGCTATACGGCTGATCGCAAAGTGCGTTCTGACGATGCCTATTCCCCTGACGATGTAGGCGGCTTGCGCCCCGATCGCAGCACCCTTGTCTATTCCAACCGATGTCGTGAAGCCTACAAGGATGCACCCATAGTCATTGGCGGCATTGAGGCCTCACTGCGCCGTATCGCGCACTACGACTACTGGCAAGACAAGGTTCGCCGGTCTATTCTGGCCGATTCCTGCGCTGACTTGCTGGTTTACGGTAACGGTGAGCGCGCCATCGTGGAAATCGCTCATCGTCTGGCGGCAGGCCACAAGCTCAAGGAAATGATCGATATCAGAGGCACCGCACTCGTTGTTGATGACATTCCTGAAGACTGGATTGTCATCGATTCCAGCAAAGTGGACAAACCGGGTCGTATCGAAGAGCCTGTTAATCCTTATGTTGTGCCCGAATACGAACAAGCTGAAAATGGCGATGGCGAGTCCAAACCCTGTCAGGATTCAGCACCTGCTACGCCAGAAAACACTCAAGTGCTCAGTTTCATGAGCCGCGAAGAACGCCAGGCCATAAGGCAAAACAAGCGCGACAAGACGGTACTGCGTCTACCATCGTTCGACATGGTCACCCATGACAAAGCGCTCTACGCACACGCTAATCGCGTTTTGCATTTGGAGACTAACCCCGGCAACGCACGCGCACTGGTACAAAATCAGGGCGGCAAAAAATTATGGCTTAACCCGCCACCTATCCCTTTGACCACTGAGGAGATGGACTACGTTTTCGATCACCCGTACGCACGCGTGCCTCACCCAAGCTATGGGAAAGCGCGTATTCCAGCCTACGAGATGATTCGCTTTTCAGTGAACATCATGCGTGGCTGTTTTGGCGGTTGTACCTTCTGTTCTATAACCGAACACGAAGGCCGCGTTATCCAGAACCGTTCCCAAGAATCAATTATCAAGGAAATAGAAACCATCCGTGATGAGGTGCCAGGTTTTACCGGCGTCATCTCTGACCTTGGTGGCCCTACCGCCAACATGTACCGCATCGCCTGCAAATCGCGCGAAATAGAAGCCAATTGCCGCCTGCCCTCATGCGTATATCCTGACGTCTGCTCCAACCTCAACACCGATCATTCATCATTGATACAGCTGTACAAAACTGCACGAGAGCTGCCCGGTATCAAGAAGGTTCTTATAGCGTCAGGCTTGCGTTATGACCTGGCTATCAAATCACCAGAGTATGTGGAAGAACTGGTGACGCACCATGTTGGTGGCTACCTGAAAATCGCACCCGAGCATACCGAGCGCGGCCCTCTCGACAAGATGATGAAGCCGGGCATCGGTGCCTACGATGAATTCAAAAGGATGTTTGAAAAATTCACTAAGAAAGCGGGTAAGCAACAATTTTTAATCCCGTACTTTATCGCGGCTCATCCGGGCACCACTGATGAAGACATGATGAATCTGGCACGCTGGCTCAAACAGAATGGCTTCCGGGCGGATCAGGTGCAGAACTTCTATCCGTCTCCAATGGCCACGGCCACCACGATGTACCACACCGGCAAAAACCCGCTGAAGCGTGTGCGTAGCGATAGCAGTGACGATGTCCCTATTCCCAAGACTGCCGAGCAGCGAAAACTGCACAAGGCATTTTTGCGCTATCACGACCCTCAGAACTGGCCAATGCTACGAGATGCTTTGCGCGCTATGGGCCGAAGCGAGCTTATCGGTAATGGTAAAGACCAACTGATCCCCACGTTCCAGCCCAGAGATGGCAAGGGCTATCAGAGTGCACGGCGCAAGAACAGCACACCAGCTGAAAAGCGTAAAGGCCG